>NZ_CP041146.1:5203888-5510000 GCF_006494775.1 Nocardioides humi | reverse complement strand
CATGACACACTGTTGAGTTCTCAAACATCACACGCTCCGAGGTTCCCCGTCGCCGGTTCGTCCTCGAGCTGATGCAGTCCGCGACTTCCTCGACCGTGACCCCGGTCTGTACCAAACCCGCAAGGCTTGCTTTTCTGACCGGCGCCCGAACAGGAGTTCGAGACGTGGTGGTCGCGGGGCCGGAAGCCCTCCGGCTGACCGCCGTCTTGCTTCCCGCCGCACCCGGCGACGAAGAGAACATTACGGACTCCGCCGCCGAAGCACAAATCGGAGCGACGTGACCCGGGCCACAGGCTCCGGGTCAGCGCACGCGCACGCCCGCGAACCGCTTCTTCCCGCGCCGCAGGACCAGCCAGGACCCGGCGATCAGGTCGCTCGCGGCGGGCACGTGCTCGGGGTCGTCGACCCGGTCGTTGTTGACGTACGCGCCGCCCTCGGCGACGGTGCGCCGCGCCTCGCCCTTGGACTTCGCCAGGCCGGTGAGGGTGAGCAGCTCGACGACGTCGGGGACGCCGGCGCTGCCGTCGACGTCGACCGTCCCCGCCTCGCCGAGCGCCGCCTCCAGCGTGGCGGCCGACAGCGCGGTGACGTCACCGCTGCCGAAGAGCGCCTGGGCCGCCGCCTTGGCGCCCTCGGTCTCGGCGGCGCCGTGCACGAGCGTGGTGACCTCGTCGGCCAGCACCTTCTGCGCCTCGCGCAGGAACGGCTTCTCCGCGTGCCGTGCCTCCAGCGCCTCGATCTCCGCGCGCGGGAGGAAGGTGAAGACGCGCAGCAGCTCGCCGACCTTCTCGTCCTCGACGTTGAGCCAGAACTGGTGGAAGGCGTACGGCGGCATCATCTCCGCGTCGAGCCACAGGGCCCCGCCCTCGGTCTTGCCGTACTTGGTGCCGTCCGCCTTCGTGATCAGCGGCGTGGCGAAGGCGTGGGCGGTCGCGCCCTCGGCCCGGCGGATCAGCTCGACGCCGCCGGTGAGATTGCCCCACTGGTCGGAGCCGCCGAACTGCAGGGTGACGCCGCGCTCGCGGTAGAGGGTCAGGAAGTCCATCGACTGCAGCAGCACGTAGGAGAACTCGGTGTAGCTGATGCCGGACTCGAGCCGGCGGCGTACCGTCTCGCGGGCCAGCATCCGGTTGACCGGGAAGTGCTTGCCGATGTCGCGGAGGAAGTCGATGACCGACAGGCCCGCGGTCCAGTCGTGGTTGTTGACCATGGTGGCGGCGTTCTCGCCCTCGAAGGACAGGAACGGCTCGATCTGGCCGCGCACCCGGTCGGTCCACTCACGCACCGTGTCGAGCGAGTTCAGGGTCCGCTCGCCGGAGTCGCGGGGGTCGCCGATCATCCCGGTCGCGCCGCCGACGAGCGCGAACGGCGTGTGGCCGGCGCGCTGGAGCCGCATGGCGGTGACGATCTGGACCAGGTTGCCCATGTGGAGGCTCGGCGCGGTCGGGTCGAAGCCCACGTAGAACCGGACGCTCCCCTCGCTCAGCGCCGTGCGCAGCGCGTCGCGGTCGGTGGACTCGGCCAGCAGGCCGCGCCACTCGAGGTCGTCCAGAAGCGTGGTGTCGACGGACACGTCGGTCCTCTCCGTTCGGGTCTGAGGTGGGCTGGTCCCGTCACAAGGGTGCCCCATCGGCTCGCGGACGGCGCACTGGGCTCTCCTCGGTGGACGCGGGTACGTTGCGAGGACGATGACCAGTCAACGGGTAGCGGGGCGGTACACCCTCGAGCGCGAGATCGGGCGCGGCGCGAACGGCGCGGTGTGGTCGGCGTACGACGAGGTGCTCGGCCGGCGCGTCGCGCTCAAGCGCCTCGGCTCCGCGTCCGGACTCGGGAGCGACGCCGTCCGTGCGGAGCGCGAGGCCCGACTGGCCGCGCAGCTGGGGCACCCGAGCGTGGTGGCGGTCTACGACCTGGTGACGACCGACGGCGGCGCCTGGCTCGTCATGGAGTACGTCGACGGGCGCGCGCTCTCGACCGTCGTCCGGGACGCGCCGCTCTCCCCCGACGACGCGGCGGCACTGCTGGCGCCGGTGGCCGACGCGCTCGCCCAGGCCCACGCACTCGGGATCGTGCACCGCGACGTGAAGCCGTCGAACATCCTGGCCGGCCCGGAGGGCGCGAAGCTCACGGACTTCGGCATCGCCCGGGGCTCGGACGACGCGACCCTCACCCGCACCGGGCTGGTGACCGGCTCCCCCGCCTACCTGGCGCCCGAGGTGGCGACCGGCGGGCACGCGACGCCGGCCAGCGACGTCTGGTCCCTGGGAGCGACGCTCGTGCACCTGCTGACCGGGCGGCCGCCGTACCACCGCGACGACCGGGACAACGGCCCGCTGGCCGTGGTCTACCGGATCGCCCACGAGGACCCGCCGGTCGTGCCCGACGCGGAGTGGTTGGGACCGCTGCTCGCGCGGGCGATGGCGAAGGATCCGCAGTCCCGGCCGGCGATGGCCGAGGTGCGCGATCATCTCGCCGGGACCGCGGTCGTGGCGGAGCGGACCACCGAGCTCCCGGCTGCACCGCCCGCCAGGGGCGGGAACCGGAGCCGGGCCGGCGTCGTCGCCGCCGCGGCCGCCGTCGTCGTCGTGCTCGTCGTGGCCGTGCTGCTCCTCCGTCCGGACGGCGACGACGGGACGCCGGCCGCCCGGTCCACCGCGACCTCCAGCAGCCCGGCCGCTCCGTCGCCCACCGCGCCGACGGCGGACCGGCTGACCACGTTCGCGCAGGAGTACGTCGACACCGCGCACAGCGACCCGGCGCAGGGGTTCGCGATGCTGACGCCGGCCTACCAGGCGGCCAGCCCCGGCTACGCCGACTTCTGGGGAGCGATGCGCAACCCGACGATCCTGGACGTGACCGCCGACCCCGCGGCGATGACCGTCACCTACCGCTACTCCTACGGCCTCCCCGGGAAGGGACGGGTGACGGAGCGGGTCACCCTGCGGCTGGTCGAGCAGGACGGCGTGCTCTTGATCGACGGCGCCGACTCCGCGGCTGGGTAGCCTTCTGGGCCATGGACGACGTGCGGCTGGCCCACCGGGTCCGTACGCACGGCGTCCTGGAGCCCGACGACGCCGCGCGGCTGCTGCTGCCGGTGGCCGACTCCCTCGCCTCGGTCCACGCCGCCTCCGGCCTGCACGGCGCGGTCTCGCCGGCGGCGATCGAGGTCGACGAGAGCGGCCGCGCCGTCCTCCTCGACCGCACCGTGGCCGTGCCGGACCCGTCGTTCACCCCGCCCGAGCTCGCGATGGGCCTGCGGCCGCAGCCGGCCGACGACGTGTGGTCGCTGGCGGCCGTGCTGCTGCACGTCACCACCGGACACCCGCCCGAGGCGTACGGCACGCCGCTCGTCGTACCGCGGACGACGGGATGGCTGGGGCCGCTGGTGGAGCTCGGCCTGCGGGCCGACCCCCGCGAGCGGCCGTCGGCCGCCGAGGTGGCCGACTACCTGCGCGCCCGGGTCGACCCGCCGGCGGAGCGGCGGCGGATCGGTGCCGCGCGGCTGGTGCTCGGCGGCGTGGCGGTGATCGCGCTGCTCGGGCTGGCGGGGGCGGCGCTGCTGTTCTCCGGGGGCGACGACGAGGCGCCGCGCACCCGGCCGGAGACCTCGGGCGCGACGAGCGCCGAGCCCGAGGAGGAGCCGACGACCGTCGAGCCGTCCGAGAGTCCCACCCCGCCGACGGCCGCGGAGCTGGAGGTCTTCGCCCGCGACTACGTCGTCACCGCGAGCGGCGACCCGGCCGCCGGGTTCGCCTGGCTGACGCCGGCCTACCAGCAGCGCAGTCCGCGCTACCGCGAGGTGTGGGGCGCCATCCGCGATCCGCAGATCCTCGACATCAGCGCCGACCCGGAGGCGATGTCGGTGACCTACACCTATCGCTACCGGCTGGCCGGCGGGGGCTCGCGCACCGAGGAGATCACGCTCTTCCTCGTCCAGGACGACGACCGGCTGCTCATCGCCGACGCGACGGCCCGCTGACCCCGGTCAGGCCCGGTCAGTCCCGGGAATCGCGGGTGCGGACCGCGGCCTCCACCCGGTCGGCGGGGCCGGCGACGAAGACGTACTCGACGTTGCGCAGCCGCCCCACCCGACCGACCCGCTCGCCGGCGCCGTTGTGGATGCCGATCTGCGCGCCGACGTACCGCTTGCTGTCGAAGGCCAGCACCTCGACGCGCGCGTGGCCGGCGTCGTGCAGCCAGCGGGTCATCTCGTCGGGCGTCACCCAGGACTCGTCGTTGTAGGAGACCAGCACGACCTCGGCGCGCAGCCGGCCGAGCAGGTCCGCGAGCGCGCCGGGCATCGCGCGCCGGTTGTTGAAGACGCTGCGCCGCTCACGGACGTCGACGCGCTTGCACGCGATGCCGTAGTGCTCGGGTGCGTCCCAGCGGACCAGGGTCTCCCAGATGTGGTAGTTCGCGAAGTAGCGGTGCTGGTTGTACGGCGGGTCGACGTACGCGAGGTCGACCGGGGCCAGGTCGTCGACCACGGTCATCGCGTCGCCGTGGACGGTCCGGCCCGGCCCGGACAGCAGCGCGGGGCGCCGGAGGTCGAGGTCGGCGTGGGAGCGGGGCGCCCACTGCTTGAGGTAGGCCATCTGCACGCCGGTCGTCGAGTCGACCCGGTCGGCGGCGAGGATCAGGCTGGTCAGCAGCAGCGGGCGCAGCGGGCTGCCGGGCGGGTGGTCGCGCTCGATCGCATCCCGGATCGCGTCGATCCGGCGGCCGTTGCGCGGCTGGAAGAAGCGCGCCTGCTCGCAGAAGGTCGCGGTCACGTAGCCCCGCTCGCCCGGCAGGGCCGCGAGGCGCGTGAGCTCGGCGTCGAGCGCGGTCTCGTCGACGTCGGTGGCGTCGGTGGCGACGAAGCAGTCGCTCAGCACCGCCGAGTACGACGCCAGGTCGGCCGCGGTCACGTGCAGCCCCCGGCGCTTGAGCTCCTGGGCGACGCGCGTCGTACCGGTGAACAGGTCGACGGCGGTGCGGGCCCCCGTCGCGACGGCGAGCTCCCCCAGCACGGGCACGAGCGTGCGCTTCGAGCCGAGGTACTTGATCACGACCGCAGCCTAGGGTGCCTCCGCCCGGGTACCGCGTGTCGATGGGTCGCATCCGCGTGGGCACGTCGGGCTGGGCGTACGCCTCCTGGCGCGGCGACTTCTACCCGAAGGGGCTGGTGCAGCGCGAGGAGCTGTCCTACCTGGCCGGTCGGATGTCGTCGATCGAGATCAACGGCTCCTTCTACTCGCTGCAGCGGCCGTCGTCGTACCGGACGTGGCGCGACGCCGCCCCCGACGACTTCGTGTACGCGGTCAAGGGCAGCCGGTTCATCACCCACCTCGAGCGGCTGCGGGACGTGGAGGAGGGGCTGGGCCGCTTCTTCGACTCGGGCGCGCGCGAGCTGGGCCCGAAGCTCGGGCCGGTGCTGTGGCAGCTCCCCGCGTCGCTGTCGTACGACGCCGACCTGATGGGCTCGTTCTACGGGCTGCTGCCGACCGACGTGCGGCACGTCGTGGAGTTCCGTCACCGCAGCTTCTGCGCCGACGAGGCGTTCGCGCAGATGCGCGAGCACGGGATCGGCTGCGTGGTCTCCGACTCGCCCGGGCGCTGGCCGATGGCGGAGGTGGTCACCAGCGACGTGGCGTACGTGCGGCTGCACGGGCACACCGAGCTCTACGCCAGCGGGTACGCCGCCCGCTCGCTCGACCGGTGGGCGCGGAAGTGCCGGCGCTGGTCGAACGACGCCGACGTGTTCGTCTACTTCGACAACGACGCGCGCGGCCGGGCGCCCCACGACGCCGTGGCCCTGATCGAGCGGCTGGGCCGTGGCGGGGACGAGTGACATGCTCGGTGCATGACCGAGAAGCCCGCACCACTGCAGCCGCTCGACGAGGACTGGGAGCGCGCCCTGTGCGTCGTCGCGCACCCCGACGACATGGAGTTCGGCGCCGCGGCCGCGGTCGCCCGCTGGACCGGACAGGGCAAGACCGTCGCCTACTGCATGGTGACCAGCGGCGAGGCCGGCATCGACGGCCTCGACCCCGACACCTGCCGGGAGGTGCGCGAGACCGAGCAGGTCCGCTCCGCGGAGATCGTCGGCGTCGACGTCGTCGACTTCCTGCGCCAGCCCGACGGCGTCCTGGAGTACGGCGTCGGGCTGCGGCGGGTCATCGCCGCCGAGGTCCGGCGGCACCGGCCGGACATCGTGATCACCGGCAACTTCCGCGACACCTGGGGCGGGCGGAACCTCAACCAGGCGGACCACATCGCCGTCGGGCGCGCGGTCGTGGACGCCGTACGGGATGCGGGGAACCGGTGGGTCTTCGCCGACCAGCTCGGCGACGGGCTCGAGCCGTGGAGCGGCGTCCGGGCGGTGTGGGCGTTCGGCTCCCCCGACGCCACCCACGCCGTCGACACGACCGCCACCTTCGACGCCGGTGTCGAGTCGCTGAAGGCGCACGCGGCGTACATCGACGGACTGGGCTGGGAGAACTGGGACCCGCGGGAGTTCCTGGAGGGCATGTCGCGCACCGCCGGGTCGCGGCTGGGCGCCGCGTTCGCCGCGCCGTTCGAGGTGTTCCCCATGGGCTGGGGCGAGTGACGCGGAGTAGGCCGGGTGGGGCTCGAACCCACGACCCAAGGATTATGAGTACCCGGCCCTGAGGCGTCCACGGTTTGCCGAATCGCCAGTGCCTATGCGGGATTCCGTGCCGACACGCCCGATGACCTGCAGAAACGTCGGTACGGCGAGCGACGCCGCGCCCCAGTGAGCAACACCCCGAAACGGCGCGAGCGGGGTCCGTTCGGGGTCGCTGCCCAACAGCTTGGTTCCGTACCAGCGGCACCCCGCCGCACTCGGCTACAGTCGCCTGCGTAAGTCACAGGGCTGCCATGCCTTCCCATCACTTGCGGCCGAGCGCGAGCCGCACCCGGAAGGTTCGACATGGCAGCCCTTGCTCATCTTCTGACCGTTGACGAGGTCGCAGAGATCCTCAGCGTCGCCCCGTACACCGTGCGCAAGTTCGCTCGTGACGGCGCACTACGTCCCGTGCGCCTGGCCGGTAGCCAGCGCCTGCGGTTCCGACCCGAGGACGTCTCTGCCTTCATCGAGGCGTCCGTCTCCTGAGCGCCTTCCGTCTCGCTGGGGTGGGGATTCCTGTCCCAGCGGGTCGGTGGGTGCTCAGACCAACCGCAGCCTGAAACCTCAATAGCGGCGCGCTGTTCGTGTGGACGACCAGAGGACCCCGTTCGCACGAGCGGCGCACATAACTCGGAAGCAGCCGACCCGACGGAACTAGCGTTAGTTGCCTAGTCAACCACTTCGTAGGGAGGGCCCAATGGCTCGTGGAATCAGTTCAACCGGCGACCTGCTCACTCGGCTCGGGGACGGTACCGACCTCAACCGTCTGTGGGCGGACTACTCCGAAGTCGTGAAGGAGTTCAACGCTCGTCGCGACACGCTGTCGAATCTGCTGACGTTCAAGACGACGCTCGCGGTTGACGCCGTCCTTCAGTCCTTCACCGGTGCATCTTTCGAGGATGCGACCGAGTACGGGATCCCGGTGGCGTCGCGGCCGACCGTTGAGGGCGTGGAACTCGGCTACACCTTCAAGTTCAGGGATGCCGCAACGAGGTTCACCTGGCAGTTCCTTGCGTCGGCGACGCGTGAGCAGACCGATGCGATCACGAACAGCGTCCTGGAGGCTGACAACAAGCAGCTGTTCCAGGCCGTCCTCTCGGCGCTGCTGAACAACGTGGCCCGCACCAACGAGAAGGGGGCCGCGGTGTACCCGCTGTGGAACGGCGACGCGATGGTGCCGCCCGAGCACGACGGCCAGACGTTCGGGGTTCATTCTCACTACGTCACATCAGGCACGGCCAGCCTCTCCGCTGCCGGTGGGCAGATCGCAGTCGATGCGCTCATGGAGCTTGTCCTTGAGCACGGCTACGGGGACGGCACGAACGGCCAACTCGTGCTGCTCGTCAACCGAGTTGAGGGCAACCAGATCCGAACTTTCCGCAGCGTGGCGGGTGGCGGCGAGGGGAGTTACGACTTCATTCCTGGAGACGGCGCACCGGCCCGGCTGACCTCCGAGAGCGTCGTGGGCGACACGCCTCCGGCCAAGATCGGAGACCTCCCTTTGATCGGTGCCTATGGTCCGGCATTCGTCGGGATCAGTTCGTTGGTGCCCGCTGGGTACGTGATTGCCGTCGCGACCGGTGGTCCCAACTCGGCGTTCAACCCGGTGGCCATCCGTCAGCACCCGCAGGCGAACCTGCAGGGCCTCAAGCTTCTCGGCGGTGACAACAACGCCTACCCGATCATCGACTCCACCTTCCTCCGCGGCTTCGGAACCGGTGTCCGGCACCGTGGCGCTGCGGCTGTCATGCAGGTGACGGCCAACCCCGCCTATGCAGTGCCGGCCGGTTACTAGCGATGCAGCCGGGAGAGTCCGCCGCGCTGACGCCTGGGCAGCGGGCGCAGGTCGATCAGGTTCTGTCGCTCATCAACGAGGTCGACAAGGCGTGGACCTTCAACGAGCAACTGGCGAATGACGATGAGGTCGAGCGCGTGCTGCTGGAAGAGTTCATGGGCGGCGAGTGGGTCGGGATGCGGAGTGATCGGGCATACCTGCTCTACGCATCCATGAGCCGGATGGTCGAGCTTGACCACGCGCTCACCCCGCACGACATCACCCGACAGGTCGTCGCGACCGCGCCGCGCCGTGAGGTCGAGTGCGACCGCTGCCGCGTCCTGGGTGTCCCCGCTGGGGTCGCCGTGGTCAACATTCGCCGGAACCTCGCGGCGCTCGTCCTGTGCCAGTCGTGCGTCAACCACCTCAACCCTGACGTCCTCATCGAGACGGGAGAGATCAATGCCTGACATGAAGCAGAAGGCTCGCGAGGCCGCATCGTGGCCGAACATGCGCGAGACCGCCGACGACTACGGCATCGAGTGGCGCGTCATCAAGAACGCCGTCGAGCGCGGCGAGATTGAGGCGATCAAGATCGGCCATATCCGGGTCAACCCGGAGAGCGTCGATGCGTGGCTTGAGAGCCGCTACTGGCCCGGAGAGGGCTGACCGAAGGACCAGCGGCGCGGGTGGGGACTCCTCAGGGATCGGACAAACCCTCACGCCTCACCCGCGCTGCTCCTTGGCGACACAACCCCGTGGAAAGGAATCGCTATGTCGCACGCTCGTAAGTCTAGTTCGTCAATGGACCTCATGGTCCGCGTGGAGACCGTCACCGACGACGGCGCCTATGGATGGGTGCTCGAATCCTGCGAGCACTCGGTCACCTTGCAAGTCCCGGACAACGACGTGGACCGGCCCGGCTGGATCATCACCGTGCCGTGGGATCAGGTGATCCGTCTGATCGAGGTCACCGAGTTCATGACCCGCACGCTCACCACCGAGGACGCCTGACATGGGCCGCGTCGTGACCCGATACGACTACACCGACGAGAAGGGCCGACTTCGGTTCTGCAAGGTCCGGCTCGACCCCAAGGACTTCCGCTGGGGCAAGTTCCTCCGATGGGAGGGCGACACGGCCGTCCTGACGAAGGGAATCCCTGCCGCTGATGCAGGCGAGTGGGGCCGCGTGATCTACAAGCTTCAGGAGGTTGCCGCCGCACTCAGGGCGGATGTCCCGCTCGTTATCTGCGAGGGCGAGAAGGACTCGGACAACCTCACCGGGATCACCGGCATGACCTCGACCAGCGCAACGAACCCTGTACGGCCACGTGTCGAGCAAGCCGAGTGGTTCGTGAGGTTCAACAGCCGGTCCGACTTGCTGATCGCAGCCGATCAGGACGTGGCAGGTGCTCGCTCCGCATGGCGCTGGTACCAGAACCTCCGCGAGGTCGGCGCGGAGCAGCGCCGCATCACGGTCATCACGCCGAAGCGGCGCAGGCACAAGGACGTGACCGACGTTCTCGACGCTGGCCTACGGCTTGACGGTTTCCGGGTGGTCGACCTCGACCGCCTCGAAAGAGCGGCAACCCAGTACGCCCCAGGCGGCGGAGGCTCGGTGGGGTCCTCGGGGTCGCTCGACGCCGACGAGTACGACGGCCTGGCCCGCGTGGAGGGGTTGGGGTGGGTCAACGCCAACAACGGATACGTCGTGCAGTTCGACCCCGGCATCCGCAACTGGCGTCCGACGCTCGTGGACGGCGAGCGGTGAGAGTCGATGGAGTCGAGCCGCGAACAGGGTTGCCCGGTCAAGGGGTGCCCGTGGCGCGGACGACCCGACGACTGCCCACTGCATGCCGAGGTTCGCAACACCGACCTCCAACGACTGATGCAGGAGCGACCGGACGGGCGGCGCCGCCGGTAGAGAGCCGGGAGCGGACGGGTCTTGTGCTGGCAGGCCTTCCCCGTCCGCTCCCTCAAACAAGGCCTGCCAGCCGAACAAGAGAAGGAGCCTGCCATGTGGAGGAAGCAACTGATCGAGGGCGACCTCATCGCGTTCATGAACTGGCTGCTGGACAACCCGGAGGACGATCCCGGCTGCGCCGACTGCGGCTCGACGCTGCTGCCACCTGATTGTGGCGGAGTTGCGGTCAACGCTGCGGGACGACCGATCTGCGACATGTGCGACGGCTCGAACGCCGAGGCCTGACCAACGACGAGGACCCCGGCGATGAGGACGACCGAGCCGGGGTCCTCAATGAAAGGACTTCGTGATGAAGCCTAGTTCTGGCGGCGATCCTGCCGCTGCCCATGACCTTGCGGCTGTCAAGGGCAAGCTCTCTAGTGCGTTGGGGCGTCTGATCAGCGAGTCGAGCGACGACGACCTTGTCCTGCACCTCAATCCGGAGGCGGTGTTCAGCCAACTCAAGCGCATGGCCGTCAACGATGTGGCGCGGGACCTGTACGAGCAGCAGCAGTTCGATCCGCCGCCGACATTCCGCACGCTCGCAGAGGAACTGAGGCAGCCCGACCGCACGACGCGGCTGCCGATCCTTCACGACACCGACCGCGACGAGCGCGAGGGAACGATCCTCTGGGACGGTCAGACGCTCGCCATCATCGCTCGCTACAAGGTCGGCAAGACCACGCTTCTGCTGAACCTGGTGCGGTCGCTGGCAGACCGGCAGCCCTTCCTCGATCAGTTCAAGGTCGGCGACGTTGGCGGCGTCGTCGGGGTCTGGAACTACGAACTGCCTGACTGGCAGTGGCGCGAGTGGGCCGACGAGCACGGCATCAAGAACACCAAGCGCGTGAGCCTGTTGCATCTGCGCGGCTACCACGTCGACATGATGCGCGACCACGACGCTGAATGGGCGGTCGAGTGGTTGCAGGAGCGCAACGTCAAGGTCTGGATCATCGACACCTGGCAGGCCGCGCTCAACGGTCTGGAAGAGAACGACAACACCGGCGCGGGCGACTTCTTCCGGCGCGTGCAGTGGATCGCTCGCCGGGCCGGAGTCAGAGCGGTCGTCTGGACCGCGCAGCAGGGCACCGGCGAGGGCAACGGCTCCAAGTCGCAAGCGCGGGCTCGTGGCGCTACGGCGCTCATGGACAACGTCGATGCGTTCTGGACCTACACGTCGAGCAATGACGAGCGCTTCCTCAATGCGAGCGGTCGCGACGTGGACTATCCCGAGTTCAGCGTCACCTTTGACTGGACGACGCGGCGACTGGCATTCGGCGAGGAGAAGTCCGGCGCGAGCGCCCAGCGGCGAACAGAGATCGACGCCTACAAGGACAAGGCGATCAAGCACCTAACCGAGTTGCCGACCGACACCCCGGAGAAGGCACGACAGGTCGGCGCGATCGAGCAAGCGTTGGGCGACACGAGCAAGAAGGGTCTGGTCAGCGCCGCGTTGCGCGAGTTGGACGACCAGAAGCGCATCCACCATACGCACGGCGCTCGCAACGCCAAGGTCTGGTGGATCGGAGACGGAGGCGTGGAGCGTCCTTGCCCCCACCCCTCCTGCGTCAGGAAGTCGCCCGCTCAGGTGGCCGACTTCACCAAGAAGCGTGCTGGTTGTGCTGGCGGTCGTGGGGCGAAACCGTGAGTCCCCGAGTCCCCGCAAGTACCCGCACGAGTACCCGCAGCGGCCACTGCGGGCGAGTCCCCGAGTCCCCGCACCCCTACGGGGAGTGCGGTAGCGGGGACTCGTCGGGGACGCCGCGCACCCGCAGTCCCCGCGACGGCGACTGAAGCGACGAGATAGGAGGCCGAGGAATGGACAGGAAGAAGGCGGCTAGAAGCCCCATTGGGAAGAAGCCGAGGGCTGGGGCGAGCAGCATGGCGGAGCGTGAAAGTGCCGCTGGGCCCGCGAACCGTCCCACCTGTGAGAAGTGTGGGCTCCTCCATGAGGGCTGCAACGCCCACACCAAGCACGGTCCCAATGCCGGGAAGCCATGCGGCATGAAGCCACGCATCGGCTCGCTGGTCTGCGTGAAGCACGGTGGGAATCACCCGGACCACAAGCGCAAGGCCAAGGAGCGGCTGCTGGAGTTGGTCGATCCGGCGCTTGCCGCGCTCCACAAGGTGCTCACGGACAAGAACGCCGACGACTCGACCAAGGTCCGTGCGGCGTTGGGGATTCTCGACAGGACGGGTCATGGTCCTGGCGCCAAGCTTGAGGTCGGCGTGAGCAAGTGGGACCACCTGATGGAAGCCGCGAGCGCTGAGCAGTTCGACCGTGGCGCGATTGAGTACGACGAGCCGAGCGGCCTCCCTTCTGGTGGGGGTGGGGGCCACGAGCCGACGTGGGAGGACGTCGCCCAGGCGCAGAGCAATGCGCGTGCAGAAGCTTGGCGCGAGTACGACTCTGAGGACGCGGCGGAGTACGAGCGACGACCGAACTTCCGGCACTCGCAGACGGTGCGTGGTGAGGCGACGGTCGTGGAGGACTCGATCCTCCCGGGCATCCCGCCGACGAGCGGGCCGAGTGAGTACGGCGGCGACCCGCTCGCGTGGCCGTACGACCGCCCGCCCGCGTCCTGAGGTGGGGCGTACGCGGCTGCGGGGTCGAGCGGCTGGGCCGACCCCCACCCCAGGTCCGCAGGGCCCGCAAACCGCAAGTGACCTCAGCAAGCAGCGTTGCCCAACTGCCTCACCGTACGGTCGCGCCTCCGACGCTCCGGAGCGGCTTCGCCCGTTTCCGATCCGCTCCGGGGCGACAGCAGGAAGGAAGGCACCAATGAGACTGGTGGGATACATCCGGGTCAGCACCCGGAAGCAAGCCGAGGAAGGGCACGGCCTCGACGCGCAGCGAGCGTTGCAACACGGCTGGGCCGGGCAACACGGGCACGAACTCATCGCCGTGATCCCCGACGTGATGACCAGCCGGAGGACTGACCGGCTGCACGGTCGTGAGGCAGCGATCCGGCTCGTGGAGACCGGGCTGGCCGATGGACTGCTGATCCTGCGGTGGGACAGGGCCACGCGCTCGCTCATCGACGGCCAGCAACTTCTCGAGCGCTCACGTGCAGCGGGCTGGCCGATCCTCGACACCAACGGCAAGTCGAGCCTGAGCAAGAGCGACAACCTCATGACCAACATGGAGCAGGTCATCGCCGAGGACGAGCGCGAGCGGATCAGCCAGCGCACCAAGGAAGGGCTCGCCGCTGCTCGGCTCAAGGGCAAGGTGCCGGGCCGGCCAGCAGCCGACCTTCCGGGCATGACCGTGCACATGCTCGCCGACCTCGACCAAAAGGGCATGAGTGCGCGTGCGATCGCTCAGACCCTCAACGAGCGCGGGGTTCCGAGCCCTGGCGGCGGTGCGCGTTGGTCGCACTCGACCGTTCTCCGGGTGCTCCGCCGTGCCGAGGACGAGCGAGCGGAGGCGGCGTCGTGAGCGCATGGGACCTGCCGAGCAGCCGCACCCCTGTTCCGGTGGGGTGGGGAGACCACGAGAGCACCGAGCTTGACCGGCTCGCACGCCGACTCAGCCACGAGCGGACCAAGCAGGTCACCCTCGGGATGCCGGAAGGCCAGAAGGGCACGCGGAAGGCCAAGACGGTCAAGCCGCGTCGGCTGGTGTGCGGCGAGTGGGTGATCTCGTTCCGGTTCGACGGCGAGCGCCACAGCGGCAGGTTCGACACCGCCGAGGAAGCCACGACGTGGCGCGATCAGATCATGAAGGAGAGGAAGAATGGCAACACTGACGACTGACCACAGCCGCCCCAAGCCGTATGAGGTGCGGTGGAGTTGGTACGACGCTGACGGCAAGCGACACAGCCGCAAGAAGCGGTTCGTCACGAAGAAGTCCGCCGAGTCTCACCGGCGCAAGGTGACCGTCGAGCGCGAGCACGACCCACAACAGGGCAAGGAGTCGTTTCGAGAGTGGGCAGCGAAGTTCACCAAGAGCAAGGAGGGCAAGGTCAGCGCAGCGTACCTCCGCAAGATCAACGGCATCCTTAAGAGCAGCGTGCTCCCCGAGTTCGGATCCACGCGGGTCGACCAGATCAATACCGTTGACGTACAGGAGTACCTCGACCGCATCCAGAGCGAGCGGAACCTGACCCCGGCGACGGTCCGTCACCACTGGCTCGTCGTCTCGGGTGTCCTCAAGTACGCGGTCAAGCGCAAGGCGATCCCGCTCAATCCTGCGACCGGTGTTGAGTTGCCGACCGACAAGGCGCTGGGCCGGATCAAGCCGGAAGCCGTGTTCCTCACACCCGGCGAGGTCGCCAAGCTTGCCGCGGCGATGGCCGAGCAAGACCCGACAACTCCGTACGCGCTGATGGTGACGTTCATGGCCTACACCGGCCTCCGGGCGAGCGAGGTCAGCGGGCTAAACATCGACGACGTCGACACGATGCGGCGAGTCCTCCACGTACGACGCACGCGTTCCAAGGTGAGGGGCGGATGGGAGGTCAGCAGCACGAAGAACAGCACGAGCCGCCGCGTGCGTCTGCCCGAATGGCTGGCGCTCGACCTAGCGGCCTATCTGGGCGCTCACCCGAACCGCAAGGAGCCCTCCGCGCCACTGTGGCCCGGTCGGAAGATCCACGACGCGCAGCGGTTCAAGGGCGGCAAAGGTGGGCTCGACTGGTCACGCCCGTGGGACCGAGACGCGTTCTACAAGCGGCACTTCAAGCCAGCGCTCGCGGCGGCTGGGCTGCCCGAGCGCATGAGGCTTCACGACCTGCGTCATACGTGCGCGTCGATCCTCCAATCGGCGGGAGTGCCGATCGAGCACATCAGCAAGCAGTTGGGGCATCGGAACGTCGTCGTGACGCAGGCGATCTACGCCCACGTGTTCGACACCGACACCGCCAACTTCATGGACACGGTCGCCGCGCCTCCATCGACCACGGGCAAGGCGAGCGTTACCCAACTCGCGTAGCGCCCAGTCAGAACAACTCGCTCGGGTGGACACCGAGCGCATCGGCCAGAACCCAGATGTTGTCGAGACTGATGTTGCGTTCTCCGCGCTCGACGCTGCCGATGTACGTCCGGTCGAGGCCAGCGACTTGACCGAGTTGCTCCTGTGACAAGCCGAGCGGCTTTCTCAGTGCGCGCACTCGTGCCCCGAAGTCACGCCGCCGCTCGGAACGGCGATGGTCGGGAGTGGGCACCCGAAGAACATCGCGAAATGACGTCGATGAGTCGACGGACTATGAGTAGCATCCAAGGATGGCGACCAAGGTCACTGACTTCGTTGAGCCGGTCTACGAGCATTTGCGGGCGAACGCTGGCAAGGACGACGAGACCGGCATGCTGGTGACGCACACTCCACTGCACCCGTGGTTGATGGACACCTACGATCTGACAGAGTCGCAGGCCAAGAACATTCGGACCGAGACGGTCCGAGCGCTCACCGCCCAGGGGCGTGTCCGGCGCGATCACCCGCGCTCAGTGAAGGTCTGGATCCTTCAGAGGGACGACGATGGGCAAGTTTGACGATCGGTTCATGGAGCCTGATGAGGACGACCCGTACGCCGAGTTGTTCGCAGACTGCACAACTCCTGAAGAAGTTCTCCAACTCTAGGCTGAGATTGATCACGCCGCGCAAGAGGGCCCTCGCGGCTCGACGGCCTGACGACCGCCCCGACCCCCACCCCTCCGCCCGACGATCCGGCTACGGCCCAGCGAGCACACCCGAGCGAGCCGGTACGACCCCGGCGAGCCCAGGCGAGCGTCCGCGTATGGGGCTGAGGCTGGGCGCGAGCCTCCCGGCTGGGGGCGAGTCCGGGCGAACGTCGCGAGCCCAGCAAACGGGCGATTGCGGGCGAGCCGCGATGTGCTGCAAGGCCGACCGCGGCGGGGGGCCGACCTTGCGAGCGGGGTTGGTCAGTTGTCGGGGTCGTCCTCGACCGGCTCGATGAAGCGGTCAGAGAACTTGTCGGAGTAGGGCCTGTGCGCGTCGCAGAAGAACGTTCCTTCGCTCGTGTCGTCCTCCCCGAGCATCCAGAACTCGTCCTCGTGCTCGACCCACGTCGAGTCAGCGCCGCACACGCTGCAACGCGGCACCCTCGGATCGCCTGGCGAGTGGATGACGGAGAGCATCACTTCGCCGCCTTCCGGGTGGGGGTGGCCTTGGCGGTCGGCGTCTTCGCCGCCGTCTTCTTGGCGGTCGGCAGGTCAAGCCGGTCGCCGGTGATCTTGTCGGCCTTGCCCGCGACGATCGCCTTGCACTTCGGGCAGAAGTTCGCCGGGGTCGAACCATTCTTCCAAGCCGGACCCCGGCTCGTCGCGGTCGTCTCCGACCCGTGGTTGAGGCAGGTCGTCCGCCACTCGTCCCCGTCCTTGCGGGTCCAGGTCGTAGCCCCGGTCGAGCGGCTCACAGCGTGGCGAACTCGGTTGCTGGTCTCGGGCATAGCAGCCCCTCCTTCGGTCGTCGGCTCCCCTTGCAGAAGCCGAGGAGCGGCGAACCGTACGCCTGCCGTTGGGCAGGTTCTTCATTCCGCAGGTCGGCTGTGCCAGGACCTACTCGCCGCCGCGACGTTCCTCTCTGCGCTGGCGGACCCGAGCAACTTGGGCGGGCTCCTGGTAGACGCGGGTCAGGATCGCGTCCATCAGGGCCAGGACCTCCTCCGCGTCCTCCTTGGTGATCGGTTCCTCGGCCAAGTCCGCGTGAGCGACCTCGTTACCGGCGAACCGGATCTCGTGAGCGGCATCCTTCATGGCGTCGGAGATGACGCCCTGCTTCGCCATCTCATCAATCTTCTTGTCGAGCATGCCCTTGGTGATCCCGTGATCCTTCGCAGTTGCCTCGACGACAGCACGGGCCAGTGCGATCGCGCCGCGATGGGCGCCGATACTGAGTGATTGATGAGCCTCGTCAGCGGTGGAGGCGATGTGCTCAGGCACGTCCGGGAACTCCTTCCCACCGACGTGCCTCGGCCACCAGTCGTTGACCTCGCCACTGCTCTGGTGGACGTAGCCACCGATCACCTTGCTGCACGACGGGTTGTTGCATCGACTCGCGCCGTGCCGAGTTGAGGACGTCGGGCCAGCTTGCCTGCTGTTGTCGAGCCATACAACCGAGAACGTGCTGAACGCCTTGCAGTGAGGGCAGATGAACGAAGTCACGCCCCGACGATAGGGCGCACGGCCGACACATCGTCGCGGATTGGTAGGGCAGGTCGGACTCGAACCGACGACCAAAGAATTATGAGTTCTCTCCTCTAACCAACTGAGGTACTGCCCCGTGTCGCGTTCGCAGCCTATCGAGCGCGGATCGGCAGGGGTCCGAACGGGGTCCGTGCCGAGGCGATCCTGCAGCTGACCTGCGGATTCTCGCCTAGGGCCTGAACGTTATGAGTCCTCTGCTCTGACCGACTGAGCTACCGGCCCGCGCGCCTCACCCTAGTGGGGCGGCCCGGCCCAGCGGTGCGGGGTCGAGCAGTGTGGCCAGCCAGGCGGCGGGGCGGAGCCGAGGTCCGCGCGCTCGTCGGGGGTCATCGTGGCGACGCAGCGGCGCCAGGACTCGACGCGCGCGAGCCGACCGAGCTGGAGCGCGGCGGGGAGGGCGGCGCGCAGCGCGTCGAGCGGGACGAGGTCGGACCAGACCTCGAGGGCGGCGTCGGCGATCCGCCACAGGGCGGGGTCGTCGGCCGGCAGGTCCAGGGCCTGGCGGGCGGTGGCGAGGGGGACGAGGAGGCCGGCGAGGGGGGCGCCGAGGACGGCGTCGCCGAAGTCGAAGAAGCGCAGGCCGCCGTCGGGGGCGCGGACGACGTTCCCGGCGTGCAGGTCGTTGTGGAGCAGGGTGAGCGGGAGGTCGAGGTCCTCGACCTCGTCCGCCCAGCGCTCGACGGTGGGCAGCAGCGCCTCCAGCAGGACGGCGACCTCGGGCGCGAGGCGGCGCGGGTCGCCGGGGCGAGGGCGGCGAGGCGGCCGACGGCGTCGGCGACGTACGTCGTGGCGTCGGCGGGGGCGAGCACGGTGAGGCCGAGGTCGGCGACCGCGTCGACGGCCCTGCGCTGGAGGAGGGCGGCGTCGGCGGCGATCCGCGCCCAGGTCGCGGGGTTCGCCGCCCCTCGCGTGCGTGGACGGTCGGGCCGAGGTCGGCGGTGAGCAGCAGGTCGCGGTCCGCGTCGGCCGCGAGGACGGGGACGACGCGCTCCGGGGCGACCCTCGCCAGGACGGTCATCAGCCGCGGCTCGTGGGCCTGGCCCGGGCAGTTCTGCTTGGCGTACGACGACCGGCCGGCCGCCCGCACCCGCCACACCGCCGACCACGGCCGGTGGGCGACCACCTCGACGTGGTCGGGGACGCCGACCGCGGCGCTCAGGAACGCGCACAGCTCGGCGCGGAACTCCTCCGTCGCCCACACCGCGCTCGTCCACGTGCCCGTGCTCACCCCCGCAGCGTCACCCCGCGGGGCCTGTCCGCGCCACCGGTTTCCGTGCGGAGGCGCTCACCGGCGGATCGTCACGCCGCCGGGCGGCCCCATCGGGCTCCCGCCCCCACCGAAGCCACCGCCGCCGAACCCGCCGCCCGGGCCCTGGTCCTGCGAGTCGCCGCTGGGGAGGTTGGCGTCGAGGTCGGCGAGCACCACGTCGGTCCCGGCCTCCACGCCGTCGAGCACCTCGACCTCGGTGCTGCCGACGATGCCGGTCGTGACCCGGACCCGTCGCGTCCGGCCGTCGACCAGGGTCGTCACCGTGCCGTCGCTGACGGCGGAGGCGGGCAGCGTGACAGCGTCCTCGGCGCGCCCGACCACGACCTCGACGGCCGCAGGGAGCCCGTCGGGCAGGGCCAGGTCGCGCTGGTCGAGGGTCACCTCGACGGCGTACGTCGGATCGGAGCTGCCGCCCCCGGCGCCGCCGCTGTCGCTGGTCGTGCTGGTCGGCACGTGGGCGACCCGGCTGATCACGCCGGGCAGCGCGTCGGCGGCGCCGGCGGGCGTGACGGAGACGGCCGTGCCGGTCGCCAGCTGCGCCGCCTGGGACTCCCCCACCTCCACCGCGACGGTGGTGACGCCGGGGGCGACCACGACGGCGACCGTGCCGCCCGCGCTCACGTCGTCGCCCACGGCGACGGACAGCGCCGCGACCGTGCCGTCGGCGGGAGCCCGCACGACCGCCGCGCGCAGGTCCGCGCGGGCCGAGGCGAGCTCGGAGCGGGCGCGGTCGATCGCGGCCTGGTCGTCGGCCAGGGTCGCGGCGGTGACGGTCCGGCCGGCGCCGCCGGACGAGGCCCCACCCGATCCGCCCGAGCCGCTGGAGCTGCTGGAGCTGCTGGAGCCGTCCGAGGCGCCGGAGGACGGCGTGGGCGTCGCGGCGGGCGCGGCGTCGCTCCCGCCCGTGTCCCCGCCCGTGTCGCCACCCGTGTCGCCGCCCGTGTCGGCGGCGGCGACGTCGCCGAGGGCCGCGGTGAGCGTCGTGCCCAGCGTCGTCAGCGCGGTCTGGAGCGCGGCCTGGGCGTCGGCCGTGGCCGCCTGGGCGGACTGGACGGCCGCGAGGGCCTGGGCGCAGGCGTCGTCGACGCCGGCGTCAGCGGGCTCGGTGCTCTCGGCGTCGTCCGCCGGGGTCGGCGCTGCGGCGCAGACCTCCTGCTGAGCCGTCAGCGCGGCGGCCGACTTCTCCAGCGCCGCACTCGCCGCCGACTGGGCCGCGAGGACGGCGTCCTGCTGGGCGGTGAGCGCGGCGAGGTCGGGCGCCGGCGTGGACGGGTCCTTCGCCTTCGTCTCGGTCTTGGTCTCGGTCTTGGTCTTCGCCTGTCCCGTGGCGGCCGACCCGCTCGAGGAGGTCGTGGCGGCGCTGGCGACCGCGGTGGTCTGGGCGTCGCGGTCCTCGGCGAGCTGGGCCTTCGCGGCGGCGAGGTCGGCCTGCGCCTGGTCGACGGCCGCACGCAGCGATGCCCGGTCGAGGACCGCGACGACGTCGCCCTGCGCGACCTGGTCGCCGACGGCGACGGGCACCCGGCTCACCTCGCCGGACGTCCCGAACGCGAGGTCGGCGCGGCCGGTCGCACCGATCACGCCGGACAGGTCGAGGACCTGCTCGACGTCACCCACGGCCGCCTGGACCGTGCGGTACCGGACCGCGTCGTCGCCGGTGGCGCCGTACGCCGCGAAGCCGGTCCCGGCGATCGCCAGGACCGCCAGCGGTACGACGAGGCGGCGGGGCGGCCGCGACAGCCTCAGCGCCCGCACTGGTCGTCCACCGCGTCGCTGACCTGGATCGCCGTCGCGGTCACCGCGCCGGCGTCGTCCGCGTCGCCCTGCACCCGGACGCAGCGGCCCTGGGTGAGGGCGGTGGCATCGGCGTCGACCTGGTGCGTGTAGGTCGTCGCGGCGCCGACCGTGACGGTGACGTCGCCGTCCCTGCCCTCGACGACGAAGCCGGCGTCGGTGACGGCCGTGACCTCGCCCATCACGCCGAGGCCGCCGGGGCGGCCGCCGCCGTCCGGCATGCCCGAGGGCCGGTCGGTGGGCAGGTCCGTGGGCAGGTCCGTGGGCATCCCGCTGGGGCGCTCGCCGCCTCCCCCTCCCCCGGCGCCACCGCCGCCGGGGCCGCCGCCGAAGCCGCCGGTGCAGCCGTCCGCGCCGGCGCTCACGGACACCGAGGTCGCGGCGACCTCGTCGGTCGACGTACCGGTGTCGTCGGTGCGGACGACGACGCAGGTGCCGACCTCGACGTCGGCGAGGGTGCCGGCGACCTGGTCGGTGACGGTGGTGCTGTCGGTGACGGTGACGGCGGTCTGGCCCGCGTCCTGGCTGCGGACCTGGAGCACGTTGCCGTCGACGGCGGCGATCTGCCCGAAGGTGCCGGGCATGCCGCCCGGACCGCCGGCGCCGTCAGCGCCACCGGGACCACCGCCGTCGGCGGCGTTCGGGGCGCCCTCGGTGCCGGAGGCGACGGTCGCCGGCTCGTCGTCGCCGCAGCCGGTGAGCAGGACGGCGAGGGCGGCGCCGGCCGCGAGGGGCCGGAGGAGGAGAAGGGACATGGGTGCTCCTGGGTCGTGGGACGGGACGGTCATTCGCTGCGGAGGGCGTCGATGGGGGTCAGCCGGGCGGCCCGCGTGGCGGGGTACACGCCGAAGCCGACGCCCAGGGCGAGCGCCGTGGCGAGGGCGGCCGTGGTCGCGAGCAGCGAGACCGCGACGGCCTGGTCGATGAGATGCGGCAGCACCTGGGCGCCGACGACGCCGATGAGGACGCCCACGACGCCGCCGGTGAGGCCGAGCAGGGAGGCCTCGACGAGGAACTGGCGCCGGATCACGCGCGGCGTGGCCCCGAGCGCCTTGCGCAGGCCGATCTCGCGGACCCGCTCGGTGACGGAGACGAGCATGATGTTCATGACGCCGATGCCGCCGACCAGCAGCGAGATCCCGGCCACGCCGCCGAGCAGCACGGTGAAGGTCCGGTTGGTCGCGTTGGCGGTCTCGACGAGCGAGTCCTGGGTGGCGATCGAGAAGTCGGCCTCCGCGGTGGTGACGCCGTGTCGCGTGGCGAGCAGCGCCTGGACCTCCTGGTACGCCGCTGCCAGCGTCGCCTCGCTGCGCGCCTCGACGTAGATGGTCGAGACGGCACTGGAGGTGCTGCCGGTGAGCCGGCTCGCCGTGCCGACGGGTACGACGGCGAGGTCGTCCTCGCTCGTGCCGGAGGCCGAGGCGCCGGAGGACGCGAGCACGCCGACGACGGTGACCCGGGTCCCGTTGACGGTGACCTGCTGCCCGACCGGGCTCTGCCGCCCGAACAGCTCCGAGGCGGTGTCGGCGCCGATCACGGCGACCGCCGCGCCCTCCGCGGCCTCGGCCGCCGTGAAGAACCGGCCGGCGGAGAGGTCGCGGCCGCGCACGTCGAGCCACGGTGGCGTCGTACCCACCAGGGAGGTCGTCCAGTTCGTGTCGCCGTTGACGAGCGAGACCGAGCTGGTGACGGCGGGCGCGACCGCGGCGGCGTCGGGGACGACGGCGGTGTCGGCGATCGCGGTCGCGTCGGCGATGGTGAGCGTCGACGCGGAGCCGAAGCCGCCGCGCACGCCGGCGCTGCTGGTGCTGCTGCCGGGCGAGACGATGAGCAGGTTGGAGCCGAGCGCGTCGATCTGCTCCTTCACCTCGCGCTGCGCGCCCTGGCCGAGCCCGACGGTCAGGATGACCGAGGAGATGCCGATGACGATGCCGAGGACGGTGAGCGCCGAGCGCAGCCGGTGCGCGCGGATCGCCGCCAGGCCGGAGCGGACCGTCTCCCACCAGCTCATGCGGGAGCTCCCGCTGCGGCGGTGGGCCGGTCGACGGTGATCAGGCCGTCGTCGATGACGAGGTTGCGCTGCGCGCGGGCCGCGACGTCCGGCTCGTGGGTGATCAGCACGATCGTCCGGCCGGCGGCGTGCAGCTCGTCGAAGAGGCCGAGCACGTCGCGGGTGGAGGTCGAGTCGAGGTTGCCGGTCGGCTCGTCGGCGAGGAGGAGGTCGGGCTCGGTGACCAGCGCCCGGGCGACGGCGACGCGCTGCTGCTGGCCGCCGGAGAGCTCGCCCGGCCGGTGGTCGACCCGCTCGGCCAGGCCGACGCGGGTCAGCGCCGCGACGGCGCGCTCGCGGCGCTCGGCGCGCGGGATGCCGGCGTACACCAGCGGGAGCTCGACGTTGCGCCACGCCGACATGGACGGGAGCAGGTGGAACTGCTGGAACACGAACCCGATCCGGCGGTTCCGGATCACCGCCAGCGCCGCCTCGTCCAGCTCGGCGGTGTCCTCGCCGGCGAGGAGGTAGTGGCCCTCGGTGGGGACGTCCAGGCAGCCGAGCAGGTTCATCAGGGTCGACTTGCCGGAGCCCGAGGGGCCGATCACCGCGACGTACTCGCCCGTCTCGATGGCGGCGTCCACACCCCGCAGGGCCTCGAACTCGACCGAGCCGGAACGATAGGTCTTGCGGACGCCGGCGAGCTCGATCAGCGCGCTCACCGGCCGCCCCCGCCCGGGAAGCCGCCGCCACCGCCGGGGAAGCCGCCGGACGGCATGCCGCCACCCTGCTGCATCTGCTGGCGGAACTGGTCCAGCTGCTGCTGCATCTCCTGGTCGCCGCCGCTGCCGCCGGGGCCGGTGAAGCCGGGTACGACGACCACGTCGCCCTCGCTCAGGCCGGAGACGACCTCGGTGGCCATGCCGGTGGTCTCGCCGAGCTCGACCTCGGTGCGGGTGGTGGCGCCGGTCGCGGTGTCGGTGACCTTCTCGACGTAGGTCGTGTCGCCGTCGGTGCGCACCGCGCGGCTGTCGACGGTGAGGACGTCGGCGCGCTGGCTGACGACGATCGACACGTCGGCCGACGTACCCCCGAAGAGGTCGTCGCGCTGGTCGGTCACCCGGATGGTGACGGGGAAGACCGCCGCGCCGCTGGAGTCGGTCTCGGCGACCAGTCCGACGTCCTGGACGGTGCCGTAGACGGTCTCGTCGACGCCGCTGACCGTGATCTCGGCCTGGAGGCCCTTGGTCACCTTCTCGACGTCGCCGCTGGCGACGGTCGCGTCGACGACGAACCGGCCCGTGGAGACCACGGTGATGGTGCCGTCCGTCGAGCTCCCGCTGCTCCCGGTGGCGCCCGAGCCGCCCGATCCCCCGGAGCCGACCGTGTCGCCGACCTCGATGCCGACGGCGGTGACGGTGCCCTTGGTGGTCGCCCGGAGCACGGCGTCCTCGACCGCGTCCTGCGCCTGGGCCAGCTTGGACTCCGCCGCGAGGACCGCCGCCTTGTCGGCCGCGAGCTGCTCGTCGGACGCGCCGTCGGAGACATGCTCGGACCGCGCCGTCTCGGCCGCGTCGAGCGAGCTCTCGGCGGCGTCCAGCTCGGCCTGGAGCACCTCGTCGTCGACCTCGGCCAGCTTCTGGCCCTTGCGGACGGCGTCACCGGGCTGGACGTGCACCGCCGTGACCGTCCCGCTCACCGAGAAGGACAGCTCGGCCGTCTTCGCCGCGGCGACGGTGCCGCTGGCGGTGACGGTCTGCTTGAGCGTCTGGGTGCCGACGGTGGCGGTGGTCGAGGTGGCGGCGGCGGGCCCGTCGCCGCGGAACAGCAGCCACCCCCGGCAGCAGCGGAGAGGACGACCAGCGCGGCCAGCGAGAGGACGAGGCGACGGCGTCCGCGCCGCGGAGGGCGCACCCGTCGGAGCAGTGAGGCGATCACGCCGACGACGATGGCGGCGCGGACTGTGCCGTCCATCGGCCTCGTCTGTGAGCAGCCTGTGAGTCGGCTCCCGAGCGTCGCCTGTGTGCCTCGGCGCGGTCAGCCGAGGCGGACGGTGATCCGGGTGTCCCCGGGCACGCTGTGCAGCACGACGGATCCCCCGTGCGCGCTGACGATCGCCTGCACCAGCGCCAGGCCGAGCCCGACGCCGTCGGAGCGGTGCCGGGAGGTGTCGCCGCGGGTGAAGCGCTCGAAGGCGGTGTCGACCAGGCCGGGCGGGAAGCCGGGACCGTCGTCGTGCACGTCGAAGCCGTCGGGCCGCACGGTCACGGTGACGGTGGTCCCGGCGGGCGTGTACTTGCGCGCGTTGGCCAGCAGGTTGGTCACGACCTGGTGCAGCCGGTGCTCGTCGCCGATGGTCTCCACCGGCTCGCCGTCGACGGGCAGCACGATCTGCCAGCGGTGGTCGGGGTCGACGACGCGGGCGTCGTCGACGGCCTCGAGCAGCAGCCGGGTGAGGTCGACCGGCTCGGCCGCGAGCGGCCGGCCGGCGTCGAGGCGGGCCAGCAGCAGCAGGTCCTCGACCAGTGCCGTCATCCGCCCGGCCTCCTCCTCCACCTTCGCCAGCGCCACCGCCGAGGTGTCGGCGTCGCCGCGGCGGCGGGCGAGCTCGGTGTAGCCGGCGATCGTCGTCAGCGGCGTGCGCAGCTCGTGGGACGCGTCCGCGACGAACTGGCGCACCTGCTGCTCGCTGCGGTGTCGCGCCGACAGCGAGGACTCGACGTGCGCCAGCAGCTGGTTGAGCGCGAGGCCGACCTGTCCCGCCTCCGTGCGCGGGTCGGTGAGGTGCTCGGGCACCCGCTCGGTCACGCCGATCTCGCCCTCGGCCAGCGGGAGCTCGGCGACGGCGTGCGCGGTGGCGGCGACCTCGGTGAGGGGCCGCAGCTGGCGGCGTACGACGGCGGTGCCGGCGAGCGCGGCGGCGAGGGTGCCGAGGAGGGCGAGGACCACCTCGAGGCGGATCAGCGAGAGGGTCGCCTCGTCGACGTCGTCGGTGGGCAGGCCGACGACCGTCTTGTCGCCGCTCCCGTCGGTGCTGGCGACCACGCGATACGAGCCCTGCCCGGGGACGTCGACCGTGCTCGGCGTGCGCGTCGCGCGCTCCTCCAGGGACGCGAGAGCCTCCTCGGAGAGATCGACCTGTCCGTCGTCGTTGTCGGCCACGACGAGGCCCCCGTCGCCGGTGTCGGTGTGCCAAGCCACGAGCAGGCCGAGCTGGGCACCGGGACGCCCGGCACCGGGGATGATCACCGGGCCACTGCCCCGAGGGCCCGGGCCCATCATCCGGTTCGCTGTCTGCACGACGTCGGCGTCGAGCCGGTTGGTGAGCCAGGCCCGCATGCCGAGCGTCGTGACGGTGCCGACGAGCAGCGACACCACCGCGACCAGGGCCACGGCGGTGACGACGAGCCGCGCGGTGAGCGAGCGCGGCCAGAGCCGGTCCATCAGCCGGCCGGCTTCAGCACGTAGCCGGCGCCCCGCATGGTGTGGATCATCGGCTCGCGGCCGGCGTCGATCTTCTTGCGCAGGTAGGAGATGTAGAGCTCGACGACATTCGCCTGGCCGCCGAAGTCGTAGTTCCAGACCCGGTCGAGGATCTGCGCCTTGCTCAGCACCCGGCGGGGGTTGCGCATGAGGTAGCGCAACAGCTCGAACTCGGTCGCGGTCAGCGAGATCTCCACACCCGCCCGGGTGACCTCCCGGCTGTCCTCGTCGAGCACCAGGTCGCCGACCACGAGGGTCGACCGGCTCTGCTCGACGGCGGTGCCGGCGCGTCGTACCAGGGCCCGGAGGCGGGCGACGAGCTCCTCGAGGGAGAACGGCTTGGTGACGTAGTCGTCGCCGCCCGCGGTGAGGCCGGCGACCCGGTCCTCGACGGCGTCGCGGGCGGTGAGGAACAGGACGGGCACGGTGGGGTCGTCGGCGCGGATCCGGCGCAGCACCTCCATCCCGTCGTGGTCGGGCAGCATCATGTCGAGGACGACGACGTCCGGTCCGTGGCTGCGCACGGCGCTGAGCGCGTCGCTGCCCGTGTGGGCGGTCTCCACCGCCCAGCCCTCGTAGCGCAGCGCCATCGCGACGAGCTCGGCGATGTTGACCTCGTCGTCGACGACGAGGGCGCGCAGCGGGGTGCCGTCAGGGCGGGTCGCGGTCTCGGTCATGGCATCAGACTGTGCCAGCAACCTGTGCGGATCCTGTGGACCGCTTGTGCGGATCCTGCGGCTCTTCATGGGTCGGTCACAGGGTCGCCACAGGCATGCGGTCCAGCGTGGAGCCATGACCCAGCACGACGACGCAGACCAGAACCCGGCCCCGGACGCCGCGCCGGCCCCTGCCGCCGGAGCGCCGCCGACGGAGCCCGCTCCCGTGCAGTCGCCCACGCCGCCGCCGTCGTCCGCGCCGCCGCCGTCGTCCGCGCCGCCCCGGGAGCCGTGCCGCCGGCACCGAAGCCGCGGTGGCGCGACCGGGTGTTCGGCTTCCGCGCGATGGTCGCGGTCGCCCTGGCCGGGCTGGTCCTCGGCGCCGGCGCGGGCGCCGGCACCGCCCTGGTCGCGAGCCACGACGACGGGCCTCGGTTCCGGCAGGAGCGGATGGGCGGGCCCGGCAACGGGGACCGTCCCGGCTGGGGCGGGCGCAACGGCCAGGGCGGACCGCCTGGGATGGGTCAGCTGCCGCCCGGCAGCGCACCCCAGCAGCAGGAGAGCGAGTCCCCGCAGGACGGCGCGTCCCCGAGCACGTCGGGCAGCTGAGGCCCGGACGGCGCCACGGGCCGGCGACCTGACGTCGCCGGCCCGTGGCCGTGGTGTCGGGGTCCTGCTAGCGGCGCGCCACCTTGAGCTTGACCTTCGTCGACGACCCCTCCGCGGAGGCGCTGCCGGCGTAGGTCACCGTCACCTTGTGCTTGCCGGCCTTGGCCTTCGGCAGCTTGACGGTCACCTTGCCGTTCGCCGCCACCGTGACGGAGGCGACCTGCTTGCCGTCGACCGCGACGGTCACGGTGCCGGACACGTCGGCGCCCGGGGCCGCGACGGCGACCTTCAGCTTCGCCCGCTTGCCGGTCGTGACCTTCTTGGCCTTCTTCACCTTGGCGGTGACGGTCGAGGCGACCTTGCCCACGACCAGCGTGACGGACGCCGAGACGCTGGGCTGGAGGTTGGCGTCGCCGCCGTACTCCGCGGTCAGCGACCGGGTGCCGGCCGAGGCGAAGGGGCTCAGCGCGACCGAGGCGACGCCGTCGGCGTCGATCTCGCCGGTCCCGATCACGATGTCGCCGTCGCGGATGGTGACCACGCCCGTGGGCGTCTCCTGGTCTCCGGGACCGGTGGCGGTGACCTTCACCCGGGCCGTGACGCCGGCAGCGCCCACCGCCACGTTCGCCTGGCTGAGGGTCAGCGAGGTGGCGCTCGGGGCGAGCGGCTCCTCGTAGCCGACCTCGGCCTTCCACGAGCGGAAGTTGCCGGCCTGCCCCGGGACGAGATGGCGCTCGACGTTGCCCCGGCTGTCGACCGTGATCCAGCGGATCTCCGCGCCCTCGTCGACCTTCAGCCGCTCACCGTGGGTGTTGCGCAGGCCCGCGGCGTCGTAGCGCTCGGACTCCAGGGTCGGCAGGATGCCGTCGAGGGTGTAGAAGATGGCGGCGGGCTCGTTGGTCTCGAACTCGACGTTCACCTTCCCCTCGGCCGTCGACGGGGTCACCGAGACGGTCGAGACCGGCGGTACGTCGTCGCGCTCGTGGTCGAGGGCGACCTGGGCCATCTCGATCAGGCCGTTGGCGAACTCCTGGCTCTCCTCGTGGGCCGAGGCGCCGCTGGGGGTCGCGGCCTCGAAGGGCGGCTGGAAGGTCGTGCCGACCTCGAAGTCCCAGGCGTAGATGCCGTACTTGTACCAGAGCAGGTCTCCGGAGTTGCCGGCCGCGGAGTACAGCACGTCGACGACCTGACCGGTCTTGGCGGGCGTGACGCTCAGTCCGCGGTGCCGCTTGATGGCGGTCAGGATCCGGGACGAGGCTCCCCAGAAGAGGCCCTCCTCCTCGAGCGTCGGGACGGGCGCGGTCTCGCGGCCGGTCGCCTTGTACGACGCCGGCGACCACATGAAGTAGTTGCCGGAGCTGTGCACGTTCATCGAGAAGGTGATGTTGGGGTTGGTCTTCGCGACCCAGTCGACGTTCCTCGCCTCGGGCTCGGTCAGCTCGCCGGGGCCGGCCGACGTACTGCTGGTGCAGCTGGTCGTGGAGGCGCCGCTGTAGCCGTCGAAGGCGCTGTACTCGGTGTAGTTGCGGTTGACGTCCACGCCCCAGCTGTTGCGGCCGTTGAAGTCGCCGCTGTCGGCCAGGGAGCAGTGACGGGTCATGTTCTTGCGCTGGCTGGCGTAGTCGTAGAACGAGTAGTGCCCGCCGTCGGGGTTCACCGACGGCAGGATCCAGATCTCCAGGTTGTCGACCAGGTCCCGCGTCGCCGCGTGCGAGGCGTAGTTGCGCAGCAGCCGCTCGGCCGTCTCGATCGTCACCAGCGGCGGCACCCACTCGCGGGCGTGCTCCTGGGCGTAGTAGAAGACACCGGGCTTCGAGCCGTCCCGGACCTTGCCGATCTTGATCGCGTAGACCTGCTGCGGGTCGCGGGAGACCGAGGCCGGGGCGCCGAGGCCGTCGGTCAGCGTGACCGGCACGGACGTCGCCGGCGTGACACCCGCACCCGCGTCACCGCGGTAGGTGTAGGCGGTGACCAGCGTGCGGGCCACGACGTTCGCGTTGATGGCCGCGACGATCTGCGCGGCGGTGCTGGTGAGCGCACCGGTGCCGTCGGTGGCCGAGGAGACCTTGATGGCCTTGCCGACGACGTTGACGCTGAGCGGGGAGTCGGGTGCGCCGGGGTCGGTCACCTCGACCGTGATCCCGTTGCCGCCCTGGTGTCCCCACGCCTTGGAGTCGACGCCGAAGCGCTGCGCGTTGGCCGTCGCGTTGTTCGCCGTCGGGCCGACCAGCGCCTGGGCGAGCCGGCGGTAGCCGTTGGTCTTGTAGGGGAGCTCGACGATCTCGGCCAGGTCCGGGAACTCGTCGGCGAGGCTCTTGATCCGGTCGTAGAGCTGGGTCGGGTCGAGGTAGGACTGGATGAAGTCCTCCTGGTAGCCGTCGCCCTTGAACGGGTCGTCCTCGCTGTCCTCGGTGGGCAGCCAGTCCTCGACCTTGGCGATCGCGACATCGCCGCTGGGGCTGGTGATCCGGACCCGGTCGGGGCGCGTCGTCAGGCCCGCGCTGCTGGCACCGGTGTGGTACATGTACACGCCGGAGTCGACGAACCGGGTCAGGTTCTGGGTGCCGCCGCTGCCGAACCCGGTGCCGGCACCGCTGTCCCGCTCGACGGTCAGGCCGGTGACGCTCGCCCCGTTCGCGACCTGGGCCTCGACGGCGAGGACCGGCGTGCCGAAGGAGGTGTAGTAGTCGGCCCGCAGGATCTTGACGTCGCTGACGTCCGGGTCGGTGGCCTCCTCGTCGAACGCCTCCGCCGCCTCGGCGTTGGCCTGCACGGTGGCGTCGCGCTCGGCGAGCGCGGCCTCGGTGTCCTCGACGGTCTGCAGCGTCTCGCCGACCTCGAAGCCGAGGCCCTTCAGCTGCTCGACCTCGCTCGGCGTCACGATGGCGTGGACGCCCAGGCCGTGCTCGTCCTGGTGGACGCCGTGGTCGAGGTCGACCCCGGTCGCCACCAGCCGGTCGAGCTCGGCGGTGCCGGGCACCACGATCTCGACGACCGCGGGGACCTCGTCGTACCCGCGGTCCAGGACGGTGTCGTCCTGGGCCGCCTGCGTACGGGGCACGGCGGCCGTGGACGTGCCCGGCAGGACGCCGACCACGAGCCCGAACAGTGCCAAGCCGGCGGCCGAGGCAGCCAGGCGCTTCTTTCTCAGATGTGCAGACACGATCAGCCTTTGCGTGTGGAGGGACGGATGATCACACTCCCGAGAGAGAATGTGAGGGGCCTCACAAAAAAGTGTGTGCTCACACAATCGGTCGCCGCCGCCCTCGTCAACCAGGTCGCCGAAAGTGGTGCCCTGTTCTGGACGAATGGTCCGGAATCGCCCGCCAGACATGACAAACGCCCCGCCGGGCGGACCGGCCCGACACGCACGAGAGGGCCTGACCCTCCTGCAGGTCAGACCCTCTTCCTTGCTCCCCCGATTGGACTCGAACCAATAGTTTGTTGCTATTGGACCAATCTGGACAGAACCGGTCAGATAGTGCCTGTGACCTGCTGAAACAGACCCTACGTCCTGCAGGTCCAACTGTCCACATCTGGACAGAAACTACCGTATGATCCGATGCATAGCCGATGCAAGCGTCGGTTGCAGCGGGAGGCGGCACGGCATGGCACAGAAGGCGCGGAGGCGCTTCGGGCAGGTGACCCGGATGCGCTCAGGGAGATGGCAGGCACGGTTCTCCGTGCCCGCGAACCACCCGTCGGGCCGCGGCGGCCAGAGCATCACCGCTCCCCACACCTTCGAGCCGAACTCCTACGGCAAACAGGCCGCCCAGGACTGGCTGCGCGCCGAGGAGCTCCGCCTGCAGGCCGAGGGCGCCGGGTGGCTCACCATCGCCGAGCATGCCGAGGAGAATCGCCGCCGAGCCGTCGCCGAGGAGGTCCCGACCTTCAGCGAGTACGCCGCCGCCTGGCTGCGGTCCCGCAAGGTGAAAGGCAAGCCGCTCCAAGAGTCCACAAAGCGCGGCTACCTGATCTGGCTCAACAAGTATCTACTCCCCACCTTCGGCGACATGCCGCTCAACGAGATCACCCCGGCCAGCGTCGTCAGCTGGTACGACGACCTGCCCCACGAGAAAGCCAAGACGGTCCGCGAGACCTACTCGCTCGCGAAGGCGATCATGAAGACGGCCGTCGCTGCCGACGGCGTGCTGCCCGGCGCGGTCAATCCGTTCGCGATCGAGGGCGCCAGCACCTTCGGCAAGCGGTCAGAGAAGAGGACCGAGGTCATCGAGGACAGGGACCTCGCGATCATCCTCGACACAATCCGTCCCGAGTGGCGGGCGATGGTCGCGCTCGCCCTCGGCTGCGGCCTCCGGTACGGCGAGCTGGCCGCGCTCCGGCGCTCCGACATCAACCTGCGGACCACTCCCCCGGTCGTCCACGTCCGCCGCGCCGTCGGCACCGGACCAGGCGGCCAGCGGTACGAGAAGCCCCCGAAGTCGGCCGCGGGTGTCCGCGACCAGCGCATCCCCGAGTCCGTGGTCTCGGTCCTGACCGAGCACCTGCACACCTACGTCACCGGTCGCACCGGTCTCTTGTTCCCGGGGCCGTCTGGTGACTGGCTTCGACCAACCAGGTTCCGGGACGCCGCCGGCGGTTGGTACGACGTCCGCGAGGCCGTCGGCCGCGGCATCAACTTCCACGACCTCCGCGCCACCGGCGCGACACGACTCGCTCAGCGCGGCGCTCACGTCGCAGAGGTGCAGGCGTTCCTCGGCGACGCGTCCTCGCAGGCCGCCGAACGGTACGTGCGAGCCACTCAGAGCCGCATGGACGACCTGACCGCCGCGGCATTCGCAGGGCTGAACTTCGGAGGGAAGGCGTGACGAAGCCGACGAGACCATCGCTATACGCCTCAGAGCTGTGGCTTCGTCGCTTGACCACATCGGAAGCCCGCGTGTCACAGAGGCCAGACTTTCTTGAGAAGATGCGGGTGCGCCTTGTCTGCGACCAGGACCATGCCGCGGTCGACGTCCGAACGCTCTCAATCACCAAATCCTGGAGCGGGATCCGCTGGGGATGGGAGAGCGGCGGTGGCCGCATGGCGCTCGACATGCTCGTCGGTGATCGCGAACTCGACCCCCACTCCTTCAAGAAGACCACAGGCGTAACGGGCGTCCCGGAGACGGTGATCAAGGCCGCGGGGAAAGACCTCCGGCATCGGTACGTCTTTCATTGCCCAAGCCCCAACTGCCCGGTCAACGTGCCGGCCCGCGAAGATTCCCTATCGGCGGCTCTGTGGGCCATGGTCGACAACCCAGAGCTGCTCTGGCGTGAGGAGTACGTCCCCCATCACTGCGGCTGGATCGCTGGAACTGATAGGTGGCTGCCTGTACCGGAAACGGGCATCGTCCCGACGCACCCAGATGACTGGCCGCCGGGCAACTATCGGATCGTGCCACCTAGCGAGGAGCCGATCCGCGCAAGATTCACGGGCGCGTTCCTCCTGCACTTGGACACGTTGCGTCATATACTGACTCTCGTCTGATTGGCACTCCATCGAGTGCAGGGCGCTAGCGCGCCCTGACTCTGGAGGAGCCAGAGATGGCGGAGCCCGCCACTGAAACGCTCGGCCGTAAGGTCAAGCTCTCAGCCGCATCTGAACTGCGCGGTATCTCGACCAAGACGCTGCGCCGCCGAATCGCCGACGGCAGCCTGACCGGCTACAGGCTTGGCAGCCGCATCATCCTTGTCGACCTCGACGAGCTCGACGCGCTGCTCAGCCCGATCCCGTCCGCGACGAAGGTCGGGTGACGCGGATGCGACAGGAACGACGAAGCGGGCCCGCTACCCACGGACCCGCTCCAGAGAACTCGACCACGACGACGAAGTTCATCACCGAGTGTACGCCGACCGATGACGTCGTCCGGTGCACTCGCTGCGGGCACGTCGTCTGGACTGAGGAGTCGGTACGCCGTGAGCTCGGCCCGGTCTGCCGGCGCCTTGTCGCTGAGCTGGCGGGGGTGGCGGCCTGATGACGACCACCATCACGACCAGCACGACGACCTCGAAGACGAGCAAGGTGGTCGTAAGGCACAAGTCCCTTACGACCACCACGCCGGCCAGGAACCGACGTACCGCAGCGGAGTACGCCGAGCTCGACCAGGCCATCGTCGAGGTCTGCCGCGCCGACAACCCGCTCTCGGTCCGCGGCGTCTTCTACCGCGTGATGTCGGCCGGGGTCGTCGCCAAGACCGAGAAGGAGTATGGCGTCGTCCAGCGTCGTGTTCTCAAGCTCCGCCGCGACGGCGCCCTCCCCTACGGCTGGATCGCCGACGGATCACGCTGGCATGTGAAGTCGCCGTCGTGGGACTCGGTCGAGCAGGCGCTGCACGACACCGCGATCTCCTACCGCAGGGCGCTGTGGTCCAACCAGAACACCTACGTGGAGATCTGGAGCGAAAAAGAAGCCGTCAGCTCAATCGTGTCACCGGTCACGGACTCCTACGACGTGCCGTTGATGATCGCCCGCGGGTTCGCCTCCGAGACGTTCCTGTACGCCACCGCCTCGACCATCAGGGCCGTCGGCAAGCCGACCGTGGTCTACCAGCTCGGTGACCACGACCCCTCCGGCGTCGCCGCCTGGCGCCACGTCCAGGTCAAACTGCGCGAGTTCGCCCCGGACGTCGAGATCCTCTTCGAGCGCATCGCCGTCACCGAGGACCAGATCACCACCCTCAACCTGCCGACCAGGCCGACCAAGGCCACCGACTCCAGAGCGAAGACCTTCGCCGGCGAGTCGGTCGAGGTCGACGCTATCCCGACCAGGATCCTGCGCGACCTCGTCGACACCGCGATCACCCGCCACATCGACCCCATCGCGCTGGAAGCCACCAGGGTGTTCGAGCGCGAGGAACGACAAGGACTGCTCGCCATGGCTCGGGGGTGGTCGGTGTGATGTTCACCCGCGACGGATTCCTGACCTTCCTTTTCAAGCAGGCCGACAAGGCCGGCTACGGGTACGCCAACGGCCCCAACTTCGAGGCCATCCCCGGCCTGGAGGACGCGGCTGCTGACTTCATCGAGGCACTGGTCCGCGACCTGGGCGGTGAGCAGTGAACGCTCACCAAACGTACGACGCGTTCTGCTGTCTCTCGCTGGAGATCGAGGAACTCAACCGTGCTGCTCTGTTGGGTCTGACCTGCTCACCAGTTCGGTGTGCTCGTCGTGATCTGGCCACCGCCCGCCCGTCCCTGCACGTGGTCGGGGGTGAGGACCGATGACCACCAGCACCTCAACCTCGTCGACCGAGACGATCGGATCGGTCCTCGACAGGTACGAGCACGGCACCCGTCGGGCTCTCCAAGAAGCTCTGGCGGCCGGGCTGCGTTCGACGTGGCTGCGACGGGCCGAGGAGTTCGAGCGGGCCCGTCCCCGTCCCGGTGACTACGTCGGGCGGTCGACGCCGGAAGAGCGTGCGGCTCGGGACCGGCGACTGGCTCGGATGGCTGAGATGTGCCGCCACCGAGCCTCGCTGGCCTCGCCCGTGGAGTTCGAGGACCTCGTCTGGCAGGTGGTCACGTGAGTACCCGCAGAAGGATCACCGTCACCCTCGACGGTCGGGTCGCGATCTTCCGCGGCTGGCGCGTAGCCGAGCTCATCAAGGATGCCGGAGCCAAGCCGATCTTCTCCAGGTCGGCCGGGTCCGCGGGCGGTTGGATGATCGATCGTCACCGTCTCGGCGACGTCCTCGCGTACCTGGAGCAGCGTGGTCTCGCGGTCACCGTTGACGAGGAGTTGCACGACGAGACGACGGTTCCCGGGGCCGGGAACCTTTCTGCCGGCGCCGACAACATGGTCGAGGAGCGTTTCACGGGATCCCGTGAAATGTGTGTCCGTCCGGCTGACCCCCTTCTCCTGCGGTCGCAGGAGAAGTTCACGGATGACCGTGATTCTCCCGGCACCGGGAAGAACTCCCCGGGACCCCGGAACGTCACCGAGGGCGGTGGTCTGTGGTGAGCGAGTGGCACGAGATCATCACCAAGTTCGCCCCCCACCTGCACAGGCTCCAACCATGGGAGCAACTGCCCGCCGGGTGGGACGACCAACTCGACGAGCAGATCGCCGACATGGTCGAGGACCGCTGGTTCGAGCACACCAGCGACTTCCAGCGACAGGTCCACAGCGAGGCCAGACGGATCCGGGTCTCCGAGCACGCCCGCGACCTGCTGGCCCGGGAGAAGGCCGCACAGGCCGCTGAGCCGTTCGATCTCGGCACCCTCGGCGAGATCCTGCGACGTCCGACCGAACCACCGCACCGGGTCGAGGGCCTGATCCCTTCCGACGCCAGCACCCTGGTGGTAGCGCAGCGCAAGACCGGCAAGACCACCCTGCTGCTCAACCTGGCCAGGTGCCTGCTGACCGGCGAGGACTTCCTGTCCAACTTCACCACCCGCCCGGTGGTCGGGACGGTGGCGTTGTTGAACTACGAGGTCTCCGCCGCCCAAATCGCCCGGTGGGCTGACGACGTCGGCGTCGACCGCGGTCGGCTGCTGCTGGTCAACCTGCGCGGTCGCCGCAACCCGCTCCCCGTACCCGAAGACCGGGCCAAGCTCGCAGAGATCCTGCGCTCATGGCAGGTCGAGACGCTGATCGTCGACCCCTTCGGCCGCGCCTACACCGGCAAATCCCAAAACGACCCCGGCGAGGTCGGCTCCTGGCTCGTCAGCCTCGACCAGTTCGCCCGCACCGAGGTCGGCGCCAAGGACCTCATCCTGGCCACCCACGCCGGCTGGGACGGCGAACGCACCCGCGGCTCCTCCGCACTCGAGGACTGGGCCGACTCCATCATCACCCTCGTCCGCGACAAGGACAGCAACAACGGCGGCAACAACGGTGGTGAGGAGCGGTACCTGCGGGCCGAGGGACGCGACGTCATGGTCGAGGAAGACCAGCTCCGGTTCGACCCCACCACCAGGCTGCTATCCCTGGCGGGCACCGGGAACAGGAAGGCCGCCAACAAAGCCAGACGGGTCGACAGCCTCGTCGGGTTCGTCGTCGACGAGCTCCAAGGCGACCTCGCGCTGTCCGGCTACGAGATCGAGAAGAGATGGCGCGCCAAGGGCCTGTCGTTCCAGAAGGGCGAGGCCAACGCAGCAGGCCGACGCGGTGCCGAGCTCGGTCAACTGCTGCTCGAACCCGGCCCCAGGAACGCCCTGATCTTCCGTCTCAACCCCTCACCTCCCCGACCTCCCCACACCTCCCCAACGGGGACGTCGGATGACCTCCCCGACCTCCCTATATATAAGGGGAGGTCATCGGGGGATGTCCCGACCACTGACCTCCCCGAAGACGCCCCACTCCCCCTGGAGGCGTCATGAGAAGCCTCGACCAGGTCCTCGACCGCCGGCCGCGTCGGTGTTGGGGGTGGTGGCTGTGGCGGTAGAGGCAACGGCGATCCCGACGATCTTCGTGCCGATCGAAGGGGAGGCGTGTGAGCCGATCTGGCAGATCCTGCGAGCCGAGATCGCTCGTCAGCAGCGCAACGGTGGGCAGGTTCGACCCGCGGTCGCTCGGGCTGTCGAGCGACTCCGCAAGGGGGCGCAGGACCACCTGACACTCCAGGCGATGTTCGCGCGCGAACATGTTTCTGGCCCAGTCACGAACATCACGCCAGAGTCGGCAACAAGCGAACTGATCAGCACCAACGAGCTGGCAGATCGACTCCATGTCACCCCGACCCACGCACGCCGACTGGCGCGAGACGCCGGCATCGAGCCGGCAGCCCGCAACGCTTGGCGGCCCGTCGATGCCGACCAACTTGTCACCCAGAGAGGACACCAACGATGACGAAGCCACTGCCCGAGGTGCGGCTGGACCCCGAGTTGGCCAAGGCCCATCAGGCGCGGGAGGACTACCTCGCCCAGGTGCAGGTTCTGCGTGGCGATGTCCGGCTGACCGAGCTGGCCAAGGCCGAGCAGATCGAGGCTGCGTGGCTGGGCTATCGCACGACGGTGGCCGAGGCCAGCCAGGTGTTCTGGACCCGACGCCAGGAGCGTCTCCAGGCGCTAGAGGCGGCGCTGCCGATCGGCCCGAACGTCCCGGACGACACCCCGCGTGCCGACGCTGCGGTGCTGCACCAGGCGTTCGCCGCCGCGTACCAGCAGGCGCTGGATGCCCCGATGGAGCAGCTGCCACAGCGGTACACGCAGGCACGCCGGTTCGGTGACGACCTGACTGCTCGGGCGGTGCTGACCGCGTCGGTGGACCGGGGCAGCCGGGCGGTGGTCGAGGCGTGGACCGCCGAGGCGCCCGAGCGTGAGGTCGCGATGGCCGAGGCGATGGAACTGCGGAGTCTGATCCACGGCGGCGTCACGACCGACGCGCTGTTCGTCAGCCAGGCGTTCGGGGCATCGGAGCTGGACAACAAGCCCTCGGAGGTCTGGCAGCTGCCCCGGCTCCGCGAGGCCGCGGGTGTGACGCGGTGAGCGTGGTCGCGGTGCTCGCCAAGGCTGAGCACGAGGTCACCGTGTGCGAGGTGTGGTGGCGCAGCAGCCAGCAGGGTTACGCCTCGTGCTCGTGTGGCTGGTCGCGTCAGGACGTCAATCTCAACCTGACCCGGGCGTCGGCCTGTCGGCACCTCGCCGACCGGGTCCAGCCGTTCGGGCAGGAGCCGGAGACCCGACGAGGGCGAGCACGGTGACCCCCGGGGACCCCTCCCCATACCGGGGTGGGAGCCGAGTGACTGGGGGTAGCCGCTGGGGTCGAGGTAGGTCCCAGCGCTTCGTTTTCGACAGCACGGACAGGACACCGAGATGACTGACTCACGCGTGAAGACCCCTCCTCGGGGGTTGAAGAAGCACGGTCGCAAGCTGTGGCGCAGCGTGGTTCCGGCCTACACCTTGCGTCCGGACGAGCTGGTTCTGCTCGAATCGGCGTGCAAAACGGTCGATCTGATCGCGGAGTTGGAGGCCGCGATGGTCGACGAGCCGTTGGTCACCTCGGGCTCGATGGGTCAGCTGCGTGAGCATCCGCTGTTGTCCGAGACCCGTCAGCAGAAGGCCCTGCTGGGCCGCCAGTTGGCTCAGCTCAAGCTGCCCGACCTCGATGCCCAGGGTGTGCCGCAGGCCAAGGTGAACGCTCAGCGTGAGGGCGGCATCGCGCGCTGGCAGCAGCAGTGGAGGTACGGCCAGTGATGACCCGAGCGAACGGAGCCCCCATGCCCACCCCGAATGTCTCCACCGATCCCGGTACCGCTCCAGCCGCTGATCCTACTGCTGGTTCCGCTGCTGATCCTTCTGTGTATCTCGCAGCGCTCCCGCCGGTGGTCCAGTCCCAGCTGGTGGCGTTGGTCAAGGCCGCAGCCGACACCGGCGAGGGCGAGAAGGGGTTGATCCTCGGCTGGCTCGACCAGGCCGTGAGTCGGTTGTTCACGCGGATGGTGTGGCAGGAGCACGCGAAGCTGGTCGAGCTGCTGGCCCATCTCGGGATGCTGCTGGGCGCGCTGCATGAGCAGTCGCGGCCGAAGGAGGTGGCCTGATGGCTACTCGTCGCGAGCGCGTGATCCTGGACCTCCAGGACGACTTCTCTGGTCCGATGGGCCGGGCGGCTGGGGCGACGGCGCTTCTGAATCACGAGCTGGATCGGCTGGCGGGTCAGGCGATCGTGTCCAGCCGGTTCGCGCGGGGTGTCGAGCGCGACATGGACAAGGTCTCACAGAGCACCCGCCGCACGAGCGCTGACATTAACCAGCTCTCGGGACGCCTCTCGCTGTTGGCGCGATTCATGGGCGTCTTCGGGCCGACGGCCTCGCCGATCAGCGCCGTCGCGGTCGCTGGCGTCGCCGGCATCGCCTCCCAGCTCGGGTTCGCGGCCACGGGGGCGCTGTCGCTGCTCGTCGCTGTCCAGGGTGTCGGGGATGCGCTCAAGGTCGTCGAGGAAGCGCGCCTGGAGCCCACGGCGGCCAACTTGGCGAAGGCCGAGCAGGCCATGGCCAAGCTGGCCCCCGAGGCCCGCGAGTTCGTCACCCGCTTCCAGGAGATCCGGCCTGTTCTCGGCGACCTCCAGGAGGCCGCTGCCCGTGGCTGGTTCCCCGGGCTAACCCAGGCTCTGGGCTCCCTGGAGAAGGCCGCCCCGCGGATCGAGCGGATCCTCGAAGCCGTCTCCACTGCAGGCGGCAACGCCGTCGCGGACGGGGCGCGCTCTCTGGCGGGCAACCGTTGGGCCGACTTCTTCGACTTCATCGAGGCCGAGGCACCGCAGGCGATCTCCGACCTCTCCCGCACCGTTGGCTCGCTCACGCACGGCCTCGCCGAGCTGTGGATGGCCTTCGACCCCGTCAACGACGACGTCCGCGACTGGCTGGTCGACGTCGCGGACTCGTTCGACGACTGGGCCGCAGGGCTCGACGAAACTGAGGGCTTCAAGGAGTTCGTCGACTACGTCCGCGAGAGCGGCCCTGTTGTTGCCGATGCCGCGAAGGCGATCGGTAGCGCGATCCTGGAGATCGGCGAGGCTGCGGCGCCGCTCGGCGGCCCGGTCCTGGAGTCGCTGACGATGCTCGCCGATGCGATCGCCACCATCGCCGACTCACCTCTCGGCACCCCGATCCTTACGGCCGTCACCGCGGTCTCCGCGCTCTCGCTGGCCTCACGCGGCCTGAGTGCCGCGCTGGCGGGCGCCAACACGCAGTTGAAGGCGATGGGCGTACAGAGCCCTCGTACCGCTGCCGCTCTCGGCATGGTGCAGAAGGCCATGCTTGCCCTGGTCGGGATCGAGATCGGCACCCAGGTCCTCGACGGCATCCGCGACTCCGCTGTCGGCGCCGCCCCGAGCGTCGAGAAGCTCTCCACCTCGCTACAGGGCCTCGACGCCTCCGGCCTCAGGGAAGAGCTCGGCGGCAGCCTCAAGGAGCTCGCTGATGCGGCGAACCAGGGCGGCCTCAAGACCCTGTCCGCTGACCTCGCCAAGGCCGTCGACAACGCCACACTGCTCGGGGTCAACATCGGCGGCGTGTTCAAGGCATTCGCCCCACAGCTCGGATACATGGGGGTCGAGACCGAGAAGGCCAAGAAGGCAGCGGCTTCGCTGGACCAGGCACTGGTGCAGATGATCGGCAACGTCGGGGCCGACGAGACCAAGCGAGCCTTCGACGACCTCGCCAAGTCCGAAGGGCTGTCCGCTTCTGCCAAGCGGGACCTGATCAAGCTGCTCCCCGGCTACAAGGGCGCCCTCGAAGCTGCCGGCGTCGCAGCCGACGGCGCCGTCGGACCGACTGACGATCTCGCCGACTCCGTAGAGAAGCTCAAGACCGCCTACAGCGACCTCGACGCAGTCCTCAACAAGCAGGCCGCGTGGGACGCCTACCAAGCCGCGATCGACAACATGACCGCCTCGGTCAAGGAGAACGGCAAGACCCTCGACGCCAACACCGAGAAGGGTCGCGCCAACCGCGAGGCGCTCAACCAGATCGCCGAGTCCGCCCTCCAGTTCGCCGAGCACCTCGACGAGGCGGACCGGGGCGACTTCCTCCGCGCCGCGATCCGCAACTTCAAGCAGGGCGCCGAGGAAGCCGGCGGCCTGGACAAGCGAGCCCGGGAACTGCTGCGCGCACTGCGCGAGCTGGCGAATGCCCACGCTGACCCGAAGATCACTGCCGACACCGCCGCCGCCAAGGCGGCCCTCCAGAGCCTCAAGGCTCAGCTTGACTCCATCCGCAGCAAGGACATCACGGTCTCGACGACGTTCAAGAACTTCTACGAGAACGTCCGCGGACCCAAGGGCAACCGGGGCGGGGCGACTGACCCGTTCCGCGGGCCACTGGAGAATCCCGCCGACGGCGGCACGATCCCCCGCTTCGGCGGCCGCCCCATCCGCTCGGACGCAGGCTCGACCGTCCCCGACGACGGCGGCGGATACCGCGACTACCTGCTGTACATGCTGGCGCCACTAGAGGAGGTCATCTCCAACCGTCGTGGCCAGGCCGACGAGTTCCGCGCCGAACTCAAGGACATCAACGCCGGCATGTCGCGCGCCGAGGTCGTCGAGCGAATGCTGGCTCGCGGCATCCAGACCCGCGACACCTACGCCCTCGCCTCCGGCGGCGCCGTCGGGAACTGGACGGACCACGTCGAGAAGAACCAGGAGATGGCTGCATGACCCTCATCGCGTTCGCGACCTACGGAAACCGCGCCGAGCTCGTCACCGACACCGCCGCCTACACCCCTGGTGCCGCGAGTTCGGCCACCGCACCAAGTTCATGGCCATGCCCCACCTCGACGCGATCCTGGCCACCCAAGGCGACCACACCTTCGGCGTCGCAGCGCAGATCGAGTTCGGCGAGCTCGACGTCAGCTTCGACGACACCGCCGACCACGCCCCCCAGATGCTCCGCTCAGCCTGGAACTCTCTCGGCGAACGCACCCCAGAAACCGAGGGATCCGCCTTCTTCATCGGCAACTCCACCAAAGCCGGCGAGTTCGTCGCCTACCGCTACCTCGCCGAGCACAACTTCGAACCCGAGCAAGTCACCGGCGCCCACATCATGCCCACCCCGCTGACCTATCGACCGCAGTCCTTCGAGGTCGAACGTCTCGGATGGCTCGACGAAAACCCACAATGGCGCGAGGAATGGACCGAGCAGCCAGAGCTGCCCGCACCAGCCAGCCGCGCTCAGTGGATCGACCTCGCCGACGCAGCTCGAACCCACCGAGCCCTGTTCCCGGACCCCAGGTTCCGCGTCATCGTCGCCGGCAAGCTCATGTGGACCCGCATCGCCCCCGGACGCATCCGCACCGAAGTCATCCACGAGTTCAACGACACCGGCGACGAACTCGACCGCCTCGTCGCCAACACCCTCCACCCACGAGCCCAAATCGCCCCCTGCGGATGCGGCTCCGACAAACGCGCCCTCGACTGCCACATCACCGCCGCAGCCGACGAACCCTGCCCCTGCGAGCGCTACAACAAGACCTTCCGCAACTGCTGCATGCTCACCGACGCCGAAGCCGAACAAGCACCCACGCTCGGGCTCGTGCAACCGCGGATCAACGCCTGAGGCCTACCGCCCAGCCGGCCGATCTCGATGCCTCGGCAACCGTGCCACCTCGACCGGCGTGAGGTACTCGGCACGCATCCACTCCACCGACACTGACGGCCGGATGTACACACCACCACCCCGCGCGATCGCCACCAGCCCCTCCCAGTAAGCGTTCCCCTGCCGATCAGCCGTCTGCCGCCACTCCAGCAGCAGCCCCAGCCACGGGTCCGGCCCATGCTGGGCACCGCCAGAGATGTCCACCCACACCACACAGGGCAGGGCGACCGTCATCCACAGATACTAGAACACCTGTTCGAATCAGGCGATCGTGAGGGACCCTGGCTACCGTGTCCGAGGTGACCAAGTTCATCGAGATGTACATGCCGCCACTCATGCTCGTCGCGAGCGTGGTCCTCACCGCGATGAATGTCATCGAGCGTGACTGGACAGGAGCCGCAATCGGCGCAGTCATCGTCCTTTTGTCAGCCGACCTCACACGCAGAGAGCGCAACCGCCGCCATCAAGACTCTTGAACCTGGACGGCTCCCCGCCCATCACGAGAGACGCCGACGACGACCTTTGACGCAGACAGGCACTACAAAGCTTGCCTCCGAGGCATCCTCGATCACGGCGTCGGCGCGAGCGTGTCCAGGTTCTCCTCAGCGCGGTCGAGGATCTTCGTTGCCTTGGCCCAGCGGTCCTGAACCTTGCGGTTGGTCTCGCCCTCGCTGAAGTCGCAGTTGTAATCGCCGATGCAGTCGGACCAGATGTTCTTGACCTCGATGTATTGGTTGAACGCGTTCTCCAGCGGCTTGCCGACCGTCGTGAGACAGTCGCCTCCGAGTTCGATGATCTCGTCGATCGCGCCGTCGTAGGCCACCTGAACGTCGCCGAGCTTGTCGCCGTAGTCCTGGTAGTTCAGGCCGATGCTCAGGCGGGAGTTCACATCGTTCAAGGCCGTCCTCAGGTCTGCGGTCGCCGTCGTACACGCGTCGTACTGGGCCTGCTGCTCCGCTGAGCGTGATGCCTGCGCCGACGCCGAAGCAGCTGACGCACTTGCTGCTGAGGCGTTGGCTTCGGCCTGCGCCTTCTCCTCAGCAGTCGGGCCCTCCTCACCACCGCAGGCGGAGAGTCCGAGGAGTGCGCAACTTGCTGCTGCGATCGTCGTCGCGAGCCGGAAAGAGAAGCTCATGGCGGGAACGGTAGGACGCTGCGTCCGGGCCTGTCCTGCGTTTGGCCGCACCTGCTGGAACTTCGTCACTGCGGCACCGGGAAGTTGTCGTTGGTCAGCGCTTGGGGCATCCGGAGGCGGGTGTGGCCGGCGCGGACGGTGTTCCAGGTCTGGATGGCCAGGGCGAGTCCTTCGGTCTCGTTGATCCGGCCTCCGCGCACGCGCAGCAGGGTGATCCGACGGCGTAGCTGGGCGATGGGGTGCTCCTTGGGGACCTCGTCGCCGTCGGCGACGCGCATGAGGAACAGGTCGGCCTGCTCGGGGTCGAGGCGGACGAACAGGTGGTGGCACAGCCCGAACACCGAGGCCGGCAGCGTCTCCCGCGACGCCAATCTCGAGGCGAGGTCGGCTGAGGCTCGGATCTCGGGGTGGCGGTCGAGGAAGTCGTCCATCTCCAGGGCGGTGGGCTTGATCGCCCCGGTGTTGGTCCGCATCCCGCGTTCCCACATCACCGCCCGCCGCACGACTGCGGCCAGGGTGGTGGTGTTCTCTTCCCCGGCGAGCTTGAGCGCGTCGGCATACGAGCGTTTGGCGCCGGTGTCCACGGTCGCCATGACGTCGCCGCCGAGGTTCCTGACCACGACCATGGGTACAGATGTACCCGCCTGTACGACGGCGCTCAGGCGGTGCTGGCCGTCCAGCAGCACACCACCGGGCCCGAACTTGACTGTCTCCCCGTTCAGCCGCCAGCGACCCGCCTCGATGTCACGGGCGTAGGAGTCCACGACCGGGCGGCGCAGGTTGCGGTTGTTCGGGTTGCGGCTCAGCCAGGTCTCGGCGATCTGCGGGGTGACCTCGACGATCTCGACATCGGGTCGGTCAGCATGGTCAGCAGATTGGTCATCGGGCACGGGTGAAGGTCTCTCTCGGGATGGGCTGTACGCCGGGGATGACCTGCGCAAACGCCGGTCGTGAGCACAGGGTGTACGACGTGGTCCAGGTGGTCCAGGTGGTCCAGGTGCAACACCTGGGACCGAAGTCGGCGCCCGCCCATCGAGGGCGGGCAGCTTGGTGGCTCGCGGCCACGGATGTGGTGGCGGCAGATCACTGGGCTTTCTCCTCCGCGCGGGCCATCCCGTCGATCGCCGTCAGGCGCATCTTCTGCCCTTCCATCGGCAGCGCGCGCCGAATGTCTACTACGAGCTCTTCGACAGCCACGCTCCAGAGGGCGCCCTTGCCCGTACTCACCACGCCGTCGCGTGGGTCCCAATCGACATCGTCACCGTGCTGATCGGTGGCGATGCGATGCCACGCGTCGACGAGGGCGAGGTGTTGGACTCTTCCTGGGGCATTCGGGTCGATCTCGATGCGCCACCGATCCTTGGACTCGTCGAACTCGTACTTCATCAAGAAGCCCCGGCTACGATCCTTCGGCCTACGAGTGCGAAAGTGCACGTCCACCCCGAACTCGGCGATCCGCCTGATCAGTCGGTCTCGATCAGCCACTGCCTGCTGCTCGCGTGTCGGCTCGGCCATCCACTCTTCGGCGACGTCCCGGTGCTTGTCGGTGCGCAGGACCGCGTGAGTGGTGTCCTTGCCGCAGTTCCGACACGGCACGGTGGTGAGCATCCGCCGGCCGAGCGGGTCATCGCTGACGTCCATCACGTGCTTGCCGTCGTACACCTCTTCGGCGACCGTGAACCTCCGGAACGTGCCGCACTCACAGCACAGGGCCCGGCCACGACCGGTACCCACGTCCTCGCCGACGGTCCTCGGGCGAGGCTTGTCGAACTTGCTGCCACGCGCCGTGGCCTTGAACAGCGACTCGCCCATCAACTCATCTACCGAGACCTCGAGAGCGGCCGCCAAGCTGGCCACCTCGTCTTCGAGGAACCAACGGTTGGCCGACATGCCCTGTGTCAGTTTGGAGTAGGAGATCCCGGCAGCCTTCGCCGTCTCGGTGAGGGTCCAGCCCCGGTCCTTCGCCATCTGTCGAAGGTTCTGCCGAAGATCCGCCTGAACCGGTCGACACAGCGACCCGTAGGACGTCGCCATCACTGTGTCTCCATGGTGTCGTTGAGGCCATGCACGCCACCTGGCGCCTCGGAGGGGTCGGCGATCACGAAGGCGGTCGGATCTGCGATACCCGCCGATCGACTCATCTCGACCGCCAGGCGACCGAAGCCAGCCTTCTCCGGTGTGACACGCTCGGTCGTGACACCGACGAACGGCCTTCCGTCCACGTCGCCGCACCACGGGGACAGGTCGAGCCCCATCTCCCGGTTGCAGGCCACGATCGACAGGACGAAGAAGATCGCCTCGGCCTTGGTGTTGTCGTCGAGTGCATCGCAGATCAGGGCGACGTCTCGGATGCCGCGGTCGTCGACGTCAAGTGTCAGCGCGGCGAGGAAGTCTCCGCTGTCGCCCTCGGGCTTGAGCAGTTCAATCTTCAGACCCAGCAGCATCGCCATCCCGTAGGCGCGTGCCAGCGGGTTCGGCAGGTCGTAGATGGTGCCCTCGGTGACCCGGTCAGGCTCGGCTGTGGTGGATGATGTCGTCATGGTTCTGCGTCCTCCTCGGGGACGGGGTTCCAAGGCCCCACTGGTGTTGGCGCACCAGTCCGGGGCCGCTTTCGGTTACAGGGTCGGACTCGGGTCCGACACTTCGGGGCCGCCGACGATCTTCCACACCTTGCTCGCGGTGTCGTCGTCCTCGGTCAGCGCCGAGGCGAGGTCGTAGACGAGCTGACGCGCAGCCGGAAGCTCGAAGAAGTGGCCGTAGTTGTCGATGGTCAACATCACGAGCTGGGTCGACACCAACGGCGTCACACCCTCCGGCAGGTCGACCGGGTAGGAGGTGATGCGCTCGACCTCGACCGGACGACCGTCGGCGGATCGGATCAGGTCGTACATCAGGCGTTCGCCTCCAACTCGCCGCGGAACTCGGAGAGCAAACCTTCGACCTCGCCGACCCGAACGCCAAGCAGCTCGCGCTGGTCGTCGGTGAACCTGACGCCCTCGATCTCGCCGATGGCCTGTTTCATCTTCCGCCGAGCAGCCGACAGCAGCGCGGCGGCGGGGTGGCGCTGGTCGTCATCGCCCTGTCGCCTGCCAGGCCCCCAGAGCGACCAGAGCCACGTCAGGCAGCCCCTTGATCGCCTCCACCGCTGTCGGGCCCGCAGCAAGGCATCCAGGGCACGTCACGCCCACCCAGGCCGACGTCATCCGCGACCCGTCAGCCGGACGCTGAGCGGCCGCGTCACACAACAGCCGGGACAGGAACGGACGACCCTCCGGCGTGCAGACCCAGAAGTGGACCAGCGGCTCGGCGTCGGTGACCGGAGCCGTCGTCTGCTCGACCAGATCCGCGGCTTCGACCAGCGCCGCTGCCAGCCGACGCGCGTCCGGCGGATCCAGCTCGGCGTAGTCCTGGCCGCCGCGACTCATCTTGCCGTCGATGTTGATGACGGGGCCCTCGCGGCGGCCACCTCGCGGGCTGTCCCAGATGTCGACGTGGACCCGCAGCGCCTGCCGGGTCGGCAGGTCCCAGGCGTCGATCACCTCGCTGCGGTGGAACGTGGCGCCGTCGAGCGGGTCAGCCAGGTCCCTGGCGTGCTCCTCCGGCGGCGTCGTACACCACGGTGGGCAGACGAGGACGGGGACTTCTGAGGCCTCTGGAGTGGCGGTCATCTGCGTTCCTCTCGGTTGGAGAGGCTGTCGCTCAACGATGCATAGCCGATGCAAGCACCCACCTGCAGGAAGAGAAACAGCCCGTGATCTCTGCGTTTCCGCAGGTCACGGGCTGTTTCGTGTCTGGCTCCCCCGATTGGACTCGAACCAATAACCCTGCGATTAACAGTCGCATGCTCTGCCAGTTGAGCTACGGGGGAATGCTACGTGTCCACCCACGGGGTGGAGCGGGGAAACACTAGCAAGGCAGGGGCGGTCGCCAGAAATCGAGGTGCCCCGCCCGAGGCGTCAGACCTGGACGTCGGCGCGGGCCGCGGCCAGCGCCTCCTGCACCACCGCGTCGACCTGCGGGTCCGTGGGGTCCAGCCCGTCGTCGTACTCGACGAACCAGGCGAGGTCGCCGTGGCCGCTGGGGGCGCGGCGGGCGAGGATCCGCACCGAGCGGCGGCCGGAGACGGCGACATGGCGCTGGACGGCGATGCTGGCGGTGACCCGCTCGCGGACGAGCTGGAGCAGGCGGTCGGCGTCGTCGAGGCGCAGGACGTGGAGCGGGGTGGGCTCGCCGAAGCGGGCGACCTCGACCACGCGCAGCACCGACTCCTCGTGGTCCCAGTCGGCGCTGGCGACCTGCTCCCACGGGATCCGGCCGGGGAGGTAGAGGGCGTCGCGGGTGCCGCCGACGAGGGGCGGGCCGTCGCCGGGCTGCCGGACCACGGCCCAGGCGAGCAGCCGCTCCCCCGGCCCGACCGGGAAGGGCGGGCGGCGCGACGGGAGGGGCGGGAACCTCACGGGAGCATCCTCACGGGGCGCCCACGATCTTCTCGCGCAGGGTGCGCCGGTGCTGCTCGAGCGCAGCCAGCTCGCCGAACATCTTGTTGTAGTCGCCTGCGTTCTCGAGCGGGTTCGTGCGCTGTAGGCGGGAGCGGACCTCGTCGATCCGGCGCAGCACCGTCAGCTCCTGCAGGCGGTGGACGTGGTGGGCGACGTACCCGGCGTCGACGTCGCGGTTGACCGGGATCGGCTCGACCGCGAGCGCGCTGATCAGCGACGAGACCGCCGGGTCGGTGGCGGCGTCGCGCAGCCGCGCCACCCAGCCCGGGTCGTTCTGCCCGGCGACGGTGCCACCGGCGGCGGCGACCAGGTCCCACACGGCGCGGTAGGTGGGGTGGGTGAAGTCGTTGCTGCCGATGTCGGCGGTGGTGCGCCCGATCGCGAGCGGCTGCTGCAGCACCAGCTTGAGGGTCTCCCGCTCGATGCCGAAGCGCGGGTCCCGGAGATCCGGTACGGCGGAGCGCGGGGCGGCTCGTCCGCCGCCGGGGCCTGCGGGGCGTGGCCGCGGTCGGGGCGGCCGCTGCGCTCGGGGCCTCGCGCCGCGGCCCTGCGCACCTCGGTGCGGGCCTGCTCGATGTCGACGCCGACCATCCCCGCGAGCTCGCGGGCGAAGGCGTCGACCTTGGACCGGTCACGGACGCTGGCGACCAGCCGGGCACCGGCGCGGAGGGCGTCCACGCGGCTGTCGGCGCGGTCGAGGTCGTAGCGGCCGACGACGTTCTCGAGGACGAACCGGTAGAGCGGGCGGCGGCTGGCGACCAGGTCGCGGACGGCCGCGTCGCCCTCCTTGATCCGCAGCTCGCAGGGGTCCATCCCCTCGGGAGCCACCGCGACGTACGTCTGCGCGACGAAGCGCTGGTCGCCCTCGAAGGTGCGCAGGGCGGCCTTCTGGCCGGCCTCGTCGCCGTCGAAGGTGAACACGACCTCGCTGCGCAGCTCGGCGTGGTCGTCGAGGAAGCGCCGCAGCACCCGGGCGTGGTCGTCGCCGAAGGCGGTGCCGCAGGTGGCGACCGCCGTACCCACCCCGGCGAGGTGGCACGCCATCACGTCGGTGTAGCCCTCGACGACGACCGCCTGGGAGCGCAGCGCGATCGGCTTGCGGGCCAGATCGATGCCGTAGAGCACGTTGCTCTTCTTGTAGATCGGGGTCTCGGGGGTGTTGAGGTACTTGGCCTCGATCCGGTCGTCGTCGAAGAGCCGCCGGGCGCCGAAGCCGATGGTGTCGCCGTTGGCCTCACGGATCGGCCACAGCAGCCGGCCCCGGAACCGGTCGTAGAGCGAGCGGCCCATCGCCACCAGGCCGGCGGCGATCACCTCCTCGGAGCTGAACCTCCGGCCGCTCAGGTGGCGCCACAGCGCCTCCCCGTCGCGCGGGGCGAAGCCGATGCCGAAGGTGAGCGCGGCCTGCTGGTCGAACCCCCGCTCGGCGAGGAACTGCCGCGCGGCCAGGGCGTCGGGGCCGCCGAGCTGCTCGGCGTAGAACTCCTGGGCGACGGCGTGCGCCTCCACGAGACGGCGGCGCTGCGGTCCCTTGGGGCGGTCGTCGTGGCCGGTCTCGTCGCGGCGCAGCTGGATGCCGTACTTGTCGGCCATCCGCTCCACGGCCTCGCCGAAGCTGAGGCCGTCGATCTTCATCAGGAACGTGAAGACGTCGCCGCCCTCCTGGCAGCCGAAGCAGTGCCAGAATCCGCGCGTCGGCGTCACGTTGAACGACGGGGACTTCTCGTCGTGGAACGGGCACAGGCCCTTCATCGAGCCGCCGCCGGCGTTGCGGAGGGTGACGTAGCCGGACACGACCTCGTCGATCCGCGCCCGCTCCCGGACCGCGGCGATGTCCTCGTCACGGATCCGGCCGGCCATGCCGCGATCCTACTGACGGCCCCGACCCGACGGCGGCGCCCTGACCCGGGCGGCCGGCCGGGGGCCGCTCAGATTTCGTCCGCCTGAGCGTGACCTTCGTCGCATCCGCCTCGTTACATGCGCGGGAGGACCGCACGAAGGGGTCATGGGGATGAGCGTTCGGGGAGGGACCGAGCATGGAGCAGGCGTCTGCGCGCAGCCGCGCCAGCTGGCCGGTGACCCTGATCGTGCTGCTCTTCGCGATCTCGGCCCTGGTCATGGTCCTCAAGGACGGCGACGACGCGACGGAGCAGCGGTCGGCGCCGCTCTCCTCGATCGACCTGGACCTGAAGGACCTGCCGGTCAGCTCCACGACGACGACCCTCGACGCGGCGCCGCTCGACCCGCGACCGATGAAGGTCCCCAAGGGCACCGTGGTGCACCCGAAGCGGGTGACGGCGCTGTACGACGAGCCCGACGGCACACCGTTCGGCAAGATCAAGCCGACCCAGTTCGGCGACACCTGGCTGCCGGTGATCACCCGCAACCGGACCTGGGTTCAGGTGCTGCTGCCGTCGAAGCCGAACGGCTCGACCGGGTGGATCCGGGGCTCGGAGCTCACCGAGGCGCGCAGCAGGTTCCTGGTGAAGGTGCACCTCGGCCAGCGCTCCCTGGAGATGTTCGAGGACGACCAGCTGGTCGGGAGCTGGACCGTGGCGATCGGCGCCAGCGGCACGCCGACGCCGGTGGGACGGACGTTCGTGCTCGGGCAGATCATCGACGACAAGCAGCCGTTCTCACCGGTGATCATGCCGCTGGGCACCCACAGCGAGACGCTCGACTCGTACGGCGGCGGCCCCGGCACCGTGGCGCTGCACGGCTGGACCGACCCGAGCGTGTTCGGCAAGGCCATCAGCCACGGCTGTGTGCGGGTGCCCGATGACGCGCTCGACCTGCTCCGCACCGTGCCCATCGGCACCCCGGTCATGGTCGACGAGGCCTGACCCCGCGAACTGCTCCACCTCGGGGACAAGTGATGAGGATGAAGGGAACACCCATGAAGAACAAGAGGCACCTGGCTCCGGTCGCCGGCGCCCTGCTGCTGGTGGCGGGAGCGGCGACGTCCGTGTCCCTCCTCGCGGGCGGCTCGGCGACCGCGGCGGGCAACCCGTCGTCTGCATACGGCCTCGAGCTCGCGATCGCCGACAACGCGGTGATCGACCGGATGCCGGCCGTCACCTCGACGGACGGCACGCTCAAGACGGACTCCCTCATCGGCCTGCCCACGAACCCGGTCGCCAGCGGCGGCATCGTGAACGCCTCGGCGCAGAACGGCGCCGCGAGCGCGAGCGTCGCCGACCTCGCGGTGGGCGACGGTCTGCTGTCCACCATCGACCCGCAGGGCACGCTGACCGGCCAGCTCGACACGGTCTGCCAGCAGATCGTCGGCCAGCTCGGCCCGGTCCTCGACCCGGTCAACACCCAGGTGCTCGGCCCGCTGCTCACCCAGCTGCAGGGCGTCCTCGACCAGGTCGGGACCGCCACCCAGGGCACGCCGCTCAACCTGTCCGCGCTCGGCGCCCTCGACATCAGCAACCTGACCAACGGCCAGCTCGACGGCCTGTGCGACGTCCTCGCCGGCAAGCTGCGGCTGGTCGGCGCCGGCGCGATCGAGGCCAGGTGCACCGGCAACACCGGCACCACCACCGTCGCGGACCTCAAGGCCCTCGGCCTCCCGGTCAACGTGGACACCAAGAAGGCCAACCAGGCGGTCAAGATCCCGGACGTCGCCGGCGTCCCGCCGATCATCGAGCTCGTCGTGAACCGCCAGACGCCCAACGCCGACGGCACCTTCACCGTGGACGCGCTCTACCTCAACGTGCTCGACCAGATCAAGCTGACCGTCGCCTCCGCCACCTGCGGCAATGTCACCAGTGACCGCGCGCCGGCTCCGGACGACGCGCCGGCCCCCAAGCCGGTCAAGGACCACGTGCCGGTCACCGGCTGACTCGGCTCCGCCGCACCACCGACCCGTCGCGTCCGAGACGCGACGGGTCGGTGGTGCTCGCCTCGCTCAGCCGAGCAGTCGCTCGTGCCAGGCGACCGCGCTGGCGTCGGTGAGCGAGGCGACCTGGTCGATGACCACCCGGGCCCGGGCGGCGTCGTCGGTGGCCGCCCTCCAGTCGGCGGCGTAGGTCTCGTCGAGGGCGTCGGGTCCACGGTCCAGCAGGACGTCGACCAGCGCCGCCAGCAGCTCGCGCTGGCGCGCCTGCAGGGCGACCCGGTCCGCGGCCTCCATGACGTAGTGGGCCGCGATCCCCTTGAGCACGGTGATCTCGGCCCAGGTCTCCGGCGGGATCACCAGGTCGGCGGCATAGCGGACGAACGGGCCGGGACCGGTGGCGAAGGTCGCCTGCTGGACCGCTCCGCAGAACCGGCCGATCAGGTCGCTGGTGAGGTTCTTCAGCGCGGCGAGACCGGCCCGCCCGCCGTCGTACGGCGTGCGCGGCCAGCTCCCGACCTCCCGCAGCCGGTCGAGCACGTCGTCGAGCTCGGCGTCGGTCGCCTCGGGGCGGTACCAGGACCGCACCGTGTCCCACACGGCCGCGGTGTCGAGGCGGGTCAGGTCGACCTTGCCGGCGACGGTCCCGTCCTCGACGTCGTGCACGGAGTACGCCACGTCGTCGGCGAGGTCCATCACCTGGGCCTCCAGGCACCGCCGGCCCTCCGGTGCCCCGGCGCGGAGCCAGTCGAAGGCGGCTCGGTCGTCGTCGTACACGCCGAACTTGCCGTCGTGGCCGGCGGCCTCGGCCCGGCTCCAGGGGTACTTCGTGCAGGCGTCGAGCGTGGCGCGGGTCAGGTTGAGGCCCGCGTCCGGCGTCTTGGCCTCCAGCCGGGTCAGCAGCCGCAGCGTCTGGGCGTTGCCCTCGAAGCCGCCGCAGCCGGAGGCCAGCTCGGCCAGCACGCGCTCGCCGTTGTGGCCGAACGGCGGGTGGCCGAGGTCGTGGGCGAGCGCGGCGGTCTCGGTGATGTCGGGGTGGGTGCCCAGCGCGCGGGAGAGGTCGCGCGCGATCTGGGCGACCTCGAGGCTGTGGGTGAGCCGGTTGCGGACGAAGTCGTCGCTCTGCGGGCCGACCACCTGGGTCTTGGCCGCCAGCCGCCGGAACGACGCCGCGTGCACCACCCGCGCCCGGTCCCGCTCGAACGGCAGCCGCTCGGGCGCCTCCACCCGCTTCGGCGGCTCGGGCACGATCCGCTCGCGCGCGTGGGCGTCGTACCGCTGCTCCACCTCGTCCACCCGGCGACCCTATCGGCGCGGCTCACCCCGACGTGAACGCGGCGAGCGCGATCCGCATCAGCCGGTCGTCCTCGCCACCGTCGCCGTTGCCGGTGGTGGTGAGGGAGAGCGCCAGCGTGCGGCTCGACCCGGGCGACGCGACGGCGAGCGTGCGGTAGCCCGGCACGCTGCCGCTCTTGCCGTACACCACGACGCCGCCCGGGAGCGCCGTGCGCTCCAGGCCGGCGGCGAACCTCGCGTCGCCGCCACCGGCGTCGGGCAGATCCGGTACGGCGAGCATCCGGTCGAGCCAGGGCTGCGGGACCACGCGCCCCGCCATGAGCCGGTCGAGGAAGCGCGCCAGGTCACGGGTCGTCGACACCAGCCCGCCCTCGGCCCATGCGTAGGCGCTCTGGGCCGTGACGTCGACCAGCCGGCCGTGGACGCGGACATACCCGTGGGCGTGGGGACCGCGCAGCCGCACCTCCCCGCGGCCGGGCAGGTAGGTGCGGTCGAGTCGCAGCGGCTCCAGCAGTCGGGCCCGCAGCTCGTGCGCGTAGCTGCGCCCGCTCGCCCCCTCCACGACCAGGCCGGCGAGGAAGTAGTTGATCCCGTTGTACTGCTGCCGGGTCCCGGGCGCGAACGCCATCGGCCGCTCCGTCGCCGAGCGGACGACCGCTCGCGGCGTGTGCCAGTCGAACCGGTGCCGCACGACCCAGGCGGGGTCCTCGTGCCCGGCGTCCTCGGTCGACATCGGCAGCCCGCTGGTGTGGTCGAGGAGCTGTCCGACCGTCACGATCGGGTACGACGACGGCAGCACGCCCGGTAGCAGGCGCTGGACCGGGTCGTCGAGGTGCAGCCGTCCCTCGGCGGCGAGCTGCAGCACCAGCGCCGCGGTGAACATCTTGGTGACGCTCCCGATCCGGAAGCTCGCGTCCTCCGGCACCGGCCGCCCGGTGCGGACGTCGCGGACGCCGGACCGGCCGGCCCACCGGTCGTCCCGGCCGGTCACCCGCACCTGCGCTCCGGTGACCGCGGGCTCGGGCAGCCCGGCGATGCTCGCCGCGAGCGCCTCGTGGTCGGGTGGTGGGGCCGGGCCGGCTCCGAGCACGGCCACGGTCAGCGCACCGGTCAGATGGACGAGGAGTCGTCGGGACATGCCCTCCACCGTGCACGCCGTACCGGCCCGCCCCCATCGGGGACGCCACCCATTCCGGCCCGGGGCCGCCCCTGAGGGGCCGCGTTACGGTGGAACGGTGACGACGCCGCTCGGGACCACGCGCGTCCGGCGGGCACGCTCCGAGGAGTACGCCGCCGTGGGCGAGCTGACCCTGCAGGCGTACGACGCCGACGGGCTGCTCAGCAGCGCGGACGAGACCGACGACGTGTACGCGCCGCAGCTGCGCGACGCCTCACGACGCGACGCCGAGGCCGAGGTCTGGGTGGCCGTGGACGACGCGGACGCCGTCCTGGGCACGGTCACCTGGTGCCCGCCGGGCTCACCGTGGCGGGAGCTGGCCGGCGGCCGGGACCAGGCGGAGTTCCGCATGCTCGCCGTACCGCCCGCCCACCGGGGCCGGGGCGTGGCCCGGGAGCTGGTGGCCTGGTGCGTACGACGGGCGAGTGCCGAGGGGATGCGCGAGATCCTGCTGTCCTCGCTGCCCGCGATGACCGCGGCCCACGGGCTCTACCTGTCCGCCGGATTCCGTCGCGCGCCCGAGCTCGACCACCGGCCGATCCCCACGGTGCTGCTGTGGGCCTTCCGCAGGGACCTGCCGGTCGCGGGCTGAGCCTGCCGGCGCCGTCTGCGGCGCAGGAGGCCGGCGAGGACCAGGACGAGCGGGCCGCCGACGAGGGCTCCCATCTGGAGCACGGCGCTGCGGCCGAGCCCGGCGCCGTCGTACCCGGTGTCGCGGTCGGCGCTCGTGGTGGCCGTGGCGCCGCCGGCCGGGCTGCCGAGGCCCGGTGCGGTGCCCTCGGCCAGCGACCAGCGGCGGGTGGGGTCCGACGATGCGTAGACCGCGCGCTGGCCGTCGGGACCGGTGGCGAGGGTCCGGTACGCCGGATCGATGTCGGTGAGCGTGCTGACGGTGAGCTCGGCGGCCGCCGGCGCGGTCGGGCAGGTGAACCGCAGGACGGCGCCCTGGGTGACCAGGTTGCCGACCTCGCTGACCGCGCCGGGGCAGGCGACGCCGTCGGCCACGACCGCGATGTGCTCGAGCAGGTAGCCGGGCAGCGCCGCCGACGCCGCCACCTTGCGGCCGTCGGAGAACTCGTAGGCGATCGTCCCGTCGGCGCGCACCCGGTCGCCGGGCAGCACCCCGAGGTCGATCCCGAGCAGGGTGAGGTCGTCGGCCGCGCCGGCGCGCCAGACCACCTGGACGACGTCCCCGTCACGCCCGACCTGCAGGGTCTGCGGGTCGCCGAACGGGTGCAGCAGGACGCCGGCGAGGAGCACGCCGGCCAGCGGGGTCATCGAGCGCTCACGCGGCGACCAGGCCGGACACGCCGGCGGCGGCCACCGCGCAGCCGATCAGGGTGATCGTGGTCGCGGCCAGCAGCGGACCCACCCGCGTGGCCAGCGCGAGCACTCGGCGGGACTCGGCGGCACGGGCGACCACGTTGCGCCCGCCCAGGGCGAGCAGGCCGACGACGAACAGGACGGACGCCAGACCGAGGCCGAAGGTGATGACGAGGGCGAGCGCGAAGCCGGAGCGGCCGGTGAACAGGCCGGTGACCAGCACCAGGAACGCGGTCGGCGACGGGACCATGCCGCCGGAGACGCCGAGCAGGATGAGGCCGGGGCGGGCGCTCCCGTCCCCATGGCCGTGACCGTGCCCGTGCCCATGTCCGTGCCCATGCCCGTGCCCATGTCCGTGCCCATGTCCGTGCCCATGTCCGTGCCCGTGACCATGGCCGTGCCCGCCGCGGAGCACGCGGCGCATCAGCACCGCGCCGACGGCGATCACCAGCAGGCCGCCGGCCACCTGGAGGGCGCCGGTGAGCTGCTCGAGACGGACCAGGTCGGAGAGGGAGAAGAAGGTCCAGGCGACCGCGAGCACCAGCACCGAGAGGGTGTGCATCACCGCGACGCTGCCGCCCATCCACGCCGCGTCCCGGACCCGCCCCTCGGAGCCGATCAGGTACGCGGCCGCCAGGCTCTTGCCGTGCCCCGGTCCCACGGCGTGGGCGGCTCCGGCGGCGAACGCCACCACGAAGGCCAACGGGACGAAGCCGGGCGACTGGACCAGCCCCACGAAGTCCTCCCCCAGCGCGGTCGCGAAGGAGAACTCGAAGGACGACGGGAGAAGGGCAGGCAGCATGGACTTTCCGGGAGCTCGGCGGGCCTCGGGCGCGGCAGCCACCCGGGCGACGCCGCTCCGTCCTACCCTTCCGGCGCCGCCCGACATCCCCGTCGCCGCGGTGTGACCGGCGCGGAGCCGAGCGGTGAACACTGGGCGACCGGACCGATCCCGCTCAATGGCCGAACGCGTGCGACGGAAGCGCGTCGAGCGGCAGGGGGCGCACCTGGTTGCCGGCGGCGAGATGCACGACCTCGCAGGCCACGCCGGCGAGCCGCGCGGCGACGTACAGCGAGGTGGCCCAGGCCAGGTCGCGCTCGCCGACGACGGGCGCGCCGGGACGGGCGATCATGAACGCGATGCGCCAACCAGCGGTGTCGTCGTCGAGCAGGTGACGAATCCAGTGGACGAAGCGGCGCTGACGCCCGTCGTCCAGCGGCCCGTCGAGGTCGGTGAAGGTCACCGTGCTCCGGGTGACCCTCCCGTCGGCGTACACGAGCAGGCAGGTCGTGCCGACCGGCGGCTCGTTGCGCCGCCGTACCCAGCCCCGCCAGAGCTGGTCCAGCTCGGCCTGGGTCCGGATGCGCGGTCGAGGGTCGCGTCGAAGCATCTGAGCAGGATGCCCGGCGGGACGGGTCCGGGCCACCGGCTATCCACAGGCCCGGCCTCAGCCCCAGAGCTCGGCGAGCTGCTCGGCGAGGGCCCGGGCCTGGTCGCGACCGGCCCGTGCCGCGGGCGCCCGCAGCGACAGATCCGTCGCGTTCGCGCCGAACATGTGCTCGGCCCCGCTGTCCGGGACGACGGTCGCGACCCTGCTGCCCTGCGCGCGGAGCTCCTCGACCTGCGTGGCGAGCTGCATGCCCCACTCCAGCGGGTGCCGGGTCCGGCCGCCGAACGGTGACAGCACGAGCACCCGGGCGTGCCCGGCGGCCAGGTCGGCGTTCTCGTTGCGCCGGTAGCCGCCGTCGATGTAGCGGCGCTCGCCGATCCGGTACGGCGGCCCGCTGGACGTGCTCGCCGCGACCGCGTCGACCAGGTCGACCCCGCTGGCGCGGTCGAAGACGACCGGCTCACCGGTGGCGGCGTCGACCGCGGTGACGAGCAGCGCCCGGTCCGGCCACTGCCGAGCGGGCAGCCGGGCGGCGACGATGGCGCGCCACCCGGCGTGCCGGGAGCCGTCCGAGGCCGCGTCCAGCTCGAGTGCCGCCGTACCCATCCTGCGGCGCATGTCGGCGGCGTCCTGCGCGGCGGCGATGATGCGGCCGGTCCGCTCGAGGTGGTCGGCCACCGCTCCCGCAGGACCGGGTCGGCCGCCGGGACCGGGCGGACCGGGACGAGCGGGACGAGCGGGAGGAGCCGCGAGGACGGCGGCGTACAGCTCGGGCAGCGCCGCGCCGGTGATCTGGGCCGCGGTCGTCGCCCCGGCCGAGGTCCCGACGATCAGGTCGGCGTCGGTCACGTCCAGGCCGACGTCGAGGAGGCCGGCCGTCACGCCGATCAGCCACGCGTTGCCGACCGCGCCGCCGCCACCGAGGACCAGCGCGCGCTCAGGTGAGGAAGTCGTCATGCTCATGGGAGTCGCCTTTCCCGATTGCCTGGAGGCGCTCCCCGCGACGGCTACCTCCGTCGCGCGATCGTGAGCAGGGGAGCACCCGTTGCGGATACTGCGTTCACGGGACTCACCTCCTCGGATCACGACCGCCGCCACGCTAGTGGTCGTCTCCGTTGATACGTCGGGGGTATCCGTGCTCAGGGTGCGTGCATCGCAAGGCGGCGGCGCGACGGCATACCGGGCTGTCTTCCGAGCGTCGCCAACGCGGCGAGGTGCGTGCCCTGGGTGCGTAGACCCTTGATGAATCAACGGAGATGACCACTAGCACCCCAGATGGGTGGAGGATCTGCTCATGGGTCGGTTCGGCTTCTCGTTCGTCGGTGCGGCCTTCCTGGCCGCCCTGTTCCTGCCGAACCTGTGGTGGGCGTGGCGCGCACGACCTGCCGGGTACGACGCGACCGGCGAGCCGAGAGCGCTCGTGATCCTCGAACGCGGCGGCCAGGTGCTCACCACCGCGGCCGCACTGCTCTTCGCCGACACCAACCTGCGGGCGTGGTCGGCATGGTCGTGGTGGCTCGTCGCGGCGACCGCGGCGCTCGGGGCCTACCTGGCCTGCTGGATCCGGTACGGCCGCAGCGACCGGACCGAGGCCGACTTCTACCGGCCGCTCGGCCCGGTGCCGGTGCCGCTGGCCACGCTGCCGGTGGCGGCGTTCGTGCTGCTCGGCGTCTACGGCCGCCTGCTGCCGCTGGTCGCCGCGACCCTGCTGCTCGGCGTCGGCCACATCGGCATCCACCTCCACCACGTCCGGGACCTCGACACGGCCCCGGACGGTGAGCGAGCAAGCCCTCGACGTGGCGACCGCACAGGTCCCGCTGGGCGCTGCTTGATCGCGGCGACCGTCTCCTCCGGAACGTCCCTGCCTCGGGTTGTGCCGGTGGAGTCGGATGATCGAAGTGTCGGAATAGCTTGTAGGAGTGCATGTCAGCAGGTGCGCTGACATGCTCACCCGGCGGTCCTCAGGGCTGTGCGGGGGTCGCTGTGAGGGCCAGAGCCGCGAGGAGCTGAAGCCGTTCGGCGGTCGCAGAGGCGGGCTCGGCAATGTAGGCGGACAGCGTGATCGACGGGATGGAGTCGAGGGTGAGTTCCTCGAACCCGAGGACGAGGTCGCCGACCTCGCGGTGATGGAGGGTCTTGCTGCCGGCGCGATGTTTGCCGACGTCGTGGGCGCCCCAGCGGGCGCGGAAGTCCTCGCTGCGGGTGGAGAGCTCCCCGACGAGGGCGGTGAGACGTGAGTCGTGCGGGGTGGAGGCGGCTTGGGTGCGCAGTATCCGCACCGTGGTGTCTGCGGCGTCGTCGAGGTCGGCGTAGAACTCCCCGGCGACGGGGTCGAGGAACACGAACGATGCCAGGTTGGGCGGCGCGACTGCGGATCTCCTGGTCGGGCTGTCGTAGATGTCGGAGAACAGTGCCCGGCCCAGCGGGTTCGCGGCCAGGATGTCCAGGCATCCGTTGTGCGCGATGACCGGCGTGGTGCTCATGGAGTCGATGAGCAGCTGCGCCTGCTGCGGAAGGATCGACGACGGTCTGGTCCGTCTGCGGGCGCGGGCGGGCCGACGGACCGCGCGGGCGAGGTCATAGAGGTAGGCGGTCTCGTCGTCGGTCATCTGCAGGACACGGGCGACGGCATCGAGGACCTCGTCGGAGACGCCGGTGAGGTCGCCCTTCTCGATCCGGGTGTAGTAGTCGACGGAGACGCCGGAGAGGATCGCGACCTCCTCGCGACGCAGGCCGGGCACGCGCCGGACGCCGCTGCCTGTGGGCAGCCCGGCCATGTCCGGGGTGATCTTCGCGCGGCGGGTGGACAGGAAGTCCCGCACGCGCTCGTCCTTCGGACTCATGGCCCAAGCCTACGAACGCCTGCTGCCGGGAGACAGGCCCTGCCAGAACCCCGCGAGCGCCTACCAGTGGGGACGGAGGGGGTTCCAACGGAACCTTCCGGGGCCGTCGGTCGCGTTCCACGATTGAGCTGTTCGGTGCGACAGGGATCGCGAGACGCAGGCCCCACGCACAGGCATGAAGCGAAGGGAGAACCCATGAGTGAGAACATCGACATCAAGACCCTGAACGGCTACGGAACGACGCTGGCGGCCGTGATCAACCTCCCGCCGGACTTCGACGCATCGAGGACCTACCCGGCCGTCGTCGTCTCCCATCCCGGCGGCGGCGTGAAGGAGCAGACCGCGGGTCTGTACGCGGGCATGCTGGCGGAGCTCGGGTTCGTCACGGTCGCCTATGACGCGTCGTTCCAGGGCGCGAGCACGGGCGAGCCGCGTCAGCTGGAGAACCCCTACATCCGCACCGAGGACGTGTCCGCGGTCGTGGACCACCTGACCACGCTCGACTACGTCGACAGCGACCGGATCGGCGCGATGGGCATCTGCGCCGGCGCCGGCTACACGGCCAACGCCGCGATCGACGACCCCCGCATCAAGGCTGTGGGAACCGTCAGCATGGTCAACATCGGCCAGATGTTCCGCAACGGCTGGACCAACGACGTCAAGGATGCCGACGCGGCTCCGGTCCTGAAGATGGGCGCGGACGCGCGCACCGCCGATGCCGCGGGGAAGGACAACCCGTTCCCGCTGGCGCCGATGAAGGAGGAGGACGCCCCGAACGAGGAGCTCCGCCAGGCGTGGGAGTACTACCACACGCCGCGCTGCGAGCACCCGAATGCCCCGGGCTACATGACCGCGCGCAGCCTGTCGCAGATCATCGCCTACGACGCCTTCCACAAGGCCGAGGCGTTCCTGACCCAGCCGCTGCTGTTGATCGCGGGCAGCGAGGCGGGGTCGAAGTGGATGAGCGACGACCTGTACGAGCGCGCCGCCAGCACGGACAAGTCGTTCCACGTCGTCGAGGGCGCGAACCACATGGAGCTCTACGACGGCGAGAAGGAGGTCGCCGAGGCCGTCAGCAAGCTCGGCCCCTTCTTCACCGACAAGCTCTGAGCTGGACGATGGGGACGCGTGTCGCCTCGCACGACGGCGGAAGTCGTTCGGGCCCACCACAAGGCTGCATGGCGCCTACATCCAACGCAAGAATCGTACGTCGGATGCAACGTCCGACATTGTCAGAAGACCGAGACGTGCACGTGGTCGTAGTGGTTGGCGGTGGCCGAGCCGCGGTTCGGCATGCCCCGCCAACCCTCGCCGGAGCGCTCCACGGACCAGATCTTCTGCGCGTAGATGACGTACGAGACGCCGAGGGCGGAGTAGTTCGCGCGAACGAAGTTCGCGATCTCCCAGCCGCGGGCGCCCGAGATCATGATGTCGACGGCCCGGCCGCGGGGGTGGTCGCCGCCGCCGCCGCGGAGGGTGCCGTAGACGCGGACCTCCGGGAAGTTCGCGCAGACCGCCTCGTGCACCTTCTTGATGCTGGCGCTGACGTTGGCCGGGACGCTGGTGCCGTTGGTGCAGGCGCCGCCGAGGGTGGCCGGCTTCTCGTCGGAGAAGTGTCCGGCGGTCACCCAGCGGGACTTGCCGTCGAGGACGATCTCGGCGCGCTCGCCGTACGTGCGGCCGGTGAGGAGGACCTTCTCGCCCACCTCGATCTCGCCGACCTGCTTGGCCCGCTTGTCAGGGCGGGTCCACAGGTTCAGCGGGGCGGCGGTCCAGCGGCGCTGGTCGGCCTCGGCGACGGCCTTCGCGGTCGCGTCGTCGGAGAGCAGCGCGTCGAGCTCGGTGCCGATGGCGTCGGCGGACCGGTCCGCGCTGCGGGACAGGACGGGGAGGCGGCGGCCGCTGTCGCCGACGGAGCCGGCCGCGGCCTTCGAGCGGTCGACGGCGACGAGGTCGGCGCCGGGGGCCGAGGAGTTGAGGACGCCTCCCGTGACGACCGCGGTGGTCGCGAGGGCGGCGAGGGAGCCGGCCAGAACGGCGGCTCGGGGCGTACGTCGCGCGGTTTCCCGCTTGTGGCTGGTGGCCACGCGCTGATTCCTTTGCTGTCGCTTACAGATGCATCCCGAGAACCCTGGCCTGCGCCAGAGCATCGTGCGAGTAGAGCACAGAGATCAAGCCTTCAACCAATTGGTGAGACCGCTCGGAGGGGTGAGTCGGGTCACCCGCCGGTGGTCTCGTCGACGTCCTCCAGTACGCCGGAGCAGCCGTCGCCGAGCCCGTCGGTGTCGTCCAGCCAGCCCTCCGGGAGCACCACGCGGTGCCGGGGGGCACCCTGCCGGCCGCGGGGGCGCCGAGCTCGGAGGCGGGGAACGGCTCGGCCGGGTCGAGGTCGGCGAGCAGCCGGTCGAGCGTGGCGAGCGAGTCGACCAGGCCCAGCGAGCGCCGCAGCTCGCCGCCGGCCCGGAACCCCTTGAGGTACCACGTGACGTGCTTGCGGAACTCCTTGCAGCCCCGCTCCTCGCCCATGTGCTCGCACAGCAGCTCGGCGTGACGGCGCATCATGACCGTGACCTCGCCCAGGGTCGGGAGCGTCGTCTCCCCCGGGCCGTCGTCGGAGAACGCCGCCGCGAGGTCGCGGAACAGCCAGGGCCGCCCCAGGCAGCCGCGCCCGACCACGATGCCGGCGACGCCGGTCTGCTCGACCATCCGCAGCGCGTCGGCCGCCTCCCAGATGTCGCCGTTGCCGAGGACCGGGATGTCGACGTGCTCGACCAGGGCGGCGATCGCGTCCCAGTCGGCCTGGCCGGAGTAGGCCTGCGCGACGGTCCGCCCGTGCAGGGCGATCGCCGCGCACCCGGCGTCCTGAGCGATCCGGCCGGCGTCGAGATAGGTGAGGTGGTCGTCGTCGAGGCCCTTGCGGGTCTTCATCGTCACCGGCACGTCGTACGGCGCCGCCGCGGCCACCGCCTCCTCCAGGATCCGGCCCAGCAGGTTGCGCTTCCACGGCAGCGCCCCACCGCCGCCCTTGCGGGTGACCTTCGGCACCGGGCAGCCGAAGTTGAGGTCGACGTGCGCGACGCCGTACTCCTCGCACAGGATGCGGGTGGCCTTGCCGACGTACACCGGATCGGTGCCGTAGAGCTGGACCGAGCGGACCTTCTCGGCCTCGTCGAAGACCAGCATCCGCCGGGTGGTCTCGTCGCCCTCGACCAGGCCGCGGCTGGTGATCATCTCGCAGACGTACAGGCCCGCGCCCTGCTCGGCGCACAGCCGGCGGTAGGCGGCGTTGGTGATGCCGGCCATCGGCGCCAGGACGACGGGCGCCGGCACCTCGAGCGGGCCGAGGCGCAGGCCGCTCACGGGGTCTCCTCGTCCTTCTCCTTGTTCTTCTTCACCTTCTTGACCGGGCTCAGCTCGCCGCTCCAGCTGATCGCGTCCAGCCCGCCGAAGGGCGTGAAGGAGACCCGCTCCAGCTCCCGGGTCGGGGCGATGAAGTAGACCTGGCACAGCTCGGCGGTGGCGCCCTCCGCGAACGGCGCCGGCAGCGGGTCGCCGGAGCACACCGGCAGCTGCTCGGCGGTGTAGTAGTTGGGCGCCTCGAGGGTGGTGCCGTCCTCGGCCCACAGCACGTTGTCGAGCCGCAGCCCGCCGAGGTCGACGTCACCGGCGTTGGCGACCCTCACGCGCACGAAGTACGGCGTCCGCGCGGCCGTCACGTCGTCGACGTTCCAGCCCTTGAAGGACTTCTGGAACGAGGTGCGCTCGATCCGCTCGACGGTGACGGCGAGCACGCCGACCTCGTCCTGGCGCCGCTGGAACGCCACGACGCCCTCCTCCCCCAGCGCGAGGGCGGTCCCGGGCTCGGTGAGCGTGACGTCCTCGGGCACCGGCAGGTACGTCGCCGGGGCGGCGGACGTCGCCTCGCTCGGCGACGGCCGCTCCTCGGCGTCGTCGCCGTCGTCGGAGCCGCACCCGGCCAGGGCCGTGAGCGCGAGGCCCGCGGCGATCACCAGCCGGGTGCCCCTCAGCATCCGACGAGCCGCTCGGCGAAGTACGTCGTGAGCTTGTCCAGCGCGACCCGCTCCTGGGACATGGTGTCCCGCTCGCGGACCGTGACCGCCTGGTCGTCGAGGGTGTCGAAGTCGACGGTGACGCAGTACGGCGTGCCGATCTCGTCCTGGCGGCTGTAGCGCTTGCCGATCGAGCCGGCGTCGTCGAAGTCGATGTTCCACAGCGCCCGCAGCTCGGTGGCGACGGCGCGCGCCTTCGGCGTGAGGTCCTCGTTGCGGCTCAGCGGCAGCACCGCGGCCTTGACCGGCGCCAGCCGTGGGTCGAGGCGCAGCACGGTGCGCTTGCGGACGCCGCCCTTGGTGTCGGGCGCCTCGTCCTCGGCGTACGCGTCGACGAGGAAGGTCATCAGGCTGCGGGAGAGACCCGCTGCGGGCTCGATGACGTAGGGGACGTAGCGGGTGTTGGAGGCCTGGTCGAAGTACGACAGGTCCTTGCCGGAGTGCTCGGCGTGGGTCGACAGGTCGAAGTCGGTGCGGTTGGCGATGCCCTCGAGCTCGCCCCACTCGGAGCCGGCGAAGTTGAAGCGGTACTCGATGTCGACGGTGCGCTTGGAGTAGTGGGACAGCTTCTCCTTGGCGTGCTCGTAGTGGCGCAGGTTGGCCGGGTCGATGCCGAGGTCGGTGTACCACTTCGTGCGGGCGTCGATCCAGTACTGGTGCCACTCCTCGTCCTCACCCGGCTTGACGAAGAACTCCATCTCCATCTGCTCGAACTCGCGGGTGCGGAAGATGAAGTTGCCGGGCGTGATCTCGTTGCGGAAGCTCTTGCCGATCTGGGCGATGCCGAACGGCGGCTTCATCCGCTGCGAGGTGACCACGTTGGCGAAGTTGAGGAAGATGCCCTGCGCCGTCTCGGGGCGCAGGTAGTGCAGGCCGGACTCGTCCTCGATCACGCCGAGATAGGTCTTGAGCAGGCCGGAGAACTGGCGCGGCTCGGTCCAGGCGCCGCGGGTGCCGCAGTTGGGGCAGGCGATGTCGGACATGGGGACGTCGTCGGGGTCGTCGATCCCCTTCTTCTCCGCGTACGCCTCCTGCAGATGGTCGGCGCGGAACCGCTTGTGACACGACTGGCACTCGGTGAGCGGGTCGGTGAAGGTCGCGACGTGCCCCGAGGCCTCCCAGGTCTGGCGCGGCAGGATCACGCTGGAGTCGAGGCCGACGACGTCGTCGCGGCTCTGCACCATCGAGCGCCACCACTGGCGCTTGATGTTCTCCTTGAGCTCCACCCCCAGCGGGCCGTAGTCCCAGGCCGAGCGGGTACCGCCGTAGATCTCCCCGCAGGGGTAGACGAAGCCTCGGCGCTTCGCGAGGGAGACGACCTGGTCGACGGTGGACGGGGGCGGCTTGGCCACGTGGATTCCTTTGTGGGACGAGCCCGGCTGGCTGCCGGGCGGGCTTGGTGCGCGACTCGCAGAGCGAAGCCCCTAGGTTACGCGAGACTCCGCCACGTTGAGCATTCCTCCGGGCTCCACGACCTCGTAGGCGCCGGGCTCGTCGATGGCCCGGCTGAGCACCGGGACGCCGTGCAGCTTCAGGTCGTACGACGACAGCGCGCGCCGGTACGCCCCGACGTTGGCCCAGCGGGTGGTGAGCGTCCACAGGCCGGGGTCGTCGACATTGCGGCCGACCCAGCCGTCGACGTACCCGGTCTGCTCGGCGAGGAGGCGGTGGACGCGCTCGAGGTCGGCCCGGAGCCCGTCCGGGTCCTCCCCTGCGCGGAAGCGGTTCACGACGAGCACGGCCGCACTCTACGCACGCGCCCGCCGCATCGATTTGACGGCGACCCGCCCACGGATGAGAATGATTCTCATGCGCTCTCTGCAGGCCGTCGTCGCCGTCACCACGCTCGCCCTCGCCACCGCCGGCTGCTCGGCCTTCTCCGACGGCGGCGACACGAAGTCGGGCACCTCCGGGGCCAGGCCCGAGGTCGTCGCCGCCTTCTACCCGCTGGAGTACGTCGCCGCGCGGGTCGCCGGCGACCACGCGAAGGTCACCTCCCTCACCAAGGCGGGCGTGGAGCCGCACGACCTGGAGATCAACGTGCAGGACACCGCGCGGATCGCGGCGGCCGACCTGGTGGTCTTCGAGAGCGAGTTCCAGCCCGCGGTGGACGAGACGGTCGCCGAGAACGCCGGCGGCGAGACGCTCGACGTCGCCGACGTGGTCGAGCTGGAGCCCTTCGAGGAGCACGAGGACCACGACGAGCACGCGGACGAGGAAGGCGACGAGCACGCCGACGAAGAGGGCGAGGAGGGCGAGGAGGGCGAGGAGGACCACGAGCACGGCGAGTTCGACCCGCACTTCTGGCACGACCCGATCCGGGTGGCAGCCTTCGGCGACGCCGTGGCGACCTCGCTGTCGGAGCTCGACCCCGACCACGCGGCGGACTACGCGGCCAACGCGGCCGACCTGCGCTCCGACCTGGAGGCGCTGGACCAGGAGTTCGAGGCGGGGCTCTCGTCGTGCGAGCGGGACACGATCGTGGTCTCCCATGACGCGTTCGGCTACCTGGAGAAGTACGGTCTGCACATGGCATCGATCGCTGGGCTCTCCCCCGACGCCGAGCCGACCCCGGCCGCGATCGCCGAGCTCCAGCAGCTGATCCGGCGCGAGGGGATCACCACGGTCTTCAGCGAGACGCTGGTGAGCCCCAAGACCGCGGAGACCCTCGCCGGCGACCTCGGCATCGAGAGCAAGGTGCTCGACCCGATCGAGGGCCTCACCGACGAGACCGCGGACCAGGACTACCTGTCTCTCATGCGGTCCAACCTGGCCGCCCTGCGCACCGCCAACGGGTGCTCATGACCTCAGCCTCCGCTCCCGTCACCGACGCTGCCGTCGCGGTCCGCGACGGCAGCGTCGCGCTCGGCGGGCGCCCGATCCTGCGCGGCATCGACCTCGCCGTGCGCGACGGGGAGTTCCTGGCGCTGATGGGCGCCAACGGCTCGGGCAAGTCCACGCTGGTCCGGACCCTGGTCGGGCTGAACCCCCTGACCACGGGCGAGGTGAGGCTCTTCGGTGCGCCGCTCGACCGCCACGCCGCCTGGCAGCGCGTCGGGTACGTCCCCCAGCGCGCCTCGGCCGCGTCCGGCGTACCGTCATCGGTCTGGGAGGTCGTCGCCTCCGGCCGGCTCACCCGCCGGCGCCTGCTGCGGCCGCTGAGCCGCGCCGACCGGTCCGCGGTGGAGCGGGCGCTCGACGTCGTGGGGCTCCGCGACCGGCGCCGGGAGTCCGTGGGCGACCTGTCCGGCGGCCAGCAGCAGCGGGTCCTCATCGCGCGTGCGCTGGCCGGCGAGCCGGACCTCTTCTTCCTCGACGAGCCGACCGCCGGCGTCGACCTGCCCAACCAGCAGATCCTCGCCGACACCCTCGGCCACCTCAAGGACGACGGCGCCACCATCGTGCTGGTCGCCCACGAGCTCGGGCCGCTGGCGCCGCTCGTCGACCGGTGCGTCGTCATGCGCGACGGCCGGATCGCGTACGACGGCCCGCCGCTGGCCGACCACGAGGTGCACTCGTCGTGGCTCGCCGAGCCGCACACCCACCACCATCACCCCGGCTCGGAGCCGAGCACGGGCGACCGCTCCCCGCAGATCTCCGCGCCGGTCGACACCACGGAGGACGAGCGCCCGTGAGCCCGGCCGAGCTGTTCTCCCTGCCGTTCATGCAGCGCGCGCTCATCGCCGCGCTGGCGACCGGCATCGCGGCGCCGATGATCGGCACCTACCTCGTCCAGCGCCGGATGGCGCTGATGGGCGACGGCATCGGCCACGTGGCGGTCACCGGTGTGGCGATCGGCCTGGTCACCGGCACCTCGCCGATCTGGACGGCCGTCGTGGTGACCGTGCTCGCCACCTTCCTGATGGAGCTGATCCGCGAGAAGGGCCGCACCAACGGCGACGTCGCCCTCGCCCTGATGTTCTACGGCGGCCTGGCCGGCGGCCTGCTCATCACCGGGCTCGACGGGCAGGGCACCCAGACCATCGGCCGCTACCTGTTCGGCTCGCTCACCGCGATCTCGGTCGACGACGTGCTCACCACCATGATCCTCGCGGCGATCGTGATCGTGCTGTGCGTCGGACTCTCCCCCCAGCTGTACGCCATCGCCCAGGACGCCGACTTCGCCCGCGTCGCCGGGCTGCGGGTCCGTGCGTACAACCTCCTGGTCGCGGCGCTGGCGGCCGTCAGCGTCACCGTCGCCATGCGCACCGTCGGCCTGCTGCTGGTCTCCGCGCTCCTGGTGATCCCGGTCGCGACCGCCCAACAGGTGTCCCGCTCGTTCCGCACCACCATGGCCGCCTCCGTGCTCCTCGGCACCCTCGCGGCGGTCGGCGGGCTGGTCCTCGCCGCCCTCGCCCCGAGCGACGTGACCGTGCAGCCGGGACCCACCATCGTCATCCTGGCCCTCACCCTGTACGCCCTGACCTGGCCGGTCGGGATCTGGCTGCGCCGCCGCACCCGGCTGCGCGAGCCCTTCGCCTCCGGCCGGGCCGTGCCCGCCCACGAGACCTGCGACGAGCACCCGCACGCCCACGGGCCCGGCTGCGGGCACCTCGCCGTCCCCCACGACGACCACGTCGACTACGTCCACGACGGCCATCGCCACGCGGCTCACGGCGCCCACTACGACGAGCACTAGGTTCATGGGCCGAGCGTGTCGCTCGTCCCTCGCGCCACGCTGCCGGCCGCGCGGTCGAGGCTCGCTCGGTGTCAGGTCGCCTGGCGGCCAGACGGTCGGCTCGCGGGAAGACTCGCCTCCTCCGCTCCGGTCGCTCGTCCCTCGCTCCCTGCGCTCCGTCGCCCTCGCATCCCGCGATGACCGACACCAGTGGCAGGTGGGTCGGGCCCGGCGACTTCTCTACTTGACCCACTGCAGCGAGGCGTCCCGGGCTGCCTCGACGACCCAGTCCCAGAGGCGCTGCACCGGGTAGAAGATCCCCGACGTGCCCGCGAGCAGCATGACCGGCAGCATCCCCCAGGTGCCGACCTTCTGGCTGCTCGGCACCAGGATGACCAGCATCTGGGCGCCACGCTAGTGAGGTGCGGAGTCAGGCGCTCCCGTAGCGGCGGTCGCGGCGGGCGTACTCGTCGATCGCGGCCCACAGGTGGCGGCGGTCGACGTCGGGCCACAGGACGTCGGAGAAGACGAGCTCGGAGTACGCCGCCTGGTAGAGCATGAAGTTCGAGAGCCGCTGCTCGCCGGAGGTGCGCCAGATCAGGTCGGCGTCGGGGAGCTCGGGGACGTAGAGGTAGCGGCCGAGGGTGCGCTCGTCGACCTTGTCCGGGTTGATCCTCCCGGCAGCGACATCGCGGGCCAGGGCGCGGGCGGCGTCGCCGAGCTCGGAGCGGCCGCCGTAGTTGACGCACATGGTGAGCGTCAGCACCCGGTTGTGCCGGGTCAGCTCCTCGGCGACCTGCAGCTCCTTGATGACCGACTTCCACAGCCGCGGCGCGCGGCCGGCCCAGCGGACCCGGACGCCGAGCTCGTGCATCTCGTCGCGGCGGCGACGGATCACGTCGCGGTTGAACCCCATCAGGAACTTCACCTCCTCGGGGCTGCGGGACCAGTTCTCGGTGGAGAAGGCGTACGCCGAGATCGCCTTCACGCCGATCTCGATCGCCCCCTCGACGACGTCGAACAGGCTCGACTCGCCCTCCTCGTGCCCCCGGGTCCGGGGCAGCCCGCGCTCCTTGGCCCAGCGGCCGTTGCCGTCCATCACGATCGCGACGTGGGGGGGCACGAGCGCCTTCGGGACGGCCGGGGGCGGGCGCCGGACGGGTGCGGGCTGGGCGGACGGACGGGAGAGCGGCGGGCCACCGGAGCACCCTACGACGCGCCGCGCGCGTTTCCGGGACGAGCCCGCGGGTAGGCCCCGCTCATGGGCTACAACCTCAATGTCGTGGTGGTCGAGAGCACTCCGCTGGCCGGCCTGGCCGAGGCCGGGTGGGTCCGGTCCGGGGACGAGCTGCCCGCCGAGGAGGCCACGCTGAGCACCTTCGACGGGGTCGCCGGCTACGACGCCGGCGGTCACGCCGTGCTGTTCGACCCGGCCTTCGAGATCGACACCGACGCCCTCGCCCGGCGGCTGGGGGTGACGGTGGTGAACGCGCTGTTCGGGAGCGCCGCGGACGTCTACCAGTACCGCGTCGCCGGCCCCGCCGGCGTACGGATGGTGGTGCTGCAGGCCGGTGACGTCACCGAGTCCGTCGGCGAGCCGCTGCCGGAGGAGCAGGAGGTCGCCTCCGGGCAGTACCCGGAGGACTGGCTGTTCGCGCTGCTGGCCGCCCGCGGCCATGCCCTCGTCTGGGACGACCGTACGGCGGTCCGGCTGGTCCCGGCGGCGCCGCCGCCCGCACGCAGGCGCGGCTGGTTCCGGCGCGGCTGACGCGCCCGCTGTCTGTGGAAGAGCGGTTGCGACCGCATCCTCGCTCGCTGAGCATCGCGGCATGGAATCTCTCGGGAAGGTGGGGCAGCATGGTGACCATGACGATCGACACGGGGGTGCCGCCCGGGCGAGCGCTGACGGTCGACGACCTCGACGCGCTGCCCGAGGACGGGCTGCGTCATGAGCTCGTCGACGGGGTGCACGTCGTGAGCGCGGCACCGACACCCCTGCACCAGCGCGTCAACTTCCAGCTGTGTCGCATCCTCGATGATGCCGCGCCGGAGCACCTCTGGGTGGTTCCGCCGATCGACGTGGTGCTCGCCCACGACACCGTGCTCGAGCCCGACGTGGTCGTCGCACCGCGCGACCGGCTCACCGGCAAGCGGCTCGACGGCCCGCCGCTCCTCGCCGTCGAGGTGCTCTCGCCGAGCACCGCACTGACCGATCTCAACACCAAGCACGACCGCCTCGAGCGCGCCGACGCGCCGCACTACTGGGTCGTCGATCCGGTCGCGCCGCGGCTGATCGCCTGGGAGCTGCAGGACGGTCGCTATGTCGAGGTCGCCGACGTCTCCGGCGACACTTGCTGGCACGCCGAGCGACCGTTCCCCGTCTCGATCCGGCCGACCGACCTCGTTCGGTAGGGCTCAGCGCTCGACGTACGCCAGCGAGCGGAGCCCGCGCTCCAGCTGCCACTGCACGAACGCCGCGACCAGGCCGCTGGCCTCGCGGACGTGCCGCGGGTCGGCGGCCTCGACCACCGCCCAGTCGCCGGCGAGCAGACCGCCCAACAGGGTGAGGGTCTCGGGGCGGGGGTCGCGGAGCCGGGGATCCGGCAGGTCGAGCACAGCACGCCGCCCATCGAGGGGTTGAACCAGCGGTGGTGACCGAGCTCCCCGGTGGCGGTCACGGGCGGACGGCCGCAGTGGGCGCAGTCGACGAACGCGGGCGCGTAGCCGGCGATCGCCAGCGCCCGCAGCAGGTACGAGTCCATGACGTGACCGGGCAGCCGCTCCCCCGCCGCCATCGCGTTGAGCCCGCCGAGGAGCAGCGAGAACTGCTGCCGGGCCGGCTCCCGCTCCTCCACGACCAGCCGCTCGGCGGTCTCGAGCATGGCCGTGCCGGCGGTGTAGCGGTCGTAGTCCGCGCCCAGCGGCGCGGCGTACGCGCCCCGGGTCTCGGCCTGGGTGATCGTGTCGAGGTTGCGGCCCTCGGCGAGCTGGAGGTCGACGTGGGTGAACGGCTCGAGCCGCGAGCCCCACCGCGAGGTCGTACGGCGCACGCCCTTGGCCACCGCACGGACCAGGCCGTTCTCGCGGGTCAGCAGCGTGACGATGCGGTCCGCCTCACCCAGCTTGCGGGTGCGCAGGACGATCGCCTCGTCACGGTAGAGCGGCACCCCCTCATTGTGCGGCCTCGGGCGTGACGAAGCCCGGCGCCACCCCGTTGAAGGGTCATGCGGCGCATCACTCTCGGTCTGCTCGTCCTGCTCGGCCTGGTCCTGTCCCTCCTCGCGCCCGGCGCGGCGCGCGCCGACGCCGGCGACCCGGCGTACGCGCCCCTCGACCGTCCCGGCCCCACGCTCAGCGTGCCGGCGGCGACCCTCGACGCCGCGCTGAGCTGTCACGGCGACCCGGCCACGGGGCCGCGGCCGATCCTGCTCAACCCGGCCACGAGCGTCACGCCGGTCGAGAACTACTCCTGGAACTGGGAGCGGGTGTTCGCCGCGCAGGGCCGCTACTACTGCACGGTGACGATGCCGTTCCACACCTTCGGCGACATCCAGGTCGCCGGCGAGTACGTCGTCCACGCGATCCGCACCATGTACGCCGCCACCGGCCGCCGGATCGCGATCCTCGGCCACAGCCAGGGCGGGATGAACCCGCGGTGGGCACTGCGGTTCTGGCCCGACGTACGCGCTCAGGTCGCCGAGGTGATCGGCATGGCCCCGTCCAACCACGGCACCGCCCTGCTCGGCGGCTGCATCCCCGGCCTGACGACGTGCGTGCCCGCGGTGTGGCAGCAGAAGGCGGGCTCGGCGTTCATGAAGGCCCTCAACAGCGGCGCCGAGACCTTCGCCGGCATCGACTACACCAACGTCTACACGAGCCTCGACGAGGTCGTCGTCCCCCACGTCTCCTCGACGCTGACGACCGGCGACGGCGCCATCGCCAACGTCCGGGTCCAGGACGTGTGCCCGCTCGACCCCTACGAGCACGTCCTGACCGGCACGGTCAGCCCGGCGACCTACGCCATCGTCACCGACGCGCTCGACCACGACGGCCCCGCCGACCTCGCCCGGATCGACCGGTCGTGGTGCTCGCGGCTGTCCATGCCCGGCGTCGACCCGCTCGACGTGCGGTCCTACACGCCGGTCCTGTTCGCGCTGCCGAGCCTGGTCAGCACGGTGCTGCCGATGGTCACGTTCAGCGGGGCGCCGCTGGTGCGGCGGGAGCCGGCGCTGCGGTGCTACGTGTACGCCGCGGGCTGCTGACGTCGGTCAGGAGGAGCCGGTACGACGCCCTCGCCGCGCCGAGCGGGTGCACTCGCGCGCGAACCGGGTGACCGCGATGTCGAGCCGCTCGGGCCGGCGGCGCCACTCCAGCGGCACCTCGGCGCGCTCGAGGACGGCACCGGGGATCTCGCCGGCGAGCATCTCGGCGTCGCCGGCGGGGTGGAACGGGTCGGCGGTCCGGGCCAGCACGAGGGCGGGCACGGCCACACCGGCGCGCTCGTCCGCGGAGGGCGCGAACCGGCCGAAGAGCACGCCGTGGACGACGGCGGCGACCGGTGCGGGACGTGCGTCGAGGGTGTCCAGGGCCAGCCGCACCCAGGCCGGGGCGATCCGCCGCGGCAGCGGGCGGGTGGCCAGCCGCACGGCGGTGAGGGCGAAGGGGGCGAGCCGGGCGGCGGCGAGCACCGGGCCGAGCACGGCGAGCTGGGCGCCGAGGGCGTTGTCGAGGACGGGCCCGTCGAGGATCAGGCCGGCGACCCGCTCGGGGCGAGGACCGCGACCTCGAGCGCGACATTGGCGCCGATGGAGCTGCCGCCGACGACGGCCCGCGCTGCGCCGACGTGGTCGAGCAGCGCCACGACCTGCTGGGCGAAGGCCGTCACCGAGTACGACAGCGGGTCGGCCGGGCGGTCGGAGCGGCCGTGACCGAGCGGGTCGAGGACGAGCACGTGCAGGCCCTGGGAGGCGAGCATCCGCGCGGTGCGGTCGTGCACCCGCCGGGGCACGAGCAGCGGCGGGAGGAGCACGACCCAGGCCTCGCCGGCGCCGTACTCGGTGTACTCGAGGCGGTCGCGGCCGCGCCGGCCCTCGACGAAGACCTGTCCGACCTGCTCGGAGGCCAGCGCGGCGCGACCCATGCTCAGCCGCCCGCCGGGATCGTGATCGCCTGCGCGCGGTTGGCGGCGCACACCACCGCACGGAGCGAGGCCGTGACGATGTTGTGGTGGATGCCGATGCCCCAGACGATCTCGCCGGCGATCTCGCACTCGACGTACGCCGCGGCGACGGCGTCGCCGCCCGACGAGAGCGCGTGCTCGGCGTAGTCGAGCACGCGGATGTCGGCGCCCGCCTGGCGCATGCCGTCGACGAACGCGGCGACCGGGCCGTTGCCCATGCCGGTGAACGCGATCTCCTCACCGCGGACGACGAGGCGCACCTCCTGGCGGTCGTCGCCCTCCTCGTCGGTCGTCGAGGAGAACGACACCAGGCTGTAGGGCTCCTCGCGGTCGAGGTACTCCGCGCGGAAGATCGTCCAGATGTCCTCCGGCGTGACCTCGCCGCCCTGGGTGTCGGTGTGCTGCTGGATCACCCGGCTGAACTCGATCTGGGCACGGCGCGGCAGGTCCAGGCTGTGCTCGGCCTTGAGGACGTACGCGACGCCGCCCTTGCCGGACTGGCTGTTGACCCGGATGACCGCCTCGTAGGTGCGGCCGACGTCCTTGGGGTCGATCGGCAGGTACGGCGCCTCCCACGGGATCTCGCTGACCGGCTTGCCCTGCTCGGCCGCGATCCGGTCGAGGTCCTCCAGGCCCTTCTTGATGGCGTCCTGGTGGGAGCCGGAGAACGCGGTGTAGACCAGGTCGCCGGCCCAGGGGTGCCGCGGGTGGACGGGCAGCTGGGTGCAGTACTCGACCGTGCGGCGGACCTCGTCGATCTCGGAGAAGTCGACCTGCGGGTCGATGCCCTGGCTGAACAGGTTCATGCCGAGGGTGACCAGGTCGACGTTGCCGGTGCGCTCGCCGTGGCCGAACAGGCAGCCCTCGACCCGGTCGGCGCCGGCCATCAGCGCGAGCTCGGTCGCGGCGACCGCCGTACCCCGGTCGTTGTGGGGGTGCAGGCTGATGATCGAGTGGGCGCGGCGGGTCAGGTGGCGCCCGAAGTACTCGATCTGGTCGGCGTAGGTGTTGGGCGTCGACATCTCGACCGTCGCGGGCAGGTTGAGGATGATCTCGCGCCCCTCCTCCGGCTGCCACACGTCGGAGACCCGCTCACAGACCTCGATCGCGAAGTCGGTGGGCGTCTGGGTGAAGATCTCCGGGCTGTACTGGTAGCCGAAGTCGGTGCCGTCGAGCAGCTGGTCGGCGTACTTCATCACCCACTCGGTGCCGCGGGTCGCGATCGCGATGCACTCGGCCTCGGTGACGCCGAAGACGACCCGCTGGAACAGCGGGGCGGTCGCGTTGTAGAGGTGGACGGTCGCCTTGTCGGCGCCGACGAGCGACTCGACGGTGCGGGCGATCAGGTCCTCGCGGGCCTGGGTCAGCACCGAGATGCGTACGTCGTCGGGGACCCGGTCCTCGGTGACGAGCTGGCGCACGAAGTCGAAGTCGGTCTGGCTCGCGGCCGGGAACCCGACCTCGATCTCCTTGTAGCCCATCCCCACCAGGAGCTCGAACATCTTCATCTTGCGCGAGGGGCTCATCGGGTCGATGAGCGCCTGGTTGCCGTCGCGCAGGTCGGTGGAGAGCCACCGGGGGGCGCGGGTGATCTTCCGGTCCGGCCAGGTGCGGTCCGGCACGGTGACGGGCTCGAAGGCGGTGTAGCGGTGGTAGGGCATCCCGCTGGGCTGCTGGCTCGGGACGGTGACGCTCGGCCGTGCGTTGGTGGTCATGACTTCCTCGGTTCGTGAGTTTCGAGATGGGCGCCGGGCGCGCGACTCACTCCGCAGCGAGGGGTCCGGCAGATCAGACCTCGCTGCGGCCGCTAAGAAGCAGAACTCGCGTCATGACGGCAGCCACTCTAGCAGCACCGCGGCGCCGGCCGCTCCGTAGGCTGGCCGGGTGCCGAGCCTGCTGATCGTCCACCACTCCCCCAGCCGCTCGATGCGGGCGCTGCTCGAGCAGGTGGTCGCCGGCGCCCACGACGACGACGTCCAGGTCGCCGGCGGTGGCGTCGAGGTCGTCGTACGGCCGGCGCTGGAGGCGACCGCGGACGACGTGCTGGCGGCCGACGGCTACGTGCTCGGCACGACCGCGAACTTCGGGTACATGAGCGGCGCCCTCAAGCACTTCTTCGACTCGACCTTCCTCGCCGTCGGCGGCGCCCTCGACCCGTCCGGCGCCCCGGCCGACGGCGCCGGGGCGACCACCGGGCGGCCGTACGGGCTGTGGCTGCACGGCCGCTACGACCTCACCGGCGCGGAGCGGTCGGTGCGGTCGATCGTGGGCGCGCTGGGCTGGCGGCAGGGGTACGACGTGCTCGGGGTGCTCGGTACCGTCGACGACGCGGCGCTCGAGGCGGCCTATGCGCTGGGCGCTACGATCGCGGCACTTCTGACCGACTGATCGCCGACCGACCATCGACGTCACGAGAGGGGCTGGATCGCGTGCTGCACCGTGTCGTCGTGGTGCTCGCGCTCGCGCTGCTGGCGCCGGTCCTCGCGTCCTGCGGCTCCGAGAGCCAGGGCGGCAACACCGACGACGACCTGGTCGACTCCGTGGAGATGCCCGAGAGCGGCGTGTGCCGCTCGCTGACCCCGAAGACGTCGCCCTGCCGGCCAACGCGACCAAGACCGTGCCGTGCTCGGAGGAGCACACCGCCGAGACCTTCGCGACCGGGAAGCTGCCCGCGGAGTTCGACGACGTCGAGTACGACGACGCGAGCCTCGGCGCGTTCGCCTACCGCACCTGCTCGACCGCGTTCGCCAAGTTCGTCGGCGCCGACGAGAGCCTGGTGCTGCGCACCACACTGAGCTGGGCCTGGTTCCGGCCGTCGGAGAAGGCGTGGAAGAAGGGCGCCCGCTGGTACCGCTGCGACGTGCTGGGCGGGAGCACCGCGAGCACGTCGTACCGTCCCCTGCCGGAGACCGCCGAGGGCATGCTCGCCGGGCGGCCGCCGGACGTGTGGCTCAGCTGCGCGCGCGGCCCGTCGGTCGGCGAGGGCGAGAAGGTGCCGTGCTCGCAGAAGCACGACTGGCGCGCGGTGACGACGGTGAAGCTCGGGCAGCCCGAGGACGAGTACCCCGGCGACCGGGTGATGGAGAGCCGCACCCGCTCCTTCTGCGCCACCTCGGTCAAGGCGTGGCTGAACTACCCGGCCGAGTTCGAGTACGGCTTCACCTTCTTCCACAAGGCGGAGTGGGACGCCGGCATCCGGCGGTCGGTGTGCTGGGCGAGGACGGGTGAGTGACGTGACGGGGAGCCTTCGCCGGGTACGACGCGCGGCCAACGCCGGCGCTGCCCTGCTCGCGCTGACCGGCCTCGTCGCGTGCAGCGGCGGCGGGGAGGAGAAGGAGCCGCCCCCGACCGCGCCGTCCACGCAGGCCCCGGCGGCGGCCCCCGATCCCGGCCCCACCGCAGGCGCCTGCTACCCGCTGCCGTACGACGCCGCCGTCGCGCCCACCTCCGAGGTCGAGGCCGTGGACTGCGAGCAGCCCCACACCAGCGTGACCTTCGCGATCGGCACCATCGACGCCTTCGTCGACGGCCACCTGCTCGCCGTCGACTCCGAGAAGGTCCAGGCCCAGGTGTCCTCGGCCTGCCCCACCCAGCTGCTGAGCTACGTCGGCGGCACGCTCACCGACCTCCGGCTGAGCATGATCCGCTCGATCTGGTTCACCCCGACCGTGGAGCAGTCCGACGCCGGCGCCACGTGGTACCGCTGCGACGCGGTCCTCCTCGACGGCGCCTCGCGGCTCGCCGACCTCGACGGCGACCTGGAGGGGGCGCTCGCGGGCGAGGGCGTCCCGAACAAGTACGCCATGTGCGGCACCGCCGCCCCCGACGCCGAGGACTTCGAGCGGGTCCGCTGCTCGGCGAAGCACTCGTGGCGCGCGATCGACGTCGTCGCCTTCGAGGCGGTCAAGTACCCCGGGGTCAAGAAGGTCCGTGCCGCCGGCCGGACGCGCTGCGAGGACGCCGCCGCCGACGTCGCCGAGGACCCGCTCACCTTCCAGTGGGGCTATGAGTGGCCGACCAAGGAGCAGTGGGCCATGGGCCAGAAGTTCGGTCGGTGCTGGACGGCTGATTAACGCTGTTCACAATCTGACGCGGGGTTCTGAAATGTTGCGGTTGGGGACCAAACCGGGTGATTTCGGCGACGGGACATGCAGTCTCTGCCCAAACGCAAAGACTCACCAATCTCACCCGACGAGACAGGCAAGGGGTCACGCAGCCTAGAAGCCCAGCTTGCGCAGCTGACGGGGGTCCCGCTGCCAGTCCTTGGCGATCTTGACGTGGAGGTCGAGGTAGACCGGGGTGCCGAGGAGGGCCTCGATCTGCTGACGGGCGGCGGTGCCGACCTGGCGCAGGCGGGCGCCCTTGCGGCCGATGACGATGCCCTTCTGCGAGTCGCGCTCGACGTACAGGTTGGCGTGGATGTCGAGCAGCGGCTTGTCGTCGGGGCGACCCTCGCGCAGGCCCATCTCCTCGACGACGACGGCGATGGAGTGCGGGAGCTCGTCGCGGACGCCGTCGAGGGCGGCCTCGCGGATCAGCTCGGCGGCGAGGATCTCCTCGGGGGCGTCGGTGAGGTCGCCGTCGGGGTAGAGCGGCGGGCCCTCGGGCATCAGGCCGACGAGCAGGTCGCCCAGGAGGGAGATCTGGTCGCCGGCGACGGAGGAGACGGGGACGATCTCGGCCCACTCGGTGCCGGTGGTGCGGCCGAGCTCGGCGATGTCGAGCAGGTGCTCGCCGATCCGCTCCGGGGAGGCGAGGTCGGTCTTGGTGGCGACCGCGATCTTGGTGGTACGCCGGACCTTGGCCAGCTCGTTGACGAGGAAGGTGTCGCCGGGGCCGATCCGCTCGTCGGCGGGGAAGCAGACGGCGACGACGTCGACCTCGGCCCAGGTCGTCCTCACCAGGTCGTTGAGCCGCTCCCCCAGCAGGGTGCGGGGGCGGTGCAGGCCGGGGGTGTCGACGAGGACGAGCTGGCCGTCGGGGCGGTGCACGATGCCGCGGACGACGGTGCGGGTCGTCTGCGGCTTGTCGGAGGTGATCACGATCTTCTGGCCGACCAGCGCGTTGGTCAGCGTGGACTTGCCGACATTGGGGCGCCCGACGAAGCAGGCGAAGCCGCTGCGGTAGCCCTCGGGGACGTCGCCGGTGCCGAACACCGGCGCCACCGGCGCCACCGGCGCCGCCGGCGGCGGCAGCGCCCCGAAGTCCTCGTCGAACTCGTCCAGCTCGTCCAGCTCGTCGTCGTGCTCGCTCATCCCTGTGCCTCCCGGGCGGCGTCGTAGTCGGCCCAGATCTCCTCGTCGGACTTCCCCGCGGCCTTGCCGGCGCGCCAGATCGGGCCGGGGTCGACGGCACGCGGCTGGCGCTTGGCGACCGAGCGCCAGTAGCCCATCACGTCGTAGTGGGTGCTGGGGAGCCTGCGCTCGCGCATCAGGTGCTTGCGGATGGCCCGCATCTGGGCGGACTCGCCGGCCATCCAGAAGTAGCCCGGGCCGTCGGGCCAGTCGAGCTCCTCCACGACCTCGGCGAGCCGGCTCTCCCCGTCGAGCGGCAGCCAGGTGACGTCGGCGGTGTCGGGGAAGTAGCCGGGGATCCGCGAGTCGGCGGGCACCTCGGCATGGATCCGCACCGGCAGCCGGTCGCCGTGCTCGACGGCGATCCGCGCCATCGCGGGCAGCGCGGTGAGGTCGCCGACCAGCAGCAGCCACCCGGCGTCGTCCGGCGGCAGGAAGGAGCCCTTGGCCTCGGTGAGGACGACCTGCTGGCCGACCACGTCGTCGGGGTCGCCCGAGCCACCGGACGCCCACTCGGTGACCAGCCCGACGTCGTGGACCACGATGTCGAGCACCATCGCGCCGGCGTCGAGCGAGCGCACCGTGTAGTAGCGGCTCTGGAACTGGCCGGGCACCACCAGGCCGATCCACTCGTCGGAGATGCCGGTCGAGGCGAAGCCCGGGACGTCGAGGGTCAGCCGCACCAGGTGCGGCGTCAGCTGCTCACGGCCGCGGACCGTGGCGTCGTACTGCTGGGCCCGGGTGCTCACCCGCCCAGGCTAGCGGTCGCGGACACCCAGTCAGCGGTTGTTGATGGTGGCGCGGTACCTGCGGTGGGAGGCGTCGGTCGGGACGAGGAACAGCGAGGTGGCCTTGAACTTGCGCCGCTTCACCGTGTAGGTGCCCTGTCCGGGGCCGGGGCGCCGGGTGGTGAAGGTGAGCTCGAAGCTGCGGTTCGAGCCGCGGGTGACCAGCGGGATGTTGGAGACGTCGACCAGCTTCATCTTCAGCCGCACGCCGGGGCCGACGACCTTGAACCGCGCCTTGCGCTGCTTCTTGAAGCGCTTGCGGCGGTACAGCTTGGCGTTGCGGGTGTAGGCGCGCGGCGCGGCCGCGACGGCCGGGGCCGCCGCCGCCTGCGGAGCGGCGACGGCGAGGCCGGGCGTGGGGAGGCCGACGACGGCCACGGCCGCGCCGGTGGCCCCGGTGGCGAGGACGGTACGGCGGGTCAGGTCGGTCATCGGATGCTCCTGGCGACGGCACTAGGCTGGCGGTTGTGACTGCGTGGTTCGACGTCGAGGACTTCTCCGGACTGGTGGGCGACCCGTTCGAGGTCGCCCTGCCGGACGGGGGCGCGCTGACCCTGGTCCTGCGCGAGGCGTCCACGACGGGCGTGCCGGGCGGGACCGGGCCGGACGGTACGCCGCGCGACCAGTTCTCGCTGGTCTTCACCGGCCCACGGCGCCGACCCTGACGCAGGCCACGTGGGCCGTCAGCCACGCCGGGCTCGGCGGCCTCGAGCTGTTCCTGGTCCCGCTCGGCCCGCAGGACGGCGCGATGCGCTACGAGGCCGCCTTCGCCTGAGCGTCCCGCCGCGCGGGGGCTCCAGGGGCTCACGACGGGCTCCGTTCCATCAGCACGTAGACCCCGCGCCGGGCGACGGGGCGGAAGCCGAGCCGCTGGTAGAGGCGGGCCGCGGGGTTGTGCACCTCGACGTGGATGCTCGTCGACCGGCCGGACGCCGTCGCCTCGTCGATCACCCGGGACACCAGGGCTCCCCCGATGCCGCGGCCGCGGAACTCCGCGGTCAGCGCGACGTCGACGATCCGGATGTCGTCGGGCCGGCGGCTGACGTAGAGCCGGCCGGCGGGCCGGCCCTCGACCTCGACCAGGTCGAAGCTGCCCTGCGGGTGCGCGGCGCGGTACTGGGACGTCTGCAGGTCCAGCTGCATCCGCAGGAACGCCTCGCGCTGGCCCGGCTCCCAGGCGACCTGGTCGAGCTCGGCGGCGCGGATCTCGCCGTAGAGCGCCAGCAGGAACGCGTCGTCGGTGTCCGTGACCGGACGCAGCACCACCGGGTCGAGGACCGTCGTGCCCATGCCCTGCTCCTCTCAGCTCCGCGGCGGGTACACGCCCTGGAGGGCGATGCAGAAGTAGAAGGTGAGGTACGGCTGCATGTTGTTGTGCGGCTGGCTGCTGCCGGCGGGACTCAGCGCCTCGGCCGCGAGGTACTCGCCGCCGGTGGCCGTGGACTGGTAGAGGGTGCCGCCCGAGGACGGCGCGAAGGCGGCCGCGGCGCTGGGCGCGCTGGTGTCCGCCACGCCGTCGGTGTTGGCCCGCAGCGGGTGGGTGTGCGACGGGATCTCCGACTCCAGGAGGGTCACCGTCTCCGAGCCGCCGGTCTCGCCGAGGTCGTGCAGGCTCAGTCCCGGGCCCTGTCCGGGGTGCATCGGCGCCCGGCCGTGCAGGTCGGGGAGCGCGAAGTTCGACTGGCCGTTGCCGCCGTATGTCGTGCCGAGGAGCGAGAACAGCGCGGTGTTCTGCGACAGCGGCAGCAGCTGGCCGTCGCACCACGCCCAGCCGCGCGGGGCGAAGTTGAAGGGGAAGATGCGGATCTCCGCAACGAAGGGGTCTGCCATGACGTGTCCTGCTCCTACGTGGGCGAGGGGAAGATCCCGTAGAGGGAGATGATGAAGCTGACGCAGAGGTACGGCTGCATGTTGGCGTGCGGCTGGCTGCCGCCCGCCGCGGTGATGGCCGCCGGGTTGAGGTTCGTGGCCGGGACGTCGTTGACGTACGGCACGACGTTCAGCGACATCGCGGGCAGGTTGCCGGCCGGGCTGACCTGGGTGCCGGGCTTCCCCTGGACCCCGAGCAGGGAGTGCTGGTGGCCGGGCAGCTGCTGCTGGGTGAGCGTGACCTCCTCGGCGCCGCCGGTCTCGGCGAGGAGGTAGCTGCCTCCCCCGCCGGTGCCCTGGTGGATCGGGATCCGACCGCGCAGGTCGGGCAGCGCGAAGGTGCTCTGCCCGTCGCCGCCGTAGGTCGTGCCGAGGAGCTGGAAGAGGGTCTCGTTCTCGGAGATCGGCAGCAGCTGTCCCTCGCAGAACATCCAGCCTGCGGGGGCGAAGTTGCCGCCGAACATGCGGATCTCGCCGACATAGGGTTGGGCCACGACTGCTCCTAGTTCGGGCTCGGGAAGATGCCCTGCAGCGCGATGCAGAAGCTCAGGGTCAGGAAGGGCTGCATGTTCTGGTGGGCCTGGGAGCCGCCGAGGGCGCCGACCGTCTGGGGTGCAGCGTCGTGCTGGCCGGGCCCGGACGGTACGCGTTGTTGCCGCCACCGAGGAAGGCGTCGGCCGGGATCGCCGTGCCGCCCGTCGCCGCCGTCGAGACGGCGACCCGGTGGGTGTGCTGGGGCAGCTCGCTCACGCTGAGCGTGTGGGCCGCCGCGCCGCCGGACTGCCCGAGGGAGTGCCACGCGTCGACGTGGATCGGAGTGCGCCCGCGCAGGTCGGGCAGCGCGAAGGTCGTCTGCCCGTTGCCGCCGAAGGTGGTGCCCAGCAGCGAGAACAGCGCCTGGTTCTGGTTGATCGGCAGCAGCTGGCCGTTGCACAGCGCCCAGCCCTTCGGCGCGAAGACGAAGGACATCAGCCGGATCTCGGCGAGGAACGGCTCAGCCACGGGCTCTCCTGGTGGGTCGCGGGTTCATGGGGTGGGGCATCCGGTCGCGACGAAGCCGCCGCCGGTGCCCGACGCGCTGGCGTGGACGACGGGCGGACCGGTCGGGTTCTGGGCCGCGATCCAGGACTGGACGGCGGCCGTGCCGGTGCCGACGAGGCCGGGCACCCGGATGGTCGTGTTCTGCCGCTGGCGGAGCACGACGTCGGTGACCAGTCCGTTGGCGGGGTACACGACGGCGCCGCTGGCGTCGAGGACGTTGCCGCGGACGTCGGCGCACACGTCGAAGGAGTCGCCCGGGAAGGTGCCGATGTTGTAGTGGACGCCCTGCTTCGGCAGGGCACCGGTGCCGGGTGCGTTGCCCGGCTCGGTGATGGTGTTCCCGGTGACCACGGTGCTGACGCTGCCGGACTGCGTCACGCCGCCGCCTCCCGCGAGGACCTCGATGCCGTAGTTGTTGTAGCCGCGGATCCGGTTGCCGGTGACGGTCCACGCGAGGGAGCCGCCGCCGAGCTGCTGCAGCTTGAGCGCCGAGCCGGAGACCGATCCCGAGTCGGGTACGCCGGCCGCGCCGAGGTCGTTGTCGCCGAAGCTGCCCGTCTGGTGGGCGGCCCCCTGACCCTTGGCGACCAGGACGCCGGCGCCGACCGCGCCGCGGAAGGTGTTGCCGGTGATGTCCATGGTCGTGCTGCCGGCCGCGCCGTCCTGGTAGATCGTCACACCGCCGCCACCGGTGGCGATGGCCGGGTGGTCGTTGGCGAAGGTGTTGCCCGTCAGCACGAGGTCGCCGGCGCCGGAGGCCGTGTGGCTGTACTGGAGGACGTCCCCGGCCGCGCCCTGGACGCTGCTGCTCGCCACGGTGACCGGGAAGCTGCCGGTCCCGCTGGACTCCAGTGCGATGGCGTCGTTCTGCGGGCTCGCGCCGTTGCGGGTGAACGCGACCCGGGTGAGCGTGAGGCGCTGCAGGTCGGTGTTCGTGTTGCTGACCCGCAGCGAGTCCTCGAGCCCGCCGGCGATCGCCGTGTCGGTGATCGACGCCGTGCCGGAGAGGTTGGTGAGGAGGACCGCCGAGTCGTCGTACGGGGTCGCGGTGGTGGTGCCGAGCGTGCCGTCGACGACACTGTGGGTCAGCGTGAGGCCACGGGTGCGGTCGCCGCGGATGCCGTAGTTGGTGGCGTCGTGGACCCACATCCGGGTCAGCGACGGCGCCTTGGTGTCGGTGAGCACGATGCCGGTGCCGACCGGCGCGGTGCCGGCGTCGTCGCCGCCGGCGCTCGCGGTGATGACGCCGCCCGAGCAACCCGCGGTGCTGCCCGCGGCGCAGGTCCCGCCGGATCCGGTGACCTGGAGCGAGCCGGCGTCGCCGGTGCCCGCGAGCACGATGCCGTTGGGGGCGCCGGCGGCGCTGATCCGCTCGAAGACGAGGCCGGCGGCGTCGATCCGGGTGGCGGAGACGCCGAGCGCGCGGCCGGTGCCGCTGGTGATCCGGTTGCCGGCGCCGGTGACGGCCAGGGTGCCACCGCCGTTCGCCTCGATGCCCCTGCCGATCGACGTGGTGATGACGAGACCGCCGCCGGTGAGGCCGAGGGTGTGCCCGGCGCCGGTGCCGTTCGCGGTGAACACGACCGCGTCGGCGGTGCCGGTGCTCAGGGTGGTGCCCTGTCCGCTCAGGAGGGTGCTGCCGCCGCTGTTGCCGCTGACGACCAGGCCGCCGCCCGCGCCGGCGGCGTCGGCGATCGGCTGGGTGATCGCGACGGTGCCGCCGGTGCGGCCGGAGACCTCGAGCGAGCGTCCGGGGCCGTCGCCGATGGTGCCGTCGTAGGTGATCGCGCCGCTGCCGCCCTCGACGACGAAGGCGCCCTGGGCGTGGCCGGTGATGCTTCCGCTGCCGCCCGAGAACGACCCGCTGCCGAGGCCGCTGAGCCGGATCCCGCGGGTGGTGCTGTTCGTCGAGCTGACGCTGTCGAAGCTCAGCGCCGGGTTCGCCGCGGTGGCGATGTCGACGGCCGGCCCGTTCGCCGCGGCGATCGTGGCGGTGCCGCTCGACGGCACGGTGACCGCGCCCGTCCCCTGCAGGGCGAAGGCGGTCCCGCCCGTGGTCTGCAGGGCGAGGTCGGTGAAGGTGACCGCGCCGGTGGTGTTGACGAGGCTGATCCCGCCGCTGGCGGAGCCGGTGACGCTCACGGTGTCGAGGACGCTGCCGGTGAGGGCGGTGCCGGTCGCCGCGAGGGCCTTGGCGCCCTTGACGTCGAGGCGGATGGTGCCGGCGGGGTCGAAGAGCACCGCGCCGGCGGAGCTGAGCTGGACGCCGACCGAGCCGTCCGTCGTACCGCTGGCGGCGGTGTTGTCGACGGCGAGGTCGGTGACGGTGAAGGTCCCGGTGGTGCTCGCGAGGTTGATCCCCGGCTTCGTGCCCGCCGCGCCCGTGTCGATGATCCGGACGTCGGCGAGGACACCGCTGCTGACGCCGCTGCCGCCCGCGATGGCGCTGGACGCGCCGGACGGGTCGAGGCGCACGCCGGTGACCGTCGCTCCGGAGGCCAGCGTGACGACGTCCCCCATGGTGGCGGTGAGCACCGGGCGGGCGCCCGGCGCGCCGGTCGCGAGGGTGCTGCCGCCGACGACGAGGTCGGCCGCCGCACCGACGAGGCGCTGACCGGTCTTGAGCGTGATGCCGGTCGTGTAGCCGGTGGTCGTGCCGTCGCCGCCCGCGACGTGGATGGTCTGGCCCGCCGCGGAGGCGGCCGCCGCCTGGGCGAGGGTCGCGAAGGGCTCCGAGGAGGTGCCGGCGTCGTCGCCGGTGGCGTCGTTGGCGACGTACCAGACGCATCCGCTGATCTGGACCGTGACGGTGCCGGTGCCGGTCAGCGCGCCCGCCGGGTCCTGGTCGGTGACGGTGTAGGCGAAGGTGTCGCTCGCGACGGTGCAGCCGGCCGGCGGGGTGTAGACGAAGTCGCCGTCCTCCTGCAGGGTGACCGAGCCGCCCTGGGTGGTGCCGGTGGTCGCGGCGACGACGGCGAGGGAACCGGGCGTCTCGACGTCCGAGGCGCCGGCGAGGAGGTCGCCGGTCACGGTCTTGTGCGGCCCGGCCACGGCCGGAGCGGCGTCGGTCGCGTCGTCGACGACCAGCACGGTGTTGCCGACCGCGCCGGAGGCGCCGGTGAAGGTCGCGTCGGCGGCGACCGGCGCATCGTTCACGCAGGTGACGGTGACCGTCACCGTGGCGCTCGAGCCGCCGGTGATCGTGTAGACGAAGTTGTCGAGCGTCGTGCCGGGCGGGTCGTTGCAGTAGTCGGCGTCGGGCACGTACCGCACCTGGGTGCCGGTCATCGAGGTGGTGCCGTGCGCGGGCTGGCCGAGCAGCGTGACCACCGGGCTGACGTCGCCGAGGGTGTCGTTGGCGAGCACGTCGATGGTGACCGCGACGTCCTCGATGGTCGACGCGCTGTCGGCGTGGGCGACGGCGGGGTCGATGACGCAGGTGACGGCGACCGACACGGTGGCGGTCGAGCCGCCGGTGATCGTGTAGTCGAAGGTGTCGGGGAGCGCCGGCGGGTCGTTGCAGTAGTCGGCGTCCGGCCGGTAGGTCAGCCCGGTGCCGCCGCCGGTGATCACGACGGTGCCGTTGGCCGGCTGGGTGGCGGCGGTGATCGCGAGCCCGACGCCGTCGGGGTCCCGGTCGTTGGCGAGGACGTCGATCGCGGTGGCGTCGTCGTCCTCGGTGAGGGTGGCGCTGTCGTCGACCGCGACCGGGTCGTCCGCGACGCAGGTGACGGCGACCGTGACCGTGGCGGTCGAGCCGCCGGTGATCGTGTAGGTGAAGCTGTCCGGGTCGGTGCCCGGCGGGGTGTTGCAGTAGTCGGCGTCCGGCTCGTAGGTGACCGTCGCGCCGTTCGTGGTGGCGGTGCCGTGCGCGGGATGGGTCACGGCCGTGACCGAGGGCGGGGTGTCGCCGATGACGTCGTTGGCGAGCACGACGATGATCACCGAGGTGTCCTCGTCGGTGGTCGCGTGGTCGTCGACGGCCTCGGACAGGTCCTCCACGCAGGTGACGGCGACCGCGACGGTCGCGCTCGGGCCACCCGCCAGCGTGTAGGTGAAGACGTCCGGGTCGGTGCCGGGCGGGGTGTTGCAGTAGTCCGGGTCGGGCTCGTAGGTCAGCCCGGTGCCGCCACCGGTGATGACGACGGTGCCGTGGGCCGACTGGGTCACCGCGCCGATGACGAGCGGGTCGCCGTCGGCGTCGCTGTCGTTGGCGAGGACGTCGATCGCGGTGGCCGGGTCGTCCTCGGTCACCGTCGCGGTGTCGTCCACCGCGACCGGCGCGTCGTCGACGCAGGTGACCGCGACGGCGACGGTCGCCTCGGCGCCGCCGGGGCTGAGCGTGTAGGTGAAGGTGTCCGGGTCGGTGCCGGGCGGGGTGTTGCAGTAGTCCGGGTCCGGGACGTAGGTCAGCCCGGTGCCGCCACCGGTGATGACGACGGTGCCGTGGGCCGGCTGGGTCACCGCGCCGATGGTGAACGGGTCGCCGTCGGCGTCGGTGTCGTTGGCGAGGACGTCGATCGCGGTGGCCGGGTCGTCCTCGGTCACCGTCGCGGTGTCGTCCACCGCGACCGGCGCGTCGTCGACGCAGGTGACCGCGACGGTCACCGTGGCCGTCGCGCCACCGGGCGTGAGCGTGTAGGTGAAGGTGTCCGGGTCGGTGCCGGGCGGGGTGTTGCAGTAGTCGGGGTCCGGCTCGTAGGTCAGGCCCGAGCCACCGCCCGTGACCACGACCGTGCCGTGGGCCGGCTGGGTGACCGCGCCGATGACGAGCGGATCGCCGTCGGCGTCGGCATCGTTGGCGAGGACGTCGATCGCCGTGGCCGGCGCGTCCTCGTCCACCGTCGCGGTGTCGTCGTCCGCCGTGGGGTCGTCGGGCAGGCAGGCGATGTCGACGGTGACCCGGCCGACGTCGGTGCGCCCGGTGCCGTCGGCGACGGTGTAGTCGAAGCCGCCGGCGCCGGGGCCGCAGAGATCCGGCGTCGGGTCGAACCGGATCACCGTGCCGACGATCTCGACGGTCCCGCCGACCGGGTTCACCACCGCGATCACGGTGAGCGGGTCCCCGTCGGGATCGGTGTCGTTGGCGGCCGGGCTGCCCGGTCCGCTGACCGGCAGCTCGAGCAGGGTGTCCTCGTCCGTGCCGACGGTGTCGGGCACGGCGACGGGTGCGCCGGGCTGCCGCGGCGGGGGCTGCGGGTCGGTCCGGTCGGCGCAGCTGCCGTTCGTCTTGTCGCCCTGGGTGGTCACGACCGTGTCGGCGCCGGGACCGCAGCCCAGGCGGTCCGGGCCGGGACCGCCGTCGAGCCGGTCGTTCCCGCGTCCGCCGCGGAGGATGTCCGCGCCGCGGCCGCCGTACAGCCGGTCGTCACCGGGACCGCCGCGGAGCACGTCGTCGCCCGTGCCCCCGCGCAGGACGTCGTCGCCGCGCCCGCCGTACAGCCGGTCGTCGCCGCCGCCCCCGCGCAGCACGTCGTCGCCGCCGCTGCCCCAGATCACGTCGTCGCCCGGGCCGCCGTCGATCACGTCGTTGCCCGGGCCGCCGCTGATCACGTCGTCGCCACCGCGGCCGTAGATCCGGTCGTCGCCGCCGAGGCCGCAGATCACGTCCCGGCCCGGGGTCCCGACGAGGATGTCCGGTCCGGGGGTGCCGACGATGGTGCAGGCGTTGCGCGCCGGCACCACCGGTGCCGTCGCGGCCGCCGGCAGCGTCGCCGCCAGCACGAGCACAACCAACCCGATCCAGCTCGTCGCCCTTGCTGCACGCGTGGTCGCACGACCGAACGCCATGACCGCTCCCCAGCCTGTTGTGTCCCCTCCAGTGCGCACGACGCGACACCGAGCCCCGGGCGCGAGTCTGGCACCCGCCGTGGCCGGCCCGGACGAAAACGCCGCAGGCCCGGGACCAAGGTCCCGGGCCTGCGGTCCGATCGGACCGATCCGTCAGAACTCGTGACGCAGGGGGTAGCCGCTGTCGCCGTCGTCGGTCTTCGTGGCCAGCACGTGGTGGAGCTGGATCTCGTTGCGCTCGAAGGCGATCCGCGAGCCCGCCATGTACAGGCCCCACACCCGAGCCGTGCCCTCGTCGGTCTCGGCGACGCAGGCGTCCCAGTTGTCGGCGAGGTTCCGGCACCAGCCCGCAAGGGTCTTCGCGTAGTGGACCCGGAAGTTCTCGTGGTGCTGCACCTCGAGCCCGGCGTCCTCGACGGCCCGCACGATCGTCCCGGAGCCGGCGAGCTCGCCGTCGGGGAAGACATAGCGGTCGATGAAGGCGCCGGTACGCCGGTCCACGTTGTCGTGACGGGTGATGCAGTGGTTGAGGATCCGGCCCCGCGGCTTGAGCTTGTCGCGCATGAAGCCGAAGTACGCCGGGTAGTTGTCGACGCCGATGTGCTCGGTGAGGCCGATCGAGCTGACCGCGTCGAAGTCGCCCTCCTCGACCTCGCGGTAGTCGGAGTGGCGCACCTCGGCGAGGTCGTCGAGCCCCTGGCGCTTGATCTCCTCCTGCGCCCAGGTGGCCTGCTCCCGGGAGAGGGTCACGCCGAGCACCTGGACGCCGTAGTGCTTCGCGGCGTGGCGCACCATGCCGCCCCACCCGCAGCCGATGTCGAGCAGGCGCTGCCCGGGCTGCAGGTCGAGCTTGCGGCAGACGAGGTCGTACTTGTGGTCCTGCGCCTCCTCGAGCGTGGCGTCCTCGGTCGGGAACACCGCGCAGGTGTAGGTCATCGAGGGGCCGAGGACGTGCTCGTAGAAGGCGTTCGAGACGTCGTAGTGGTGCTGGATCGCGTCGGCGTCGCGCTCCTGCGAGTGCCGGCCCCACTTGCCGAGGGCGCGCAGGCCCTCGAGGCGGTGCCGCCAGGCCGGGAGGTGCTCCTGCGGCGGCGGCGGCGGCGGGATCAGGTGGCTCAGCCCGAGCGAGCGCAGCACGCCGATCAGCTCGAGCGGCCCCGGGATCCCGAAGTCGGTGTGGTCCTTGAGCAGGGAGAACGCCTCGTACGGGTCCCCGGGGTGGGCGCCGTGGAGGACCAGGTCGCCGGCGACGTAGGCGCGGGCCAGGCCGAGGTCGCCCGGCGCGGTCATGATGTAGGAGAGGCCGCGCTCGCTGACCAGCTCCACGCCGTAGGGCCGGCTCTGGTCGCCCGCGACGGATCCGTCGTAGGCCTTGAGCCACAGGGGCAGCCCGCCCGGGAAGAGGGACGCGATCGTGGGCGCGATGCCCTTGCCTGCCGGTGCACTCGTCGGTGCCGTCATCGGCTCTTCACCGCCTTGTCGTAGAGGGTGGTCAGTCGGTCGTCGGGGTCGTAGCGGCGCTTCACCTCGTCGAGGTGGGCCGTGTTGTAGAGAGCGTCGAAGGTGGCCCGGTCGTAGAAAGCCTCGGAGTAGAGCGATTTATGCCCGCCGAGCTCGTGGACCTTGGCCTCGATGGCGCGGTTGCGCGGGGCGTCGGTGGCATCGGGGCCGACGTGGACGGTGCCCCAGAAGCCGACGTTGACGTAGACCTTGCCGGTCTCCAGGGGGTACGTCGGCCAGGGCCGGGTGGTCGCCAGCGGGCACAGCCACACCGGCCGCATCCCGATCTCCTCGTCGAACCAGGCGAGGAACTCCCCCAGCCGCTCGACGGGGACCTCGATGTCCTGGACGACCCGCTCGCGCAGCGGCCGGCCGGCGCGGCGGTCGAGGCGGTCGGCGATCCCGAACCGGCGGTCGAGGTGGAGCAGCCGCATGTAGACGTCGGAGCGGCGGTAGCGGCGCGGCCAGAGCCGGCGGATGCGCGGGTTCTGCGCGCCGAAGGCGCCCGAGCACCAGAACCAGTCGGTGTCCCAGCGCCACAGGTAGTCGTAGGTGGTGAGCCGGTCGCGGTCGCAGGTCTGCAGCGAGCGGTAGTAGACCTGCTGCCCGGCGTAGTCGGAGGTCGGCCCCGGCTCGTCGGTCCACCGGGCGAGGGTGAGGACGTGCTCGCCCGGGCCGAAGGAGACGCCGTCGAGGCCGTGGACCGGCTCGCCGTCGTACTCCTGGGTGGCGGTGACCTCGGCGATGGTCTTGGCGAGCAGGCCGGCGTCGTCGAAGCGGACGTGCCGCAGCGCGACGTACGGCGGCACCGGCGCCAGCCGGATCCGCAGGCGGGTGGCGTAGCCGAGCGAGCCGTAGGAGTTGGGGAAGGTGTCGAAGAGGTCGTCGCCGGGGCGGGTGGTGACCACCTGGCCGCCTCCGGTGAAGACGTCCATCTCGAGCACCGACTCGTGCGGGAGCCCGCGCCGGAAGCTGGTCGACTCGATGCCGAGCCCGGTGACGGCGCCGCCGAGGGTGATCGTGCGCAGCTGCGGGACGACGTACGGCATCAGGCCGTGGGGCAGCGTCGCGTCGACGAGGTCCTCGTAGGTGCACATGCCCTGGACCTCGGCGACCGGGCCGTCGGGACTGTCGGGCAGCACCTCGATGACGCCGGCGAGACCGCTGACGTCCAGGCCCGGCGCGCTGGTGGCCGCACGCGCACGGAACAGGTTGGTCGTGCGCTTCGCGAGCCGCACGGGCTGACCAGGGGGAATGGCGGCGTAGGAGTCGGCGAGCCGTTGCACAGCCCGCGCATGCTCCTCCCGAGCACGGTTTGCCATAGTTCGAAAATACTCCTGTCCGGGGACATCGGCACGGCGGGGGTCAGTTGACCTCAGTCAACCAGTGGTCCCCCTTCTAGAGCCAGCCGTTTCCGAGCGCGACGAGCACCGCCTCGGTGCGGTTGGTCGCACCGGTCTTGCCGATGGCCGCCGAGAGATGGTTGCGCACGGTGCCCTCGGAGAGGAAGAGCTGGGCCGCGATCGCCGCGACGGAGGCGCCGTCGCGGGCCGCGCGCAGGACGTCGGTCTCCCGGGCGGTCAGCGGCGACTCCCCCGCGACCAGGGAGTCGGTGGCGAGGGCGGGGTCGACCACGCGCAGCCCCTGGTGGATCCGGCGTACGGCGTCCGCGAGCTGCGGCGCCGGGGTGTCCTTCACCACGAAGCCGGAGGCGCCGGCCTGGAGCGCCCGGCGCAGGTAGCCGGGCCGGCCGAAGGTGGTGACGATCAGCACCCGGGTGCCGGGACTCGCGGCGCGGACCTCGGCGCAGGCGGCGATCCCGTCCAGGCCGGGCATCTCGACGTCGAGCAGCGCGACGTCGGGGGTGTGGGCACGGGCCGCGGCGACGGCCTCCTCCCCCGTGCCGGCCTCGGCGACGACCTCCAGGTCGGGCTCGAGCCCGAGCAGCGCCGAGAGGGCGCCGCGGACCAGGGCCTGGTCGTCGGCCAGCAGCAGCCGGATGGGCGCGCTCACCGCAGCACCACCGCCACCGACCAGCCGGGGTCGAGGCTGCGGGTGACCAGGGTCGCGCCGAGGGCGGTCGCCCGCTCCTGGAGGCCGGTGAGGCCCGAGCCGTGGGTCGCGCCCGCGGGGACGCCGCGGCCGTCGTCGCGCACCTCCACCGCGTGGGGCGAGAGCCGCACCTCGCAGTGCCGCGCACCGGAGTGCCGCACCACGTTGGTGACGGCCTCGCGGACGGCCCAGGCGAACAGCTCCCGTGCCTCGCTGGGCACCTCGTCGGTGCTGTTGGGGAGCGCGGCGTCGATCTGGGCGGCGGCCAGTGCCGTCCGTGCGCGGGCGATCTCCCCCGGCAGGGTCAGGTCGCGGTAGCCCTCGACCGCGCGGCGTACGTCGGCGAGGGCGTCGCGGCTCAGCCGCTCGAGGTCGGTGAGCTCGGCCCGCGCCCGCTCGGGGTCGGCGTCGAAGAGCCGGCCGGCCAGCTCGGCCTTGATGGTGATCACGGTGAGCGAGTGGCCGAGTATGTCGTGCAGGTCGCGGGCCAGTCGGTTGCGCACCTGCTCGGCGGCGAGCTCGGCGTTGGTCTCGTGCGCCCGGATCAGCTCCAGGTTGCGGTTCATCATCGAGCGCACGCCGAAGACGGCCAGCGACGCGGCGATGATGGAGAAGGCCAGCCAGGGGCTGTGCTCCCACCCCGGCAGCGCGACGCCGGTGACGAGGACCGCCACGGCGAGAGCCGCCACGACCGGCACGAACACCGCGACCGGGAAGAGCATCACGACGGTGACCGCGAGATAGACCACGCTGGCCGTGCCGACCTGGCCGAGCGCGGCCACCATGACCGCCGCCAGGCCGCTCAGCGCGGCCATCCACACCAGCCGGGTCCGCAGCGGCGGCACCTGCACGAGCCGGGCCCGGTCGGTGCGCACGGCGATCCACAGGGCCAGGTAGGTCGCCGCGAACACCAGGGTCGCGACCAGCCCCAGCCAGGCGTGCGCCGCCGGCAGGTCCGTCCAGGCCGCGCGGACCGGGTCGAGGAGGAACGCCAGCCAGATCGCGGCGAACATCGGGCCGAGCCGGCCCATCGCCCGCGGCGGCTCGACCTGGCCCGGTGTCTCCACGGTCGTCACGGTAGTCCCCGGCGCAGAGGTCCCGGCTCAGACCCGCGCGGTGTCCTTGCTCATCCGCCACGCCGCGCCGGCCACGAAGAGCGCGCACCAGCCGACCGCGTTGACGACGGCGTACCAGGGCAGCTCGTGGGTGAGCGGGGCGCGGACGACCTCGGCCACGCCGTACATCGGCGTCCAGTAGGCCACCAGCCGCACACCGTGGGCGTACTGGCTGAGCGGGATGAACAGGCCGCCGAGGAAGGACAGCAGCGCGAGGCCGGGGCCGAGGATCTGCATGGCGTTCTCGCCCGGCACGACGTAGCCGACGAAGACGCCGAGCGCGGCGAAGGTCAGGGTGCAGACGAGCGCCAGCACGCCGCACTGGATCCAGGTGCTGGCCGGCATGTCCGCCTTGCCCTGCAGCACCCCGACCACGTTGACGGCGAGGATCGCCAGCGCACCCATCACGAGAGCGACGAACGCCTTCATCAGGATGTAGGCGACCGGGTGGAGCGGGGTGAGGCGCAGCTGCCGGGACCAGCCCAGGGAGCGCTCGAGGGCGACCATCGAGCCGCCGGCGGCGGCCGTGAGGGCGGCGCCGTACATCGCCATCGAGGCGAGGATGTAGGCCGCGACGTTGCCGACGCCGGCGCGCTCGTCCCAGCCGGACTGGCCGCCGAAGCTCAGCGTCAGCGCGGCGGGGAGGACCAGCGTGAAGATCACGGTGCGGCGGTTGCGCAGCATCCGGCGCAGCTCGATGCCGAGCACGGTGGGGTTCAGGCCGCCCAGGGGCGGGACCCGGCGGGCGGTCGGGTCGACGGTGCTCGTGGTCATGCCGATTCTCCTGTCAGGCTGAGGAAGGCCTCCTCGAGGCCCATGGCGGTGATCTCGACGTCGCGGGCGTCGGTCTCGGTGAGCAGGTAGCGGGCGACGGCGTCGCTGTCCTTGGCGTGGACGGTGACCGACTCGCCGCGTACGTCGACGTGGTCGACGCCGCCCAGCCCGGCGATCGCCGCGGTGTCGGCATCCGGGAGCCAGGCGCGGATGGTGCGGCCCGAGGCCAGTGCGCGGATCTGCGGGCCGGTGCCGTCGGCGACGATCCGGCCCTTGCTGATGAGGACGATCCGGTCGGCATACTGGTCGGCCTCCTCGAGGTAGTGGGTGGCGAACAGGACGGTGCGCCCGGCGCCCGCGTCGGCGCGGATCGCGCTCCAGAACGCGCGGCGGCCCTCGACGTCCATACCGGTCGTCGGCTCGTCGAGCAGCAGCAGCGCGGGATCGGGCAGCAGCGCCATCGCGAACCGCAGCCGCTGCTGCTCACCGCCCGAGCACTTGGCGACCTTGCGGTCGGCGATGCCGGCGATGCCTGCCCGCTCGAGCACGGCGTCGACCGGCTCGGTGTCGGCGAACAGGCTCGCGGTGTAGGCCACGGTCTCACGGACCGTGATGTCCTTGAGGAGACCGCCGGTCTGCATCACCGCGGACACCAGGCCGCGCGCGATGGCGCGCCGCGGGTCCAGGCCGAGCACCTCGACGGTCCCGGTGGTCGGCCGGCTCAGGCCCAGGACCATGTCGATGGTCGTGGTCTTGCCGGCGCCGTTGGGGCCGAGGAAGGCCACGATCTCGCCCGGGTGCAGCTCGAGGTCGATCCCCCGGACCGCCTGCACCGGACCGAAGTCCTTGGTCACGCCCGCGAGGCGGACCGCCAGCGGGCTCGTGCTCGTCGTCGTCATGGCTCCAGCGTCGCCGCCGGCGGGCCCGCACGCCTCTGGCAGGCGTCACGACCCGGCCATGACAGATGTCATGGCCGGGTGACGGTGGCCCCGATCGCGCCGCGGGCGTCGCCGAGGTGGACGACCACGCCCGCGGCGCCGGCGAAGTCGGCGAGGACGGCGGCGTCCGGCTCGGTGAGGTCCTGCCCGGCGTCCGGCGCGTCCCCGAGGAGGACGCAGGCGTCGACGCCGCGGGAGCCCGAGGCGACGGCCATCGCGACCACGGCCTGCACCGCGCTCAGCCGGAGGGAGGGCAGGTCGACCGTGGCGGCGGCGTACGTGCGGCCGTCGGTGTCGCGGACGGCGGCGCCCTCTGCCGCCTGGATCCGCGCGCGGGTGGCGCGGGCAAGGGTGACGAGCTTCTGGTCCTCGGCGGAGAGGTCGGGCATGGGCCCATCCTCTCAGGGGTGCAGGATGGGCCCATGCCTGCCTACTGGATCAGCAACTACCGCGCCGTCCACGACGCCGAGAAGCTGGCGGCCTACGCCGCCCTCGCCGGGCCGGTGCTCGCCGAGCACGGCGGCCGGTTCCTCGCCCGCGGCCTGCCCGAGCGGGTCTACGAGGCCGGGCTCGACCAGCGGGTGGTGGTCATCGAGTTCGACAGCGTCGAGGCGGCGGTCGCGGCCCACGACAGCACGGGCTACCAGGAGGCGCTCGCCGCGCTCGACGACGGCGCCGAGCGCGACCTCCGGATCGTCCCCGGCGTGTAGCCGTGGCCCTCGGCCTGCGGCTCCGGCTCGGGCGTCCCGAGATCGGCCGGTACGCCGACCGGTTCGGCCTGCCGCAGCGCGCCGACGGCGTCGGCGTGACCTTCCTGGGCGTGGCGTCGCTGCTCGTCGAGGACGGCCGCTCGGCGGTCCTCACCGACGGCTTCTTCTCCCGCCCGTCCCTCCCGCGCGTCGCGCTCGGCCGGATCGCGCCGGACGAGCAGCGGATCCGCCGGACCCTGGCCCGGGCCGGGATCGACCGGGTCGACGTCGTCGCGCCCGTGCACACCCACTACGACCACGCGCTGGACTCCGCGGTCGTGGCCGCCCGCACCGGCGCCCGGCTGCTGGGCGGCGCGTCGGCCGCGCAGATCGGGCGGGGCGGCGGGCTGCCGCAGGACCGGGTCGGGGTCGTCGTACCGGATGAGCCGGTCGTGGTCGGCGGGTTCCGGCTGACCTGGGTCGAGGGCGAGCACTGCCCGCCCGACCGGTACCCGGGGCCGATCACGGCGCCGGTGGTGCCGCCGGCGCGGACCGACGCCTACCGGTGCGGCGAGGCGTGGTCGATCCTCGTCGAGCACGACAGCGGGCGCACCGCGCTGGTCCAGGGCAGCGCGGGCTTCCGCGCCGGAGCCCTGGCGGGCCGCCGCGCCGACGTGGCGTACCTCGGCGTGGGACAGCTCGGCGTGCAGGACCGGGCGTACGTCGAGCGGTACTGGGCCGAGACGGTCGAGACCGTCGGCGCCCGGCAGGTCGTGCTGATCCACTGGGACGACTTCTTCCGGCCCCTCGACCGGCCGCTGCGCGCCCTGCCCTACCTCGGCGACGACCTCGACGCGACGATGGCGGTGCTCACCGGGCTCGCGGAGCGCCAGGGCGTCGGGCTGCACTTCCCGACGGTGTGGCGGCGCGAGGACCCGTGGGCGCTGCTCGGCTGATCAGCCGCCGCTGACGGCGCCGGCCGACGGCGCCCGCGAGATCAGCACGGTGCCGATCTTGTTGCGGCGACCGGCCGCCTGCTCGGCCTCGAAGCGCAGCCCGTGGGCCTCGACCACCGAGCCCGGGATCGGGACCCGGCCGAGGTGCTTGGCGAGCAGCCCGCCGACCGAGTCGACGTCCTCCTCCTCGATCGGGAAGCCGAAGATCTCGTCGAGGTCGTCGACCGGGTAGCGGGAGGAGACCCGGACCTCGTCGTCGCGGCCGTCGCCGACGTGCTCGACCTCGACCTCGGCCTCGTCGTACTCGTCGGTGATCTCGCCGACGATCTCCTCGAGCAGGTCCTCGATGGTGATCAGGCCGGCCGTGCCGCCGTACTCGTCGACGACGATCGCGACGTGCTGGCGGCGCAGCTGCATCTCGCGGAGCAGGTCGTCGACCGGCTTGGACTCCGGCACCCAGACCACCGGCCGCATGACCTCCTCGACCTTCTGGGTGAGCTCGACGTCGGGCGCCTCGAAGTCGCGGCGCACGACGTCCTTGAGGTAGGCCATGCCGCGCACGTCGTCGAGGTTCTCGCCGATGACCGGGACCCGGGAGAAGCCCGAGCGCAGGAACAGCGACATGGTCTGGCGCAGGTTCTTGTGGGTCTCGATGTAGACCACGTCGCCGCGCGGCACCATCACCTCGCGCACGGTGGTGTCGCCGAGCTCGAAGACGGAGTGGATCATCTTCCGCTCGCCGGCCTCGATCAGCTCGGAGGCCTCGGCGATGTCGACGAGCTCACGCAGCTCGGTCTCCGTCTGGAACGGGCCCTCGCGGAAGCCGCGGCCCGGTGTGATCGCGTTGCCGACCAGGATCAGCAGCCGCGGGATCGGGCCGAGCACGGTGGTCAGCGCCGACAGCGGCCAGGCGCACCACACGGCCACGGTCTCGGCGTGCTGGCGGCCGACGGTGCGCGGCGCGACGCCGATGACGACGAAGGAGACCACGAGCATCACGCCCAGCGCCAGCCCGCCGCTGGCCCACCAGGACGCGTCGAGGCGGTCGTCGACGTACAGCGTGACGACGACGATCGCCGCGATCTCGCACAGCAGCTGCAGCAGCAGCGCGGTGTTGAGGTGCCGCGGCGCGTCCTCGAGGACGACGACCAGGCGCCGCGCGCCCGCGCGACCCTCGCCCACCATCTCCTGCGCCCGCGCGCGCGAGAACCCCGCCAGGGCCGCGTCCGCCGCGGCGAACAACCCTGCGAGCACCACCAGGACGGCCGCTGCACCCAGCGGCCACAGACTGTCGGCGATCATCTCCGCCCGCCCGGCGTCAGGAGGCGGCCACGTGGGCGCGCCACTGGGCCAGGAGCTGGTCCTGGAGGCCGAACATCACCGTGTGCTCCTCCGGCTCGGCGTGGTCGTAGCCGAGCAGGTGGAGGATGCCGTGGGTGGTCAGCAGCTCCAGCTCGGCGAGGGTGCCGTGGCCGGCCGCCTCGCCCTGGCGCTCCGCGACGACCGGGCAGAGCACGAGGTCGCCGAGCACGCCCTCCTCGGGCTCCTCGTTGACCAGGCCCGGACGGAGCTCGTCCATGGGGAAGGCGAGCACGTCGGTGGGGCCCTCCTTCTCCATCCACTTCGCGTTGAGCTCGGCGATGGTGTCCTCGTCGACGGCCTTGATGCAGAGCTCGGCGAGCGGGTGGACGCGCATCTGGTCCATCACGAACCGGGCGAGCCGCGAGAAGTGCTTGACGTCGATCCCGCTGCCGGACTCGTCGAGGATCTCGATGGTCACCGGGTGCCCTTCTTCACGCTCTTCTTGGCCTCGCGCCTGGCGTCGAACTCGTCGTACGCCGCCACGATCCGCCCGACCAGCTGGTGGCGGACGACGTCGTGGCTGGTGAGCCGCACGAACGCGAGGTCCTCGACGCCGTCGAGGATGCTCTCGACGACCCGCAGGCCCGAGCTCGTGCCGGAGGGCAGGTCGACCTGGGTGACGTCGCCGGTCACCACGATCTTGGAGCCGAAGCCGAGCCGGGTGAGGAACATCTTCATCTGCTCGGGCGTGGTGTTCTGCGCCTCGTCGAGGATGATGAAGGAGTCGTTGAGCGTGTTGTGCGTGACGATGAAGTCCTCGGTCACGTACAGCGAGTCCTCGGCCGCGACTTGGATGCAGACGCACTCTGCCTCGCCGTCCGGCTCGATGGCAGTGACGAAGCGCATCGGGCGGCCTCCGCCTGTGGCGTCGTACTTCGCCTTCTTCCGTGCGAGTCGGAACGGGCTGAATCCGTCGGGCAGTCGGATGTCCAGAAGGTACGAGTCATGGCGATACGGGACTGGGCGGCCGTTCGCCAAACCGGGCTTGCGGCCGGCCGCCGGGCGGACCCGCCAGGTCACCGTGCCACCCAGCGAGCGGACAAGGAATACGACGTCGTCACGCAGCAGCGGAGAGATCGTCGTGTACTGGACCCGACAGGTGCGACCGTCCTGGGTGACCAGCCCTCCATCGGTGTCCAGGAGTCCCTGGAGTAGCCACAGCCGCACCCATGCCGAGTTGAGCTTGTAGACGTCTGGCACGAACTTCGTCTCCGACTCGCAGCCGGCGAGTCCCAGCGATCGAATCACCCGGGTCGCGGGGTTTTCCACGCGGAGACCGCCACGGCCACCCGCCGGGTGCCGGAGGACGTAACACACCTCGTTCTTGCGGGACAGCTCGATCCCCAACGGTCGCACTGCGTCGGCCAGCCGTTCTGCCAGCTCGGGATCCTTGGTCGTGAAGTCAGGTGTCGTGGCGGTCGTCATGCACCCATCGCCGAGGAGAAGGCCGAGGGCATAGGGATCCATGGGGACATCCTGCGGCTCGAACTCGACCGCGCCCGCCAGCGGCAGCTCGTAGCGGTGAACGTGGCCGCGACGCAAGTGGCCGATCATCTCCCGCGTCTCGAGGGTCCTCGACGTGTAGCGCCGGCGGTCCTCGGGCGTCGTCACCGTCCACAGGTGCTCGCCGCAGGCGCGCGTGGAGGCGCCGTCCTGAGTACGGACGCGATAGACGTCCTTCACTCCCTGGGGAAAGACGCCGAGCACCGGCGTCGGAAGTCCCTGGCTGCCGATGACGAGGTCGCCCACCTCGAGAGATCCGATAGGCGCCCATCCCGCCGGCGTCAGCACCGGAGTGTCGACAGGCTGCGCTCGACCGCGCATATAGGCCAGCGGCGCGACCTCGATCGTCCCTGCCCCCATCAGCTTGGGGATCGACTCCGGGTCGAGCATGTCGTGCAGCGCGTCGTACAGCGGCCGCAGGTAGGGGTCGATCTTCTCGCTGAGGGTGCCGGGCAGGTAGCCCAGTCGCTCGCCGGCCTCGACGGCGGGGCGGGTGAGGATGATCCGGTTGACCTGCTTGGCCTGCAGTGCCTGGACCGCCTTGGCCATGGCGAGATAGGTCTTGCCGGTGCCGGCCGGGCCGATGCCGAAGGTGATCGTGTGCTGGTCGATGGTCTCGACGTAGCGCTTCTGGTTGAGCGTCTTGGGCCGGATCGAGCGGCCGCGGTTGCTCAGGATGTTGAACGAGAGGATGTCCGCCGGCCGCTCGGAGGTGGCGGTCTGCACGCGCAGCATCGCCTCCACGCGCTCGACGACCTCGGGCGTGATGCCCTGGCCGGTGCGCAGGATGGCGACCAGCTCGTCGATCAGCCGCTCGGCGAGCTCGATCTCCTGGGCGTCGCCGGCCAGCGTGATCCGGTTGCCCCGGACGTGGACCTCGACGCCGAACCGCTTCTCGATGATGCCGAGGTGCTCGTCGCCCGGGCCGAACAGGGTGACCATGTCGATGCTGTTGGGCACGACGACGGTGTGGCGGGCGGGGGCAGCCTGCGCGGTCCGGGCTGCGGGGACGGGAGTGGGTGAGTCGGTCATGGATGCCCGAGGACGGGCGGCCTTTCAGGTACGACGATTCGGCCCCTCCATGGTACGGGGCGGGACCGCGTCGCGCCCACCCGTTTGCCGGTGGCGCCCGCCGGCCAGCCGGCGGCGCTCAGCCCGGGGGCCAGGTCAGGTCGCGGCCGGCGAGCACGTGGCAGTGGGTGTGGAAGACCGTCTGCTGGGCGCCGGCTCCGGTGTTGAAGACGAGCCGGTAGTCGTCGTACCCCTCCGCGGTGGCGACCGAGCGCGCCGTGGTGGCGATCTCCGCGAAGGTGGCCGGGTCCGCGGCGGCGGAGGCCGCGGCGTTCGGCTCGTGCTCGCGCGGCACCACGAGGACGTGCAGCGGCGCCTGCGGGTTGATGTCGCGGAAGGCGACCGTGCGCTCGGTGGTGTGGACGACCTCGGCCGGGATCTCGCCGGCGACGATCTTGCAGAACAGGCAGTCGGGTGCGGCAGTCACGGGGACAACCATGCCACCATCGGCGGATGCGCACTCTCCCGAGCCGCCCGTACGCCGTCCTCGCCGCACTCGCCCTCGGCAGCTGCCTGCTGGCCGGGTGCGGCGACGACCCCGAGCCCCGGACCGACCCGACGCCCACGGAGCAGACGTCCGAGCCGACCCCGATCGAGACCGCGACCGAGGAGCCGGGCGACACGGTCGCCGCGCCCGTCTACTTCGTCGGCGAGACCCCGCAGGGGCCGCGGCTGTACCGGGAGTTCCGCCAGGTCGAGGCCGACAACCCGCTCGAGGAGGCGGGGGCGCTGGTCACCGCCGGCGACACGCTCGACCCCGACTACCGCACCGCCTGGCCGCAGGGTGCGTTCGCGTCGGTCACCCAGGCACCGGAGTCGATCGTCGTGGAGCTGGCGGACGACGGCTGGCTGACCGCGGGCGACCTGGACGCGGCGACCGCCGAGCTGGCCGTCCAGCAGCTCGTCCTCACCCTCCAGGGGACCGCCGGGGAGCCGCTGCCGGTGGAGGTGGTGCTCGGCGACGGGCCCGTCGCGACGCTGCTCGGCATCGACGCGACGAAGGGCTTCACCGCGGCCCCCGAGCTCGACGTACTGGCCCTGGTCAACATCACCGAGCCGGCGGAGGGCGCCACGGTCAGCGGCACGTTCACCGCCACCGGCCGGGCCAGCTCGTTCGAGGCGACCGTGCCGTGGGAGGTCCGGGACGAGAGCGGCACGGTCGTCCTCGACGGCTTCGCGACCGCGGAGGGCTGGATGGACAAGCTCTACCCGTGGACCTCCGAGGTCGACGTCAGCACCCTCGAGCCCGGCAGCTACACCTTCGTCGCCCGCACCGACGACCCCTCGGACGGCGAGGGCGGCGGGCCGACCGAGGACACCAAGCGGATCACGGTGAAGTGACGCTCTCGCGCCGCCGGCTGAACCGGACCCTGCTGCTGCGCCAGCACCTGCTCGAGCGCGTCGCGATGCCGCCCGCCGCGATGGTGGGGCACCTGGTCGGGCTGCAGGCGCAGGAGCCGCTGCCGCCGTACCTCTCCCTGGCGGCACGCCTCACCGATCTCGACCCGCACGAGGTCAGCGCGGCGATCGAGGACGGCGCGCTGGTCCGGGTCCTCAGCCTGCGCGACACCGTGCACCTGCACCTGCCGGAGGACGCCGTCACGCTGCCGGTGTGGGCGAGGCCGGTGCGCGAGCGGGAGATGCGGGCGAGCCAGACCATCGGGGCCGCGCGGACCGTCGACCGGGACGCCTTCACCGCGGCGGTGGACGACGTGCTCGCCGGCGGCCCGCTCCCCCAGCGGCGGCTCGGCGCCGCCCTGGCCGAGCGGTTCCCCGACCACACCGCGGCCCAGCTCGGCGGCGTCGCGCGGCTGCTCGCGGTCCTCGCCCAGCTGCCACCGCGGGGCTGCTGGAAGCCGGCCGGGTCGACCGCGGTCGCCTACGACTTCGCCTCCCGCTGGACGGGGCTCCCGCTCGCCGAGCCCGACGTGCCGGAGATCGTGCGCCGCTACCTGCGTGCCTACGGCCCCGCCACCGCCGCCGACGTGACCGCCTGGTCCGGCATCACCCGCCTCGGCCCGGCGCTCGAGGCGATGGACGACCTGGTCCGGCACGAGGACGAGGACGGCAGGCCCCTGTACGACGTCGAGGGCGCCCCGATCGCCGACGAGGACGCCCCCGCACCGGTCCGCCTGCTCGGCAGCTACGACAACGTCTGGCTCTCCCACGCCGCCCGGGACCGGGTCACCGCACCGGAGCACCGCAGGCTGTGGATGGGCGCCAACGGCGCCCAGGCCATGTCGGTGTACGTCGACGGCTGGCTCACCGGGCTCTGGCGGGTCGAGGAGGGACGGGTCGTCCTGGGCGAGCCGGTGCGACGGCTGACCCGCGCCGAGCGGGCCGATCTGGACGACGAGGTCGCTCGGGTGGAGGCCCTGCTGGCCCGCTGAGCGTTGCGGTTTGGTCCCAAACCGCAACAATTCCGGCCGATCACCTGCAGTCTCTGCCCAATCGTCAACTGGTCAGACCACCCCAGCGCGGGGTCTGCGCGAGCAGCGCGGCGACGGCGGCGACGCCGGCGGTCGAGGTCCGCAGCACCTCCTCGCCCAGCCGTACGGCGACCGCGCCGGCGGCGACGAACCGGGCCACCTCGTCGTCGGTGAGCCCGCCCTCGGGCCCGACCACGACCAGCAGGTCGCCGTCGGCGGGCAGGGCGAGCGCGGCGAGGGGCTCGGCGGCGTCCTCGTGCAGGACGACGGCGACGTCGACGCCACCGACGCCACCGACGCCACCGACGCCACCGACGCCGACGACGCCGGCGACCAGGGCGACGACCTCGTCGGTGGTGGCCAGCGGCAGCACCTCCGGGTGCCAGGCGCGACGAGCCTGCTTGGCGGCCTCGCGGGCGGTGGCCCGCCACCTCGCGAGCGACTTGGCGGCCCGCTCGCCCTTCCAGACCGCGACGCTGCGGGCGGCCGCCCACGGGACGATCCGGGCGGCGCCGATCTCGGTGAGCACCTCGACGGCCAGCTCCCCGCGCTCGCCCTTCGGCAGCGCCTGCACGACGGTCACCGAGGGCCGCGGCTCGGGGCGGTCGTCAACGGCCACGACGGCCACCGTGAACGCCCGCTTCGCCGTCGCGGTGACCTCGCCGGTCGCGACCCGGCCCCTCCCGTCGGCGAGGGTCAGCCGCTCGCCGACCCGGAGCCGTCGTACGACGACCGCATGGTGTGCCTCGTCGCCCTCGACGGTCACCTCGTCACCGGCCCGCACGCCGTCGAGCGACGGGACGAGGTGCTGCGGGAGGGTCATCGCAGCGGGGCTCAGTGGGCGCTGAACGCGTCGCGGAGCCGGCCGAACATCGACTTGTGGGTCGGCCGGACGTCGCCGGTCGGCCGCTCCTCGCCGCGGATCGCCGCCAGCTCGCGCAGCAGCTCCTCCTGCCGCGGGTCGAGTCGCGAGGGCGTCTCGACGGCGACGGTGACCGCCAGGTCGCCCCGCCCGCCGCGCAGGCCGGGGACGCCGCGGCCGCGGAGCACGACCTGGTGGCCGGACTGCGTGCCGGCCGGGATCTGGAGGTCGAAGTACCGCTCGACGTCCTCGTTCGGGCCGAGGTCGGCCTCGAGCGTGGGCAGCTCGATCGTGGTGCCGAGCGCGGCGGCGGTCATCGGCACCGTGACCGTGCAGTGCAGGTCGTTGCCGTGGCGCTCGAAGATCTCGTGCTGGGCGACGTGGATCTCGACGTACAGGTCGCCGGCGGGACCGCCGCCCGGCCCGACCTCGCCCTGCTCGCTGAGCTGGACCCGGGTGCCGTTGTCGACGCCGGCGGGGATCTTCACGGTGAGGGTACGACGCGAGCGGACCCGCCCGTCGCCGGCGCACTCGCGGCACGGGTCGGGGATGACGGTGCCGAACCCGCGGCACGCGGCGCAGGGCCGCAGGGTGCGGATCTCGCCGAGGAAGGAGCGCTGGACGTGGGCGACCTCCCCCGCGCCGCGGCAGGTCTCGCACGGGACGGGGTGGCTGCCGGGCGCCGCGCCCTCGCCGCCGCAGGTGGTGCAGCGCACGGCGGTGTCGACCTTGAGCTCGCGGGAGACCCCGAAGGCCGCCTCGGCGAGGTCGACCTCGATCCGGATGAGAGCGTCCTGGCCGCGGCGCATCCGCGGCCGGGGACCGCGACCGCCGCCCGCGCCGCCGGCGTTGCCGCCGAAGAAGGCGTCCATGATGTCGGTGAACGAGAAGCCGGCGCCCTGGCCGCCGAAGCCGCCGCCGAACGGGTCGCCGCCACGGTCGTACGCCGCCCGCTTCTGCGGATCGGTCAGCACCTCGTAGGCGGCGGTGACCTGCTTGAAGCGCTCCTGGCTCTCCGGGTCGGGGTTGACGTCCGGGTGGAGCTGGCGGGCGAGCTTGCGGTACGCCTTCTTGATCGTGTCGGCGTCGGCGTCGCGGTCGACGCCCAGCAGCTCGTAGGGGTCCTGGCTCACGTGGTGCTCTCTCACTTCAGCTCTCGTCGAGGATGCGCGAGACGTAGCGCGCGACTGCGCGCACGGCCGCCATCGTTCCGGGGTAGTCCATGCGGGTGGGACCCACGATGCCGAGCGCGGCGAGCGCGTCGTCGGGGCCGTAGCCGGTGGCGACGACGCTGGTCGACGCCAGCTCCTGGATCGGGCCCTCGGCGCCGATCCGGACGGTCACCGCGCCACCGCTGGTGGCCTCGCCCAGGAGCTTGAGGAGCACGACCTGCTCCTCCAGCGCCTCGAGCAGCGGCCGGACCGAGGTCTCGAAGCTGTCGCCGAACCGGGCGAGGTTGGCGGTGCCGCCGACCACGACCCGCTCGTCGGAGCGGTGGTCGCTCATCGCCTCGACCAAGATCTCGACGACGGCGACCGTGGCACCCGACGCGCTCGGCGTACCCTCCTCGGCCCGGACCAGCGCGTCGAGCGCGGACGCGGCGTCGGCGATCACCTCGCCGGTCGCGGCGAGGTTGATCCGGGTCCGCAGCGTGCCGAGATCGTCGTCGTCGATCTCGTCGTCGAGCTCGACCAGGCGCTGCTCGACCCGGCCGGAGCTGAGGATCAGCACCAGCAGCAGCCGGGACGGCGTGAGCGCGACGACCTCGATGTGACGCACGGTCGAGCGGGACAGCGTGGGGTACTGCACCACCGCGACCTGCCGGGTCAGCTGCGCCAGCAGCCGCACCGAGCGGTGCACGACGTCGTCGAGGTCGACGGCGCCCTCGAGGAAGCCGGCGATGGCACGGCGCTCGGCGGAGGTGGTCGGCTTGACCGTCGAGAGCCGGTCGACGAAGAGCCGGTAGCCCTTGTCGGTCGGCACTCGCCCGGCGCTCGTGTGGGGCTGGTGGAGGTAGCCCTCCTCCTCCAGCGCGGCCATGTCGTTGCGGATGGTCGCCGGAGAGACGTTGAGGTGGTGGCGCTCGACCAGGGCCTTCGAGCCGACGGGCTCCTCCGTCGCGACGTAGTCCTCGACGATCGCCCGCAGCACGGCGAGCCTGCGGTCCTCCTGCATGTCCACCTCCTCACTGTCCGTTCGCCCACGACTGGCACTCCGCCGCAGGGAGTGCCAATCCTAGCGCCGAACCCGGCGATTCCCCGGACCGCGGGACCCACCCTTCCCCCGCGTCGCCCGATCGAGTAGGTTAGGCTCACCTAATCTTTCGCAGACGTCGGAGATGAAGGAGAGGACATGACGGTCGACCCCGGTCTCGACACGAACCGCATCGCCGCGGCGGCGCGGAGCATCCTGGCCTGCCCCCACGAGGTCCAGCTGGTCGTCGACGGCATCGACGACGTCAGCGGCGGGCTCGAGGAGACCGGCCTGGAGATGCAGGACCACGGCGGCCGCCCGCTCCTCTCCTGCCCCGCCGACTCGGCGCTCGCCGTCGCCGCCACCGACCGGCGCGGCGCCCTGCTCACCCTCACCAGCGGGCTCGGCGCCGACGGCTCCCCCGACCGGGACGCCACCCTGACCCTCTCGGGCCGGCTCGAGGCGGTCGGCCTCGAGCAGTGCGAGTGCTGCGACGAGATCCGGATGCGGGTGAGCCTGCAGCTCGACTTCGTGCTCCTCGCCCGCGCCAGCGCCCCCGAGGACGCACCCGAGGGCACCCGGGTCCGGGTCCCCCTCGGCGCCTTCGCCTCCCACGAGCACGAGCTCAACCGCGGCTTCCTCCAGCGCTCGACCGAGCACGCCAACCTGTGCCACCAGGACGAGCTGCGCCGCGCGGTCTCCGCCATGACCCAGACCCGGCTCGGCGAGGTCGTCGGCGTCCACCTCACCGAGCTGAGCGCCGAGGGGGTCGTCCTCCAGTGGGTCGACCTCACCGGCGCCCACAGCGCCGAGCTGCGGTTCCCGCACCCCGCCGGCTCCGCCCACGAGCTGGGCGACCTGCTCCGCTCGGAGCTGCACGCCGGCCTCTGCTGAAGGGCGGCCGGCGTCGGCGTCCTCCGACGCCCGTACCCTGGCCCCGTGCCGTTCACCGAGGTCGCGGACCGGATCTGGGTCCGCCGTGTGCCGTCGTACGACGTCAACCTGACCGTCGTCGGCGGCGAGCGCGGCCTCGTCGTGGTCGACACGCTCGCCACCGCCGCGGAGGCCGGGGCGGCGATCGCCGCGATCGGAGACCTGCGCGCGGGCCGGGTCGTCGCGGTGGTCAACACCCACGACCACTTCGACCACGTGCTCGGGAACGCCACCTTCCGGGAGCGGTACGACGACCCGCCGGTGCACGCGACCGAGGAGGCCGCCGCCCGGACCGACCCGGCCGCGCCGCCCGCCGACCGCACCTTCTCCAGCGCCGCGGTGATCGACCTCGGCGACCGCCAGCTCGAGCTCGTCCACCCCGGACGCGGGCACACCGCCGGCGACCTCGTCGTCCGGGTGCCCGACGCGGACGTGCTGCTGGCCGGCGACCTGGTCGAGGAGTCCGCCCCGCCCTCGCTCGGCGCGGACTCCTGGCCACTGGAGTGGCCGCAGACCCTCGACCTCGTGCTCGGGCTGCTCACGCCGGACTCGGTGGTCGTGCCGGGGCACGGCGGCACCGTCGACCGGCGCTTCGTCGAGCAGCAGTGCGACGACCTGCGCGCCGTCGCCGAGACGATCCGCGACGTCGCCACGCGCGGCGTGCCGGAGGCCGAGGCGCTGGCCTCCGCCACCTGGCCGTTCCCGGCCGAGGCGCTGCACCACGCGGTCGCCCGGGGCTACGCGCAGGTGCCTCCCGCGCGCCGCCAGCTCCCGCTCGCCTGAGCCGCCGGCCCCGCCGAGCGGGCGGCCTGCCCCCTCCAGGGAGTACGGCAGGCACGCATGCCAGGACAGGTGCTGGCACTGATGCGCCGCACCGCGCCGGTCGGCGACGCTGAAGGCGACCGACCACCCTCTCGGAGGATCCCATGAACCGGCGCCTGCTCCCGCTCGCCGCCGCCACGGTCACGGCCGTGGCGCTCACCGCCGTCCCGACCCCACCGGCGGCCACGGCCGCCGACGAGGTCACCCTCACCTACTCCTTCACCGGCGGCGAGCAGACCTTCACCGTCCCCGCCGGGGTGTCCGCCCTGAGCATCACCGCGTACGGCGCCCGCGGCGGCAACAGCGCGTCGGGCGGGGACGGCGTCAAGCTCGGCGGCGCGGGAGGAGCCGTCAGCGCCACGCTCCCGGTGACGCCCGGGCAGGTCCTGTACATCAACGTCGGCGGCGTCGGCGCCACGGGAACGATCTCGGGCTCGAACCCGGGCGGGTTCAACGGCGGCGGATCGGGACGGAAGACCGCCGGTAGTGGCGGCGGCGCGAGCGACGTGCGCACCACCCCCCGCAGCCAGAATCTGCCGGCCACACGGATCATCGTCGCCGGCGGCGGAGGAGGCGCCTCGGCCAGCCCCGGCGAGGCGTACTACGGCGCCGGCGGGCCCGGCGCCCTGACCCTCGGCCCGGTGCCCTCCGGGAACCCGGGCTGGATCGGCGGCGCCGGGTGCTCGGCGGGCGCCGGCGGCGGCGGGGGGAACACGGTCGGGGGCGCCCCCGGCACCGGTGCCTCACGCCCGCCGGCGGCCACCGCGGACTCGGGCAGCTCCGGCGTCCTCGGCACCGGTGGCGGCGGGGCACCGCGGACGACGGCGCCGGCGGTGGCGGCGGAGGCTGGTTCGGCGGAGGCGGGGGCGGCGCGGGCCGGCTGTTCACCAACCCCGTCTGCTGGGGCCACCCGGGCGGCGGCGGAGGTGGGTCGTCGTACGTCGGGCCGGGGGGAACGGGCATCAGCACGGGCTCGGCCGGGGCCAACCCCGCCAGGGTCGTCCTGCGCTACCAGCAGCCGGACTCGCCGCCGTCCGCGAAGGCGGCCACCGCCCTGCAGCTCGAGGCCAAGCCGAAGCGCGACCGCAAGGCGCCCTACGCCTACCGGGTGCGGGGCCGCGTGGACGGAGTGTTCCCTGCCGACGCGATCCGCTGCCAGGGGACGGTCCGGCTGACCGTGAAGAAGGGCGGGCGGACCCTCAAGAAGGCGACGACGGCGCTCTCGGCGGACTGCACGTTCGCCAAGCGGGTCAAGGTCACCCGGGCCAAGCTCGGCACCGGCAAGAGGACCAAGCTCACGATCAAGGTCCGCTTCCCGGGCAACCCGGCGCTCGAGCCGAGCACGGGCACCCTCCCGGTGCGCGCCAACTGATCCGGGCGGCGTCCCGCGCGGAGTGTCAGCGCCGCCACCGGCTGCGGTCGACGTAGGTTGGTCCGTCGTGGATCGCTACGGGACCGACGTGCTGTCGGGCGACTGGAAGGTGCCCCAGCGGGGCCGGGCCGTGGAGGCGCCGGCCGACCTCGGCCAGGTGGTCGAGGAGGTCACCACCGACTTCTGCGGCGAGATCGTGGCCGTCGACCGCGACCTGCACACGGTGACGCTCGAGGACCGGCGGCTGAAGCGGCGTACCTTCCCGCTCGGAGCGGGCTTCCTGCTCGAGGGCAGGCCGGTCATCCTCACGGCGCCGGTGACCAAGGCGGCGCCCGCCAGGCCGACGCGTACGGCGAGCGGCTCGATCGCGGTCCACGACGCGAAGGCGCGGGTGGCGCGCGCCAGCCGGATCTTCGTCGAGGGCCGGCACGACGCCGAGCTGGTCGAGAAGGTGTGGGGCGACGACCTGCGGATCGAGGGCGTGGTCGTGGAGTACCTCGGCGGCGTCGACGACCTCGCCGACCACCTGCGCGACTTCAAGCCCGCGCCCAACCGGCGGGTCGGCGTGCTGGTGGACCACCTGGTCGCCGGCTCCAAGGAGAGCCGGATCGCGCAGGGCATCATGAGGTCGGCGGTCGGCAAGGACGTGCTGATCGTCGGGCACCCGTTCATCGACATCTGGCAGGCGGTCAAGCCGTCGCGGCTGGGGTTCGAGGCCTGGCCGAAGGTGCCCAGGGGCATCGACTGGAAGAAGGGCACCTGCCAGCAGCTCGGCTGGCCGCACCGCGACCAGGCCGACATCGCCCGGGCGTGGAAGCACATCCTCGGCGGGGTGCGCGGGTTCCAGGACCTCGACCCGGCCCTGCTCGGGCGGGTCGAGGAGCTGATCGACTTCGTGACCACATCCTGAGACTGGGCATGCGGTTTGGGACCAAACCGCGGCTTTTCCGGCCTCAGGCATGCAGTCTCTGCCCAATCGACGAGCCCTCAGAGCCCGCTGCGGTACCGCTCCAGCACCTCGTCCACCCGGGCCTGGTCCCGCGCGCCGAGCGGCAGCAGCAGCTCGGTCACGACGTCGGTGAGCTCGGCGATCCGGCGGTTCAGCTGCCGGTTCTCCTGCACCTCCTCCTCGAGGGCCCGCACCCGCTCGCGCAGGCCGGCCCGCTCGCGGATCCGGTTCGCGACGGGGGCGGGGAGGCGGTGCCGGGCCTGCGTGCGCAGGCGCTGCCTCAGCTCGTCGGTCGTCATCGGGTCTCCTCCTCGTCGGGCGCGGGCCAGGCGGCGCGCATCCGGCACACGGCCGGGTCGGGCAGGTCGAACATGTCCTCGCCGAGGCCGACGGTCGCCAGCTCGACGACGCCGCCGGACCGCTCGATGGCGGTGCGTACGACGTCGGGGGCGACCCGGCGGACCAGTCCACCGGGCTCCACGGGGGTGCCCGCCGCGCCGTCCGGGCCGTCGTAGGTCGTCGCGAACTCCAGGAACAGCCGCCCGCCGCCGGGCCGCAGGGCCATCCGGGCGAGCAGCCACAGCTGGTCGAGCGCGGCGGCGTCGAGGCAGCCGACCAGGTGGCGGGCGTAGAGGTGGTGGGGGTCGCGGGCCAGGCGGGTGCCGTGGACCAGCGTGGAGCGCAGCTCGCCGAGGATCAGCTGGTCGGTGTCGACGGCGACGCCCGCCCGCCGGGCGCGGCGACGCACGACGCCGAGGCTGCCGCGGGAGAAGTCCAGCGCCTCGACCCGGCGCCCGTCCCGCGCGAACCACAGCGCGTCCCGTCCGCCGCCGGCGCCGAGGTCCACGACCGGGAGCGCACCCAGCTGCGGCGCGACCCACGCTGCGAAGGTCGAGGCCCGCTTCGGCACCGCCGCCCGCCGCGGCCCGTTGTGGAACTCCGTCCACCGGCCCATCTCGGTGCGGAACCCGCGCAGCCACCCGTCGAGACGGCGTACGCCGGCGGGCGGGTCGGCGTACTTGAACGAGGGGTCGGGCGTGCGCCAGTGCGGGCCGTAGAGGAAGGCGAGCATCGCCTCGGGGTCGCGCGGGGCCGGGAAGTCGTGCCCGTGCAGCGAGATCGTCGAGAACGGCACGATCGCCTCGCGCGGCAGCCGGCCGCTGCGGTTGCCGAGCTGGTAGAAGGTGCCGCCGACGTGGAAGGCGGCGAACACGTCGATGTGGCAGTACCGGCCGTCGGAGAGCGGCAGCAGCAGCTTCACGTCGCCGCCGGACATCCGCAGCAGCCGCCAGCCGCGGGCCCGCATCGCGCGCGAGATGCGGTACGACTCGGTCACCACGTCGGCCGGCGAGGTGTGCTCGGACAGGTAGCACAGGTCGGTGTCGGAGTCGTGCGCGAGCATCCGGCCCTCGCGGACCGCGCCGAGCAGCGCCCCGTAGTTGAGGTACGCCGCCACGCCGGCGTGCTCGCGCAGGTCGTCGATCGCGCGGCGGGTCCCCGCCAGGATCTCGTCGCGGATGCCCTCGTCGGTGGCGGCGAAGGAGCGGGCGAGGTGCCCGACCTTGTCGACGCTGAGCCGATGGCCGGCACCGTCCACCACGGCCAGCACGCCCTCGCCGGAGCCGAGGCCGACCTCGTCGTCGTACAGGACGGCGGCGCCGGCGCCGTCGGTGACCCGGACCCGCCCGCGGCCGCTGAGGTAGGGCCGGAGCACGCCGGGCCAGGGCACCAGGACGCCCCCGTCGGCGGGCCGGCCGTCGCGCAGCGGGGTCAGCGACCAGACGTAGTGGCCGTCGATCTCGACCACGAGCGGCTGCGCGCCAGGCGGAACCAGGAGGCCGTCGTCGGAAACGGCGACGCTCATGCCGAGGAGGCTCCGGGCGTCCCGGACGAGCCGCGGTGGGCCAGCGCCTTGCGCAGCGCGGTCGAGGAGGTCTGCAGGGTGTAGGGGAAGTAGCTGACCTCGACGCCGAGCGCGGCCATCTGCCGCTCCAGGCGCCGGCCCTTGGGCGTCCCCTGCCAGTCGTCGCCCTTGAAGATCCGCTGGAAGCCGACGTCGCGCCAGGAGTCGGTCTTGTCGGCGGTGACCTCGGCGTAGACGGCGTCGACGATGCCGATCGCCTCGACGATCTCCAGCCGCTCGGCGAGCGGGACGGTCGGCAGCACGCCCTTGGTCTCGAGGCAGATCTCGTCGGCGACCACGCCGGCGACCAGCACGTCGCACCACTGCCGCGCCTGGCGCAGCGCATTGAGGTGGCCGACGTGGAACAGGTCGAAGGCGCCCGGCACATACCCGATCACAGGTCCCGACTTCATAAAGTCGAGTATAACACTAGATTTAAATGCTGTTTACCTCAGCAGGCGGTGCACGACACCGTCGGCGAGCAGCCGGCCGCGTGACGTGAGCACCACCCGGTCGGCGCGGTCCTCGACCAGGCCGTCCTCGACCAGCCCCGGCAGCGCGCCGCGGCCGGCCTCGTCGAGCGCCGCCACCGGCAGGCCGCTGCGCAGCCGCACCTCCAGCAGCACCCGCTCCACCCGCTGCGTCTCCGCGTCGAGCACCTCCCGGGCGTGGGCCGGCGTCACGCCCCCGGCCAGCCGGCCGGCGTACGCCGCCGGGTGCTTGACGTTCCACCAGCGCACCCCGCCGACGTGGGAGTGGGCGCCCGGCCCGATCCCCCACCAGTCGGCGCCCGCCCAGTAGCCCAGGTTGTGGCGGCAGCGGGCGGCGTCGTCGCGCGCCCAGTTGGAGACCTCGTACCAGCCCAGCCCCGCCGCGCCGAGCCGCTCGTCGGCCTGGACGTACTTGTCGGCCAGGTCGTCGTCGTCCGGCATCGGCAGCTCGCCGCGTCGTACCCGGCGGGCCAGCGCCGTGCCGTCCTCGACGATGAGGGAGTACGCCGACACGTGGTCCGGCGCGCACGCGAGCGCCGCCTCCAGCGTGTCCTCCCAGTCGGCGTGGCTCTCCCCCGGCGTGCCGTAGATCAGGTCCAGGCTCAGCTGCTCGAAGCCGGCGGCCCGGGCCGCCTCGACGACTCCCGGCACCCGGCGCGGGTCGTGGGTGCGGTCGAGCACCTCCAGCACGTGCGGCACCGCCGACTGCACGCCGAGCGACAGCCGGTTGTACCCGGCGGCCCGGAGCCGCTCGAGGTAGCCGAGGTCGACGGAGTCCGGATTGGCCTCGGTGGTCACCTCGGCGTCCGGCGCCAGGCCGAACTCGTCGTCGATCGCGGCCAGGATCCGGCCGAGGTCCTCCGGCGGCAGCAGCGTGGGGGTGCCGCCGCCGAGGAACACCGTCGCCACCGGGAGGTCCTGCTCGCCCAGCACGCGGCGGGCCAGCCGGACCTCGGCGACCGCCTGGTCGGCGTACGTCGCCCGGGAGACACCGGGTCCCAGCTCCTCGGCGGTGTAGGTGTTGAAGTCGCAGTAGCCGCAGCGCACCCGGCAGAACGGGACGTGGACGTAGAGCCCGAACGGGCGGGTGCCGAGCCCGGCGAGCGCCTGCGGCGGGAGCCCGCCGTCGGGCGGGACGGGCTCTCCCTCGGGCAGCGCGGACGGCATCCGGCCATTGTCCTCCCCGGGCCGTCCTACCCGGCGGCGAGGCTCCCCTCCGGCGGCGGGTCGCCCCACCGGCCGCCGTCGACCGCGCGCTCCTCCGCGAGCCGCGGCCAGTCGCCCTGCGCCCGCGTGGCGTCCTTCGGGTCGATCGCGACCGGGATCTCGGCGCCCGGGTGGACGTACCACCGGACGTACGGCGGCACGTGGTCGCGGTGGATCGTCGCCCGCGCGCCGTCGGCCCGCTGGACGACGACGTCCCAGTCCTGGCTGGGCATCCCGAGCACGCGGGCCTGCTCCACCGACACCACGACCGCTGTCTCGGCGGGCCACTTCCGCAGCCGCGACAGCACCCGGGCGTCCAGGGAACGGTCGTCGACGCCCTGCTCGGGCACCTTCCGGGAGCGCCGGCCGGGGTCGGTCCAGCCGCCGAGCCGGCCCGCCATCGCGGCGACGTCGAGTGCCACGGTGTCACCGTCGGTCCGCACCCGCACCGTCGCACCCAGCCGGATCACCGGCGCGAGGTCGTCGCCGAAGCGGAGCGCCCCGGCCCTCGCCTCCGGTGCGCGCCACTCCAGGCGGACCTGGGTCTCGGTGGTGCCGTCGTTGAGGCGCCGCCTGATCCCGGTCACCACGGCCTCGCCGGTGCTGCCGGTCGCCGCGAGCTCCTCGGCGCGCTCGAAGCGGCGGTCCCGGAACACGTGCAGCTCGGCGCTGGTCTTCGCCTGCTCGGCACGGTTCGCCGCACCGATGAGTCGGTCCAGGAGTCCCATGAGCGGATCGTAGGCGCTCCGCGGCACCCGGCCGGGTGCCGCGGAGTCTCACTCCGGTGTCAGCCTGCGCTCGCCCCGCGGCCGACCGCCCGTCGTCAGCCGTAGAAGGACTCGATGAGGTCCTTGTTGTTGTTCTCGACGACGGTGCGCTTGACCTTCAGCGACGGGGTGAGCTCACCGGACTCGATGGTGAGGTCGTGGTCGAGGAGCTTCCACTTCTTGATGGTCTCCCAGCGGTTGAGCTGGGCGTTGAGCTCGTCGACGTACTCCCCCACCATCGCCTGAACGGCGTCGTCGTTGACGAGGGCGGTGTAGTCCTTGCCCTCCTTGCCGTTCTCGGCGGCCCAGCCGGCGATGGCGTCGGGGTCGAGGGTGATCAGCGCGGAGACGAAGTTGCGCTCCGCGCCGAAGACCATGAACTGGCTGACGTAGGGGCAGATCGCCTTGAACTTGGCCTCGATGGCGGGCGGGGCGATGTACTTGCCGCCGGAGGTCTTGAAGAGCTCCTTGATCCGGCCGGTGATCGTGAGGAAGCCGTCGGCGTCGAGCTCGCCCTTGTCGCCGGTGCGCAGCCAGCCGTCCTCGGTCAGCGTCTCGCCGGTCGCCTCGGGCCGGTTGTGGTAGCCGGCCATGACGTGCGGGCCCTTGAGCTGGACCTCGCCGCCGTCGCCGATGCGGACCTCGGTGCCGGGGAACGGCTGGCCGACGGTGCCGAGCTTGTAGGCGTCGGGGTGGTTGACCGTGGCGCCGGCGGCGTTCTCGGTCATGCCGTAGCCCTCGAGGATGAGGATGCCGGCGGCGTGGAACCAGGCGGCGATGTCGGCGTTGAGCGCGGCCGAGCCGGAGATGAAGAACTTCACCCGGCCGCCGAAGCGCTCGCGGACCTTGCTGAACACCAGCTTGTCGAACAGCCGGTGCTGCAGCTTGAGCGGCAGCGGGACGGACTTGCCGGCCAGTTCGAGCTGGTCGACCTTGCGGCCGACCTCGAACGCCTTGAGGAAGATCTTCTCCTTGGCGCCGCCCTCGGCGGCCTGCATGGTGACGATCCGGGCGTGCGCCTTCTCGAAGATGCGCGGCGCGGCGCCCATGAAGGTCGGCTTCACGACGCCCAGGTTGTCGACGATCTTGTCGACGCGGCCGTCGATCGCGGTCGCGAACCCGCACGCGAGCTGGGTGGAGAGCAGCACCTTGCCGAAGGAGTGGGCCATCGGCAGCCAGAGGAACTGCAGGTCGTCCTCGTGGAGGATGTCCTGGGTCTTGATCGCCTCGCCCTCGAACACCCACGCGCGGTGCAGCGTGCGCACGCCCTTGGGCTTGCCGGTGGTGCCGGAGGTGTAGATCAGCGTGGCGAGCTGGTCGGGGCCGATGCCGCGCGCCACCTCGTCGACCGCGTCCGGGTGCTCGGCCAGGTGGGCGTCGCCGAGCTCGGCGAGCTGGTCGAGCGAGATCACCCAGTCGCCGTCGGCCAGGCCGTCGTCGAAGCTGACGACCTTCGCCAGGGCGGGGAGCTCGCCCTGGTGGTCGCGCAGCTTGGCCAGCTGGGTCTCGTCCTCGGCGAAGACGATCCGGCACTCGGAGTCACCGAGGATGTACGCCGTGTCGTCGCCGCCCGTGGACGGGTAGACGGTCGTGGTGGCGCCGCCGGCGCACATGATGGCGAGGTCGGCGAGGATCCACTCGTAGCGCGTGGACGACGCGATGCCGACCCGCTGCTCGGACTCCAGGCCGAGCGCGAGCAGCCCGGCGGCGAGGCGGCGTACCCGGTCACCGGCCTGGCGCCACGTCACCGACTCCCAGGCCTCGCCGCGCGGGAAGCGGAAGGCCTCCCGGTCGGCGCTCCTCTCCACCCGGTCGAGGAACTGCACCGCGCAGTTCTGCGGCATGTGCTCGAGGAAACTCGTGTCGTGGTTGATGGGCATGGCGCTCCCTTGCGTCTGCTCGTCCGAGACCGGCCTAACTGAGCAGTAACCTAAGCCACGGGTTCCGCGGGCGGTAGCGAACCGGCCGTCCTCTGGACGAATTCCTCCGCTTTCGCGCGCACCTTGGGCACCAGGCCGTCGATCACGAGCAGGTCCGGGAGCCGGCTGCGGTCGGTGCTGAGCGCCACGAACATGTCCCGGACGGTCACGCCGTGCCCCGGCGCGTGCACCACCTCGACCGGGTCGCCGGGTGCGATCCGGCCGGTCTCCAGCACCCGGAAGTACGGCCCCGGCCGGGCCTCCGCGGTGAACCTCTTGACCCAGGCCCGCGGGTCGTAGCCGCTCTCCCCATCCAGCCCTTGAAGTCGTTGCAGGGGATGCGCACGGCGACGGCCTCGAGGAGCACGCCGACGCCGGGTAGACCGACGCGCAGCCGGCTGCCGATCTCCAGGGCGTTGACGTCGATGCCCTCGGTGGTGAGGTTCTCGCCGAACTGGCCGTCGCGGATCGGCATCCCGAGCCGCTGCTCCCAGAAGTCCAGGTCCTCGCGCGCGTAGGCGTACACAGCCTGGTCGAGCCCGCCGTGGTGCTGGGTGTCGGAGACCTGGTCGCCCTCGATCCCGAGCGGGTGGACCTCGACCGGGCCGCCGACCGCGCGCTTGTCGATCGACGTCCGGCCGAGGCCGGCCCACTCCTTGTCCTGCGGCCGACCGACACTGATGGTGCGCACGAACGACATGCTCCGAGGCTACCGTCGGGGATGTCTCGGATCCTGCTGGTTTCCTGCCTCGTGCTGGGCCTGGCCGCCTGCACCGGCGGGGACCGGACGCCCGCAGGCCCCGGCGGTCCCGGCAGTCCCGGCCCGACGGCGCCGTACGCCTTCGCGGCCGAGGCGCCCGGCGTACCGGACGGCTTCCGGGAGATGCGCTGCCCCGACCTGCGCGGCGACGGCACCGGACTGACGGTGCGCCTGGTCGTGCCCGTCGCGACGACGGGCGGCCAGCAGTCCGGCAACGTCTGCTCCTACAGCCACGGCTACGTCCGCGGCGTGGGCGTGGAGCTCGGGCCGGACGAGACCCTCGCGGACTACCGCGCCGAGGAGCTGGACCCGTTCGAGGACATCGGCGGGGACGACGAGGTCAGCGACATCGCCTACCGTGCGGACGCCCCCGGCCTCGACGGCCGGCCGGCGGAGGAGCTGACCTACCGGGTCTACAACGACGGCCTGCCCTATCGGCAGGTCACCGTGCAGTCGGCCGGCGTCCGGCTCGGCTGGTCGGTCCCCGACGAGAGGCCGCGCCGGTTGGACGCCTTCGACGTCGTCCGCCGCTCGGTCGGGGTCGACGCCGGCACGACCTCGCTCTGCCCCAGCTGGGGCCGGCCCGACCGGGCGACCCTGGTCTTCACCCCGCCGCCGGACGTGGGCTGGATCGAGCGCGAGCGCGGCCACTGCCGGATCTACGTCGAGGGCGCCCCGACCGTCCTGGAGTACGGCGCCGTGCACCCCGCCCCCGGCCCGCTGGAGGACCTGGCGGCCCGGGTGCGCCGGGACCCCGAGGCGACCCGGGTCCGGCTCCGGCGCGGCGCCGGCGAGATCGACGGGGAGTCGGCCGACCGGCTGACCTGGGTGGTGGTGCGCACCGAGGAGACCGAGACCTACGAGCCGCCCGGCACCTGGCGGATCGTGGCGCTGCAGAGCCCGAGCGCCCGGGTCGAGTGGGGCGCGACGCCGCAGTGGTGGCGGGCCCACCGGTCGACGTACGACGACCTGGTGGCGTCGGTGCGGGTCAGTCCTGGACCGCCTTCGCGACCGTGATGCAGGCCGTCACGTGGACGCGCTCCGCGGCCTCGAGGGGCCGGTGGGCGCGGACGGCGTCCTCGTGCGCCCAGTGGGCGTTGAGGACCGAGCGGACGACGACCCAGTCCCGAGCGCGGGCCTCGTCGAGCCCGGCGGCGTCGACGAGGGCGTGGAAGCGGCGGCGGATGCCGTCGCGGACCGATCCGGCGGCCCAGGGGGCGGCGTACTCCTCGAACCGGTCGCGCAGCATCGGCTCCAGCTCGTAGTGCGGGTCGCCGTTGGTCGGCTTCGGGTCGATGACCAGCCAGGCGTCCTCGCCGTCGCGGCGACCGCGCAGCACGTTGCCGTAGTGCAGGTCCCGTGGATCACGGCGGTCGCGGGCTCGGCGACCAGGTCCCGCGCCAGCCCGAGCGCCTGCTCGACCAGTCGCCGCGGGACCGGGACGCCCTGGGCGTCGCGGGCGAGGGCGGCCGCCCAGCGCTCGACATACGACGCCTGCGTGCGCAGCTGCGGCATCGGGGGCACGTGCAGGTCGGCGTACCTGCTCGCGACGACCTCGCAGGCCTCCACGTCCCAGGCCTCGCCGAGGTCCTCGCGGTCGAGCCGCTCGAGCAGCAGCGCCCGGCGGCCCGGGTCGGCGCGCAGCAGCTCGACGGCGCCGCGGCCGCGCCAGCGCTGCAGGGCGAGGTGCTCGTGCTGCGACTCGTCGTCGGGCAGCCCGACCTTGAGAGCCGCGGGCGTGCCGTCCGCGGTGGCGACGGGCAGCACGAGCGAGCAGAAGCCGTGCCAGCTCTCGCCCTCCGGCGTGAGCTCCCAGTCGTCGAGGACCGCCTGGGTGGTCGCGGGGAGCCGGTCCAGCCACGCGGCCCACTCGGGCCCGAGGGCGCGCCGGGCGTCGAGCTCGGCGGGGACGGTCACGGACGCGGGCACGGGGTCATCCCACCAGAGCCGGCCAACCGACGTACCGTGCGAGGCATGCGGATCGACGACATCCGGCGGATCGACCTCGGCAGTGGTCAACTGCCACGGCGTCGGCGTGGTCGGTGGACGTGCTCGCCGCGCAGGCCCGCGAGCGCTGCGGTGTGGGAGCCCTGAGCGCTACTTCTTGGGCTTGTCGCCCGACGGGCCGCTGGTGGAGAGCGCGGCGACGAAGGCCTCCTGGGGCACCTCGACCCGGCCGACCATCTTCATCCGCTTCTTGCCCTCCTTCTGCTTCTCCAGCAGCTTCCGCTTGCGGGTGATGTCGCCGCCGTAGCACTTGGCGAGCACGTCCTTGCGGATGGCGCGGATGTTCTCCCGGGCGATCACCCGGGCGCCGATGGCGGCCTGGATCGGCACCTCGAACTGCTGGCGCGGGATGAGGTCCTTGAGCTTGCCGGCCATCATCACGCCGTAGGAGTACGCCGCGTCCTTGTGGATGATCGCGGAGAAGGCGTCGACCGGCTCGCCCTGGAGCAGGATGTCGACCTTCACCAGGTCGGCGGCCTGGTCGCCGGAGCGCTCGTAGTCGAGGCTCGCGTAGCCCTTGGTGCGGCTCTTGAGCTGGTCGAAGAAGTCGAAGACGATCTCGCCCATCGGCAGGGTGTAGCGCATCTCGACCCGGTCGGCGGAGAGGTAGTCCATGCCCTGGAGGCTGCCGCGCTTCTCCTGGCACAGCTCCATGATCGTGCCGATGTAGTCGCTCGGGCTGAGGATCGTGGCCTTCACGACGGGCTCGCGGACCTCGTCGACCTTGCCGTCGGGGTACTCGCTCGGGTTGGTCACCTCGATGACCTTGCCGTCCTCCATGTGCACCTCGTAGACCACGTTGGGCGCGGTCGAGATGAGGTCGAGGCCGAACTCGCGCTCGAGCCGGTCGCGGGTGATCTCCATGTGGAGCAGGCCGAGGAAGCCGCAGCGGAAGCCGAAGCCGAGCGCGCCGGAGGTCTCCGGCTCGTAGGTCAGCGCCGCGTCGTTGAGCTGGAGCTTCTCCAGGGACTCGCGCAGCACCGGGTAGTCGTCGCCGTCGATCGGGTAGAGCCCGGCGTACACCATCGGGTTGGGGTGCTGGTAGCCGCCGAGCGACTCCGTGGCGCCGTGGTGCTGGGAGGTGACGGTGTCGCCGACCCGGGACTGGCGGACGTCCTTCACGCCGGTGATCAGGTAGCCGACCTCGCCGACGCCGATCTCCGCGGCCTTCACCGGCTCGGGGCTGATCACGCCGACCTCGAGCATCTCGTGGACCGCGTTGGTCGACATCATCTTGATCCGGTCGCGGTGCTTGAGCTTGCCGTCGACGACCCGGACGTAGGTGACCACGCCGCGATAGGTGTCGTAGACGGAGTCGAAGATCAGCGCACGGGCCGGGGCGTCGGCGTCGCCCACCGGCGGCGGGGTCTGCTTGACGATCTCGTTGAGGACCTTCTCCACGCCGAGGCCGGTCTTGGCGCTCACCCGGAGCACCTCGTCGGGGTCGCAGCCGACGATGCCGGCCAGCTCCTCGGCGTACTTGTCCGGGTCGGCGCTGGGCAGGTCGATCTTGTTGAGCACCGGGATGATGTGGAGGTCGGCGCCCATCGCGAGGTAGAGGTTCGCCAGGGTCTGCGCCTCGATGCCCTGCGCGGCGTCGACCAGCAGGATCGCGGCCTCGCACGCCTGCAGCGAGCGGGACACCTCGTAGGTGAAGTCGACGTGGCCCGGGGTGTCGATCATGTTGAGGACGTAGGTGCCGGGCTCGGCGCCCTCCTCGTTGTCCTCCGCGACCGTCCACGGCATCCGCACGGCCTGGGACTTGATGGTGATGCCGCGCTCGCGCTCGATGTCCATCCGGTCGAGGTACTGCGCCCGGGCCGCACGCTCGTCGACGACGCCCGTGAGCTGCAGCATCCGGTCGGCGAGGGTCGACTTGCCGTGGTCGATGTGCGCGATGATGCAGAAGTTGCGGATGATCGCGGGGTCGGTGCGACCCGGCTGCGGGGCGGAGGCTGGCATGGTGCCGCCCATTGTCCCGGATGCCGCTCCGGTTCGCTAAACCGCCGCGAGCCCCGCCGGGCGCAGGGTCGCCTGCTCGACGCCGCCGACGTAGGTGCGCAGCACCTCGGTGGTGAGCAGCGCCTCGGGCCGGGCGGCGAACGGGTCGGCGGCGAGCACGACCAGGTCCGCGGCCATGCCGGGGGCGAGGGTGCCGATCCCGCCCTCCAGCCGGGAGGCGTACGCCGCGTCGCGGGTGGCGTGGGTGAGCGCCTCGGCCAGCGGTACGGCGAGGTGCGGGGTGTTGGCGGGCAGGCCGGCCACCAGCGCGGAGCGGCGGGTGGTGGCGACGTACATATTGGGCAGCGGCGGGTGCGGCGCGGTGGGCGCGTCGGTGCCGAAGGCGAGCACAGCGCCCGCGTCGGTCATCTCGCGCCACGGGTAGCCGCGCTCGACGCGCTCGTCGCCGAGCATCGCGCGCCAGTTGTCCTGGATCGCGGGGTCGGCGTGGACGGGCTGCATGGAGGCGACGACGCCGAGGCGGGCAAGCCGGGCGACGCTCTCCTCGGAGACCACCTCGAGGTGCTCCATCCGGTGCCGGCGCTCGCGCGGACCGTTGACCCGGATCGCCTCCTCGAGCGCGTCGAGGGCGATCGCCGAGGCCTCGTCGCCGATGGCGTGGATCGCGATCTGCAGCCCGGCCGCGTCGGCCGCGACCACCACCGGGGTCAGCGCCGCGCGGTCCCAGATCGGCGCGGCGTTGCTGCCGTCGGCGTACGGACGGGCCATCGAGGCGGTGCAGCTGTCGATGACGCCGTCGGCCATGATCTTGATGCCGGCGATCCGCAGCCGGTCGCCGTCGAGGCGGCGGGCGTGGGCGATCGCGGTCTCGACCTGGGCGAGGTTCTCGGCCTCGGTCGCGGCCGGCTTCACCAGCCAGTGGCCGACGATCCGCAGCGGCAGCGCGCCGGCGGCGAGCGCCCGCTCGAAGGTGGCCAGGTCGTGCGCCTCGACGCCCATGTCGACCACGGTGGTCACGCCGTCGGCGAGATAGCGCGCGCAGGCGGTCCGCAGCCAGGCGTCGCGGTCGGCGTCGGTGACCTGGGCGGCGAGGAAGGAGCGGGCCAGGCCGAGCGCGGCCATCTCGCTGAGCAGGCCGGTGGCCTCGCCGGCGGCGTCGCGCTCGATGGTGCCGCCGATCGGGTCGGGGGTGCGCTCGTCGATGCCGAGCTCGCGGAGCGCGGCGGAGTTGACCCAGGTCGAGTGCAGGTCGTTGGCCTGGAGGTAGACGGGAACGCCGGGTACGACGGCGTCCAGCAGGTCCTTGTGAGGGGCACGGCCGCCGAGGGCGGGGTACAGCCAGCCGTTGCCGATGACCCGCGCGCGGCCCTCGGCGGCAGCCGCGACCCGGTCCTGGATCTCGGCGAGGCCGGCGGCGTCGACGAGGGCGACCTCGCCCGCCGCGGCGCCCATCTCCACGAGGTGGGTGTGCGCGTCGACGAAGCCCGGCAGCACGAAGGCGCCGTCGAGGTCGACGACGGTCGCGCCCGCGGGAGCGTCCGCGTCGACGGCCCGGATCCGGCCCTCGGCGATGACGATCGCGTCGGCCCAGGGCGGTCGGGGTCGGCGGTGAAGATCCGCGCGTTGCGCAGCACGAGGGTCTCGTCGGCGGCGGTCATCGGGCGGTCCTTCCGTAGAGCAGGCGGGTCAGGCCGACGTACAGCGCGGAGGCACCGATCATGCCGACGGGCAGGGAGAGGTCGAGGCCGTCGAGGGCCTTCGCGACCGGGCCGGTGAAGGCCTCGGTGCTCGCGCACGTCAGCGCGGCGGCGAACGAGGTCAGGCACGCGATCGCGCCGGCGAGGTTGACGCCGCCGGTGTACCAGTAGCGGGAGGCCGGGCCGTCGACGCTGAGCTCGATGCCGTCGTACCGGTTGCGGCGCAGGAGGATGTCGGTCACGTAGATCGCCATGATCGGGCCGACCAGCGCGACGAGCAGGACCAGCGCGCTGCTGACCGTGTCGAGGAAGTCGAAGACGAAGAGCGCGTAGAGGGTCATCCCGGCGCCGATGAGCGCGGTCACGGCGACGCTCGCCACACGGGTGAGCGGGACGCCGACGGCCTGGAGCGCGAGCCCGGAGCTGTACGTCGTGAGCGCGTTGTTGGCGAGGATGCCGACGAGGATCGCGACCAGGAAGACCGTGATCAGCCAGCCGGGCACGATGCCCTGCAGCCCGGTCTCGGGGTCGGACAGGTCGGTGACGGTCGCCGCGAGGGCGCCGACGGTGAGGAAGACGACATTGGGGACCGCGCCGCCCAGGGCGGTGTACGACGCCACCGCGACCGGGTTGGTGGAGCGGGGCAGGTAGCGCGCGAAGTCCGAGCTGATCGTGTACGACAGCGGGGTCGCGGCGATCAGGGTGACGGCGGCGAGCCAGGTGATCCACAGGTCGGCGCCGTGCAGGGCGACCGGCGGCGTGTAGGAGAGGTCGGCGTCGGCGACGAGGAAGACCGAGACGACCAGGAAGACGACCGTCAGGCCCGCGGACAGCGGGCCGTAGAGCCGCATGATCAGGCCCTGGCCGTAGACGGAGATCGCGGTCGTCGCCGTCGCGATGACGAGCACCACGACGACCTGGACCGGCGTCGAGGAGCCGATCCCGAGGCGCTGGGTCAGGGCGAAGCCGATGATCGAGGCGGTCACCCAGTTCAGCGCGATGTAGCACAGCGAGACGAACCAGCCGTTGACCGCGATCGCGACCCGGTTGCCGCGCACGCCGTACATGGTGCGGGTGACGACCTGGCTGGGCGTGCCGGAGGCGGGGCCGGTCACCGCGACGATGCCGGTCGCGATCGAGAACAGCGAGCCGGCCACGACCGCGGCGACGGCCTGGACGAGGGAGAGGCCCATCAGGACGAGCACGCCGCCGACGACGAAGGAGAGGTAGTTGACGTTGGGCGCCACCCACAGCGCGAACAGGCTGCGGGCGGTGCCGTGCCGCTCGGCGTCCGGGATGACGTCGATGCCGTGGGCCTCGACGTGGCCGGGCAGCAGGCCGTCGTCGGCCGGCGGGGTCGCGATGCCGACCTGCTCGGGCGTCGGTGTCTGGTCGATGGCCATGGCTCTCCCGTGGTGGGTCCGTCGGCGCGGGCGCCGAGTCGGTGTGTCGCGGGTCACGCTAGGCAGCCAAAACGATTTGGGCCAGACCTGGGCCGATGGTGGCCAAAACGGTTTGGTACCACCTACGGTGGCTGCCGTGGCAGCCCGCCGACCCACCATCCGCGACGTCGCGCGGCGCGCCGGCGTCTCGGTGACGACGGTGTCGCACACCTTCACCGGCAACGGGACGGTCGCCCCGGCCACCCAGCAGCGGGTCCGCAGCGCCGCGCACGACCTCGGCTACCGCCCCGACGTCATCGCCCAGGGCCTGCGCCGCAACCGGCTCGGCGTGATCGCCCTCGTCGCCCGCCAGCTCGACGCGCTGCGGCCCGACCTCCTCGTCGACGTCGACTACTTCGCCCGCTTCGCCGGCGCGGCCGCGGTCGCCTCGCTCGCGGAGGGCCTGGGCCTGATGCTCGTCTCCGACCCGACCGGACCCCGGGCCGCCGGCGCGGCCCTCGCCAGCGACGGCTTCATCGTCACCGAGCCCGTCACCGACGACCCGCTGGTCGCCATGCTCACCAGCGCCGGGATCCCGTTCGTCACCGTCGGCGAGGTCCCCGGCGGCGCCCCCGTCGACGACCCGGCCGCTGCTCCGCTCGTCGACATCGAGTCCGGTCGGCTGACCACGCTCGCGCTCGACCACCTCTGGGAGGCCGGCGCCCGCCGGATCGCCCTGGTCACCGGCACCGACCGCAACGAGTGGAACCTGCGCACCGCCGCCGTCTACCGGCGCTGGGCGGCCTACCGCCGGATCACGCCGGCGATGGCCCATGTCCCGGAGGCGCTCGACGACGAGGGCGGGCGCCGCGCCGCCGCGACCCTGCTCGACGCCGGTCCTCCCCCGGACGGCGTCTACGCCCTCACCAGCAACCATGCGCTCGGCGTCGTCTCGGTGCTCTCCGAGCGCGGGCTGCGCGTGCCCGAGGACGTCCGGATCGTCGCCGGCTCCGACGCCGAGAGCCTGCGCACCGCCCATCCCGCCATCTCCTCCATCGACCTCCAGCCCGACGAGCTGGCCCGTCGCGCCGTCGAGGCCCTCGTCGCCCGGCTCGACGACCGGCCGGCCCCCGACCACACCGGCGAGCCGGTCGGGCAGCTCGTCGTCCGGGCGTCCTCCGGCTCCGCGTGATGAGCCTTCGACCATGATGGGCCGCGTGTTCCCCACCGCCATCCCCCACGGACGGACCGCCCGGCGCCTCCCCTGGGCGCACCTGCCCCCGCTCGTGCGCCACGCGGTCGAGCGCCGGCTGGGCTCGCCGGTCGTGGACGCCGCCTCGCAGGACAGCGGGTTCACGCCCGGCTTCGCGTCGGTGCTGACCTGCGCCGACGGCACCCGGACGTTCGTGAAGGCGGCCTCCGCCAAGGCGCAGCAGGTGTTCGCGGACGCCTACCGCGAGGAGGCGCGCAAGCTCGCGGCACTGCCCGCCGCCGTACCCGCTCCGCGACTGCTGTGGACCGACGACGTCGCGGACTGGTTCCTGCTCGCCACGGAGCACGTCGACGCCCGGGCCCCGCACCGCCCGTGGCGCGACGACGACCTGGCCGCCGCGTCGGCGATGGCGGTCGCCATGGCCGGCGCCCTCACCCCGGCGCCGCGGATCCCGCTGGACAGCGCGGTGGAGGAGTTCGCGACCTGGCCCGCGCTCTGGGACCGCATCGACCACCCGCGCGCGGCCGAGATCCGGGCGCTGGCCGAGCGGTACCCCGACGTCGTCGCCGGCGACACCCTCGTCCACACCGACATCCGCGACGACAACATCCTGCTGCGCCCCGACGGCACCGCGCTGCTGTGCGACTGGAACTGGCCGACCGTCGGCGCCCCCTGGCTCGACTCCCTGCTCCTGCTCATCGGACCGCGCGGCGACGGCCTCGACGTCGAGGCCCACATCGCCGCCCACCCGCTCCTCGCGAGCGTCCCCGCCGAGCACGTCGACGTCTTCCTCGCGCTGATCCTCGGCTACTTCGCGGCCAGCGCCCTGCAGCCGGTCCCGCCCACGTCGCCGTACATCCGCGAGGCGCAGGCCTGGCAGCGCGACGTCGTCGACCACTGGCTCGCCGAGCGGCGCGGCTGGTCGGTCTGAGCCGTCGTGGTTCCGCGGCGGTGTCTCTCCGACCGACGTGTCCGACCGGCGCTCGCGCGACGGCGCTGATTTGGGCGGCGGATCGACCCGCTGTTAGTCTTGCTGGTCGCGTCTCCGCGTTCCGCCCTGCCCGCCCTCTGCTCACGCAGTCGAGGCGATCAGGACCACGGCGACCGAGACGCGCTCCGGACCAGAACCAGCATCCCACCTGACACAGAGGCGAGTAACACGTGGCGAACATCAAGAGCCAGATCAAGCGCAACAAGCAGAACGAGAAGCGTCGCGAGCGCAACAAGGCCGTCAAGTCCGGCCTGAAGACCGCGATCCGCAAGTTCCGCGAGGCCGCCGAGGCCGGCGACAAGGACAACGCCGTCGCCCTGGCCCGCGAGGCCGGCAAGAAGCTCGACAAGGCCGCCTCCAAGGGCGTCATCCACAAGAACCAGGCCGCGAACCGCAAGTCGTCGATCGCGAAGCAGGCCGCCTCTCTCTGAGACCACCCTGCTGGCTCCGGTCCTGAGCCATCACGACAAGGGAGTCCCCGTCCGGGGGCTCCCTTCGTGATTTCCGCGGCACGCCGATGACCGGCGGTCCCCGGCCGGACAGGCGGCCCTGGGTCAGCCGCGGCGGAGGGCGGTGACGGTGAGGACCAGGCGCTCGAGGGCGTACGACGCGTCGCTGGCGGCGCCCTTGATGTCGGCGTCGGCCTGGGCGACGGCGCGGATGGCGCGGGCCAGGCCGGCGTCGGTCCAGCCGCGGGCCTGGTCGCGCAGCGAGCGCAGCTTCCACGGCGGGACGCCGACCTCGCGGGCCAGGTCGGCGTCGCGCATCCCGCGCGGGGCGCTCACCAGCCGGGCCAGGCCGCGGGCGCTGCCGGCGAAGGCGGAGGTGATCAGCACGGCGGCCGTGCCGGAGTCGAGCGCCCAGCGCAGCTCCTCGAGCGCGACCCGGTCGCGACCGGCGAAGGCAGCGTCGGCGACCGCGAAGGACTTCGCCTCGGCCCGGCCCCCGAAGTAGCGACGGACCTGCGCCTCGCTGATCCGCTCCCCCGGGAAGTCGTTGGTCAGCTGGTGGACCGCGCCGGCCAGGGAGCGCAGGTCGCGGCCGATCGCCTCGATCAGGGCGTCGGCGGCCTCGCGCTCGATGCCGGCGCCGAGGCGGCGTACCTCGCCGGCGACGAATCCGGGATAGTCCGACGGGCGGAGCTCCTCGGACTTGTGCTCGGTGACCGCGGGCAGCTTGCGCAGCTTGGTGAGCACGCCGCTGCCCTTCTGGCCACCGCCGTGGACGAGCACGAGGGCGACGTCCTCGACGGGCGCGGCGGCGTACCCCAGCAGGCCCTCGACGGACTCGTCCGGCAGGTTCTCCAGGCCGCGGACCACCACGCAGCGGACCGCGGAGAACAGCGACGGCGCCGCCATCTCCCCGAGTGTGGCCAGGGTGAGGTCGGCCGCCGGGCTGTCGGCGAACTCCGCCTCCGGGTCGTGGCCGCGCACCGCGGCCCTGACGTCGTCGACCGTCCGGGCGCCGAGGAACTCCTCCTTGCCGGTGACCAGGATGACCCGGCCCAGCACGTCCTCGGCCCGCATGTGCTCACCCTCCCACACGCCCCCGACACCGCAGCCATCACCTCCGGGTGACCGTGCGGACCCCGCCGGAGCCGTCCGCGACCACCGCGACCTCGCCGTCGCGGTCGGTCCGCAGCACGCGCGCGCCCCGCGCCTCGAGCGCGCCCACGACCGCCGCCGACGGGTGGCCGTAGTCGTTGTCGGCACCGACCGACACCAGCGCGACCTCGGGACGGAGCGACACGAGCCAGGGCAGGTCCTGGTGGGAGCTGCCGTGGTGGGGGACCTTGACCACGTCGACGTCGAGGTCGCCCACCAGCCGCGCCACCTGCCCCTGTCCCGGCGGCTCCAGGTCGCCGGTGAGCAGCAGGCGCAGGCCGGTCACCTCCACGAGCAGCACCACGCTGGCGTCGTTGGCCGTGCTGCCGTCGCCCGGCCCCGGGACGGGCTCGCCCGGCAGCTCCGGGTGGAGCACCTGCACGGTGGCGTCGCCGATCCGCCGGGTCGCGCCGTACGACGCCGTCGTCACCGGCACGCCCGCCTCCGCCGCCGCGCGCCGGACCAGGTCGACCCCGCCCGGAGGGTCGGCCAGGGCCGTGGTCTCGACGGCGTCGACACGGCGTCCGGCGAGGACGCCCTCGAGGCCGTCGACGTGGTCGGCGTGGAAGTGGGTGATCACCTCTTTGCAAGTTGTACGCTCCAACAGTGGAGACTAAACGAGCCGTCGGATACGTGAGACTGTCCAACCTGACCGAAGTGACCACCTCCCCCGAGCGGCAACGCGAGCAGATCCGCGCCTACTGCGAAGCCCGAGGCTGGGACCTAGTGGACATCGTGGAGGACCTGGGCGAATCCGGCAGCCGTGTCGGCAAGGGGCTCGAGCGGCCCGGCCTCCAACGCATCCGCAACGACTGGACCCGGTACGACGTGATCGTGTCCGCGAAGCTCGACAGGCTGGCCCGCAACGTCCGCGACTTCACCAGCCTCGCCGAGGAAGCCAGAGACAACGGCTGCGACCTGGCGGTCGTGAGCGAAGGTCTCGACCTGTCCACGCCCACCGGCCGTTTCGTCGCGACCATCCTCGCCGCCTTCGCGGAAATGGAGGCAGACCAGATCAAGGAACGCATCCTGGCGATGCGCACCGACGTTCGCACCAACCACATGGGGCGCTTCATGGGCGGCATGGTGCCCTACGGCTACCGGCCCGCCCCCGCGCCGCAGGGGGCAGCACCCTCGTGGTGGACGAGGCCGAAGCCGCGTTGATCCAAGAGGCCGCACGGCGAGCGCTAGCCGGCGAGACGCTATACAGCATCACCAACGACTGGAACGCCCGCGGCCTCACCAGCAAACACGCCAAGCCGTGGATCGCGACCACCCTCCACGGGGTCCTCACCGGGTACCCCGTGATCGGCGCCCAGTCCCACAAGGGCGAGCCGCTGCGCGACGGGAACGGAGTCGTTGTCGAGGTCTACCCCGCCATCCTGGACCGCTCCACGTGGGGACAGCTCCGCGCGATACTGGAACGACAGAAAGCCACCACTCGGAGAAGGAAGCCCGCCCTGATGCTTGCTGGACTGGCCGTCTGCGGCGGCTGCGGTACTCGGCTCTACTCCCGAACTCGGCCCGGAGGGAAGCCGCCCCTGTACGAGTGCAACGGCCGCCGGCAGGGCAACGGCTGCCGTGTCGGAACCATCACGGCGCACAACCTGGACGCCGAAGTGGAACGCCAGGTGCTCGGCAGGTTCTCCGATCACGTCGTCCTGCGCAGGGTCCAGGAGCAGAACGACCACACCGACGAGCTGGCCGAGGTAGAAGAGGCCATCCGGCAGACCACCCGCCAACTAGCCGAGGACGACGCCGACGAGCAGCAGACCCTGGCTCGGCTTGGCGAGCTGAAAGGCCGCCGGGCTCGCCTACGCGCCACCCCGGAAACCACGGAGGTGCTGCGGTGGCTCGCCTACGGAGACACCTATTGGGCCGAAGCAGACATGGGCACCCGGCGCGAGCTGCTGCAGGAGCTGCTCGAGGGCGTGAAGGTGACCGGCTCGAACACCCGCGGCGGAGGCTTCGACCCGTCCCGGGTAAGTCTCGACTGGTCCGAGACCGGATGGTGGATGGCCGGTCAGGAAGTCACCGGCAGCCAGCCGTGGCTTGTACTCGGCGGGATGCCGCAGGGCGCCTGTGAGGTGCGGATGCCGGACTGGATGGACGACCCCGCCGAGCGAGACCGGCGGTGGCGCGACACCCCGATGGGGCGTCTGTAATCCGGACCGGGCCGCACGCGACCGTGGAAACCGACATCCTTAGACATGACACCCGCGAAGGACCTGCGTGGGATCCGGCAGTTCGAACAGGTGTTCTAATGTGGTGGCATGCAGAACCCCGAGTCCCCACCGCGGATGCTGTTAGCCGGCGGCGTACGCCACGTGTGGGCGTGCCCACCAGGGCTACGCGGCTACGCGGCGGGGCTCGTGCTCGACTGGAAGCAGTCGGGCGAGGACTGGTGGTCTCTTGTCACGTCGGTTCCCTCGGAGCAGCTGGCAGCGGAGACGCAGTGGCTTCCGTCGCGGTCGCTGATCGCTCGACCGGGGAATCCGCCGTTGTTCGGGGCGCCGTATCAGGGGGTGGTGTGTCCGAGGTGTGGGCATGTGCTTGTGCCGCCCAAGGAGTGAGCGGGCTCACCTCATAGCCACTGTCGTAACGGCGACGTTCCTAACCGTTACGACAGTGGCGAGTCGGACCGTTGGCGTTACGCAACCGTGTTCGCGCGAACGCTGATTGAACTTCGCCCGCAAACGGGGACAGGGGTGCACACCCCAGGACGCCGCTGTCCCGGCCAGGTTTGCGTAATACGCGCGTAGTGTCCTAGTGTTGATGTCACGGTCGCCTTTCCTGGCTGACTCTCACGTCGAGCCCTTGGCCTCAGTCGCGGTCAGGGGCTCACTTGTATCCCGATGCGTTGAGCACGCCCGCTCCGCGTCGAACCCCGAAAGGTGGCGATCAGCCATGCCAACTGCGCGCCCTCGATACCTCAGCCAGCAGGCCCTTGCCGATGAGTTGGGGGTCTCTGTCAGGACAATCAGAAGGAGAATCGCCAGTGGCGCGATCCCTGGCTACCTCGTTGGCTCCCGCATCCGCGTGAAGGAATCCGACGCCGCGACTCTGATTCGCCCGATTGCCGCAGGGGTGGCTTGATGACCGGCCTTGACAGCGTCGTCGTGATCCGGTTCGGAGACGGTGACACAACTTCGCTGACCGTCACTCAGGCTTGCCGCCACCTGGGGGTCAGCGCCACTGAGTACGAAGCCGTCATGAACGATCTGGTAGCCAAGGGCTGGCTGGCGCCCTTGGACGACGGGAGCTTTGCCGCAGTCGTGCCGACTGCGGAGGCAGTGTGAAGGTGGCGGGTCGCCCGGCTCGCGACCGCAACGAGTACCGCGACGCGGTGTGGTCGTCCGACCTCAAGCCGCACCGCCGCCTTGCTGCTCTGTGCTTCGCAGATCATGCAGGCGACGGCAACACCAGTCAGGTGTGGGTGGCGACCGCCCGCGGCGTTGAGCGGACCGGGATGGGAAAGACGGCATGGCACGAGTCGCGGAACGGGCTTGAGTCAGACGGCTGGCTGTTGGAGACGGTGCCGGCGACCTTCAAGGAGTCCGCTCGGTACCAGCTGACGATCCCGACCGGACAGTACCGGGAGACGGACACCCCCCTACCGGGAGACGGACACCCCCCTACCGGGAGACGGACCGAACCCCTGCGAACCCCTGATGAACCCGCAGGCACGGAGGATCACATGGACGATCTAGCCACATGGCTCGCCGCCGAGTTGGACGAGGACCCCGCGGCGTGTGCTGCGGCGATCAGGTACAAGCGCCGCCGCGCAGAAGATGCTGGCAGGCCGTGGCGCAACCCGGTGGCGATGGTCAAGACCATCCCGTTAGACGAGTGGCGCTCCCTGGTCGGGCGCAGTCGTCCCGCGGCCAAGCGCGCCACGCTGATGCAGTGCCAGGACCGCGACCCGCACGTCCGGCACCGCTGGGAGGACTCCCGGAACCTCTACCACTGCCAGGGGATCGAGGACGACCAACTGGCAGCGGCGGGCACCTGAGCCCCTTCCCCGGCCGCAGGGTCCTGCGGCACCCCGCTCCCCCAACCACGTAGAGCCCGGACAGGTTGTGCCTGTCCGGGCTCTGCTGTTCGACAACGAAACGAGGAATCACAGGTGGCCGGTCGCAAGCTCAGACGACAACGAGAAGAGCGGCTTGCGGCTCTCACCGACGAGCAAGCGGTAGCACTCGCGCAGCGCGCGATGCGAAAGCTGAACGACAGCCAGGTGCTGAGCGTTCTCGCCGCAGGCTCCGGCGCCGACCTGCGGAGCCTGCTCCGCACCCCCATGGACGAAGTCCGCGCCAACATCGCTGAACAGGTCACCTCCAACCCCGCACACGCCCGCCTGGTGCTGGTCGCGTGTCAACACCTCGCAGTAGTCGAACAAGGCATCGGCCTCACCCGGACACCCGGACAGCAACGCCGCCGATAGCCCTCGCGCACACGCACGCGCGTCCAGGAAGAAAATCCCGGAGCGAACGTGCTCTGTGCTCTCGCCGGATGCCCCTGTTTGTGGCGGGGGTGTCTGCGGTCCGGCATGCCTGGCGCTGTCGTGGCCGTGGCGTCGATGCGAGCGACGCCACCTGTCTCTATCCCTCTTGGTTCTGAAAGGACCGCTGCATGACCCTCGACAACGGCACCGCGAGAGCGGCACAGGCCACGCTCGACAACCCGTATGCCAGCCACGAGTCCAGGCAGCGAGCTACTGCCGTGCTGGGCATGGTTGAGCTGATCGGTGACGGCTCGGACCTCACTGGCGCGCACTTCGCGAGGCTCACTCGGCAGGAGCTTGCCTACCTGCTGTCGGACTATCCGGAGCAGTACGAGCGCCTGAGCCGTGAGGCGGATCGGCTGACTGCCCTGGCGCGCATCGAGTCCCGCGGCGCTGGGCACCTCTAAGCGCCGCCCGGCGCATCAGACAACGACGACTACCGAATTGAGCATCATGACGACCGACAAGAAGACGACTGCCGCCGCGCTGGAGCAGCGGGCCCACGACCTGGAGGCCCACGCATACCAGCTGGAGCAGCGGGTGCTGGACGGTGACGACCAGATCACGCACGAGCAGATCACCGAGGCCCGATCCCGCTGCGACTTCCTCAGGCTCCAGGCTGAGGGCAAGCGGCGCAGAGAGGCCCGGGAGGCGCGAGAGGCGCGCTCCCTGGCTGCTCAGGCGCTGCATCAGGACGTGGCGGCCGTGGCTCCCACTGATCCACTGAGGGAGGGCAGTACGGCGGCCAAGGCGGCGGCCAAGACCATCGCCGGGGCGTTCACGAAGTACCTGACCGCCGTCCGCGCGTACGACGAGCAGGCGACGGCGCTGGCGAGACGCGCGAACGACCTCCAGGTCCCGCCGTGGGGCGAAGACCTGGAAGGGCTTTCGTTCTTCGGCAGGTCCGGCTCCACGTTGGTGGCCCGCGTAGACGACGCCACCGTGTGGCACCTGGAGCGGAGTACCAGCGCCACGCTGGAGGCGTCTCTCCGGAAGGTGCTGCAGGACGCGATGAAGACGCTTCCGGCAGACGACCGGGTGCGTCTGTGACCTGGCTCGAGCTGATCCCCAACGGCTTCATGGCGACCGTCAAGTTCATCGGGATCCAGGCCGCCCGACTCCGTGGGGCCTCGCGAACGAACGAAGCCGCAGGGGGAATGCGATGAGTAACCGAAGAAAGCTCCCCCGTCCCAAGGTCTCGCATGATGCCCGCTCCACTGCGGCGCGCATCGTGCAGGCCGGCGCACGGGGTGACGCTGCTGCGGCGGGTCGTCTGCTGAACGCGTACGCCGCGACGGCCGACGGGCCGGATCTCGCGCGTCTGCTTGAGCAGATGGTGGCCGCTACGTGCCTGTTCGCCAGTCACGCGCCCGAAGCGATCCGAGCGCAGGCGATCGCTGAGCTTGACAGCCTCGGGAAGGGGACGCCGTGACCATGTCCATTGGTGGCCTGCTCGGGTACGTGGACCTTGAGACTGGTCCCGCCGAGAAGGCCGCCGGCTGGCTCGATGGGTTCTTCAAGAACAAGGGCGGCGCGTGGGGTAAGACTCTTGCTGTCGTGGGCGCCACGGCCGGAGGCGCGTTGGCAGCGGGGGTTGTGGGCGCCATCAACATGGAGCCCTCCCGGGACCGGGTGGTGGCGGCTCTCGACCTCACCGAAGAGGCAGCGGCCCGCGCCGGCAAGGTGTCGGGGCAGTTGTTCGCGGACGCCTGGGGCGACTCGGCTGCGGAGGTTGACTCCGCCGTGGAGGCGGTCATGTCCTCGATCAAGGGCATGCGGAACGCCTCTGAGGGCGAGCTGCGGAAGACCACTGAGGCCGCGCTGGCGCTGTCGTCCGCCATGGAGGTGGACGTGGTGCGGGCGAGCCAGGTCGCCGGCAACATGATGTCGAACGGGCTGGCCAAGGACGGCGTGTCCGCGATGGACATGCTGGCTAAGGCGATGTCCAAGGTCCCGGTCCAGCTCCGTGAGGATGTGCTGGACGCCGCAGACGAGTATGGGCAGTTTTTCAGCCAGCTGGGCATCAAGGGTCCGCAGGCGATGGCGCTGCTCACTCAGTCGGCCGGCAAGGGCATGTACGGCATCGACAAGATGGGCGATGCAATCAAGGAGTTCACCATCCGCGCCACGGATGGCTCCACGGCGACCACGGACGCGCTCAAGGCTGTGGGCCTGGACGCGGACAAGGTGGGCGTGGACCTCCTGGCCGGTGGCGACCGGGCGGCGGGGGCGTTCGACAAGGTTGTGTCCGCGCTGGTGTCCGTGAAGGACCCCGCGGCGCAGTCGCAGGCCGCTCTGGCGCTGTTCGGGACCCCGCTCGAGGATCTGGGAACCAAGGACATTCCGAAGTTCCTCAAGTCGCTCAAGACGGGCGGCAAGGGGATGAAGGACTGGCAGGGCGCCACGTCCCGCATGAGCGACACCATGGGCGGCAACGCGTCTACGAACCTCAAGAAGTTCACGCGTGGCATCCAGACCGGGCTGGTTGATCTGGTGGGCGGCAAGGTGCTGCCTGTCCTGGAGGACTGGACGGGCTCTCTGTCCACCTCGCTGGGCCCGGCACTGGAGACCGCGGGGTCGGCTGTCCAGTCGGTGACTGGGTTCCTCCAGGAGCATAAGACGGTCGCGATCGTCCTCGCGTCGGTGATCGGCGCCTTGACGGCTGTGACGGCGGCTCATTCAGCGGTGATGGCTGTCTCTGCTGCCGGCGGCATGGCTAAGTGGCTGATGCAGACGCAGCTGATCAGCGCTGCCACCAAGGTGTGGACGGCCGTTCAGTGGGCGCTCAACTCGTCTCTGTTGGCCAATCCGATCACTTGGGTAGTTCTCGCCCTTGCGGGCCTCGTGGCTGGGCTCGTGATCGCCTGGAAAAAGTCGGACACGTTCCGGGCGATCGTGATCAGCGCCTGGGAGGCGATCAAGTCCGCCACCGTGACCGCTTTCGGAGCGGTCAAGGACGCCGTGGTGAAGGCGTTCGGGTTCCTCAAGAACATCTTCCTCAACTTCACCGGGCCCGGGCTGATCATCAAGCACTGGGACAAGATCAAGTCTGTTACGGGCAAGGTCTGGTCTGCGATCAAGTCGGCTGTGTCGGCTGGTATCAACGGCGTCAAGGGCGCTATCGGCGGCCTGGCCGCGCTGCCCGGGAAGGTCGCCGGCTGGTTCGGCGCCATGCGGGACTCTGCCCGCCAGAAGGCGCAGGCGCTGCTGAATTTCGTGAACGGGATCCCGGGCAAGATCCTCGGCGCCCTGGGTGACCTGGGCTCGATCCTGCGCGACGCCGGCCGGAAGATCATCGGCGGCCTGATCGACGGGATCACCGACAAGATCGGTGCTCTCAAGGGCAAGCTCAAGGAAATCACGGGCAAGCTGACCTCGTGGAAGGGCCCGCCGTCCACGGACAAGAAGATCCTCCGGAAGAACGGCCGCCTCATCCTGCGCGGCCTGATCGACGGGATCAACGACGAGGTGCCGAACCTCAAGAAGCTGCTGCGGGACGTGACGGACAAGCTGGGCAAGAAGCGCTTGGCGCGTGTCGAGCAGGCTGTCAAGGCCCAGTACCAGAAGGGCCTCAAGATCGCTGCTCAGCGGTCTGAGGTTGCGGCGAAGATCGAGAAGGCGACCGGGGAACTGGAAGCAGCGATCAAGCTGCGGGACGACTTCTACGCCAACGTCTACGACTCGTCGGTTTCGTACGCGTCGCTGTCTGCGGCGGCTGAGGGCGCGGCCGACGCCAAGGGCATTGTGGCCGGGCTGCAGGCTCGGTACGACGCTATCGAGAGGTTCCGCGAGAACATGCAGACCCTGCTCGCGAAGGGCCTGGACGACGACTCGTACCAGCAGATGCTGGAGGACGGCGTGGACCGGGCCGGCGCGATCGCTGACGCACTGGTGAAGGACGACGAGTCCATTGCCGCGATCGGTGATCTGCAGGGGAAGATCAAGACCGCTTCGGCTGCGTTGGCTAGCGAGTCGTCCAAGCATCTGTATCAGGCTGGCGTGGACATGGCGCAGGGCACCGCCAACGGTCTGGCGTCGCAGGCGGCGTACCTGGAGTCGGTGGCTACACAGATCGGTACACAGATGGCTGCGGCGTTGTCGAAGGCGCTCAAGGTCGCGGTGGACGTGTCGGGGTCGGTGAAGCCTCAGGGTCAGAGTCAGGGCGGCAACGGCAAGTCCAAGAAGGACAAGAGCCAGCTTGGTGCGACGCCTACGCCGCGGGCTGCTCCGTTGATCGGTGCTGTGTATCAGCAGCCGGGTGAGTCGTCCTCGGTGCTGGCTGAGCGATTGGGCCTGTTGGTCCGGACTGGGGGTTGATCCTTGGCGAATAGAGCAAGAGTGGTCGTCAAGATCGACGTGAGCAAGGCCCTTCGTGGCGTCCGCGAGGGCGCCACGAAGGGAGTGACGCTCGCCGTCGAACACGTCCTCAGCGAGGCGAACAAGCACGTGCCGCACGACGAGGGCACCCTGGAGCGTTCTGGCGCCACGGTCGTGGGACCGACGGCGAAGGGTGTCCGCGGGGTCGTCTCCTACGACACGCCGTACGCCGTGAAGCAGCACGAGGACATGACTCTCAACCATCACGGGAAGGGTCAGGCGAAGTGGCTGGAGAACACGCTGGCCGCTGAGCGTCAGACTGTCGGCAAGATCATCGCCACTGCGATCAGCAAGGAGCTGGGTTCGTGACCGCGCTCCCCGGACTGGATGCGGTGCGGCTGCGGATCCTTGAACGCGCTGCGGATGGTGGTGAGTCGGCCGCAAGTATTGCCCGCCGGTACCCGGACCTCTGGAGCTGCGCGGAAGCGGTACACGCCGACGTAGACCGACTCCAGCGGCCGACGTGACCTCACCCCGCAGAAACGCCCCACAGGGCTGCCATAACGGCGCACTGTGGGGCGTTTCTGTCGTTCCAGGCCTCTCCGTCCCCGTGACGAGCTGCCGGCCGCGCAGGGAGGCGCAGGCGAGCAGTCAGAGAGTGTCCATCGGCGCTCGAGACTGGTACGCCTTCCGGGCCCTCTGAGCACGCGTCGCTGCCGCGTACCGATCGACCATTTGCCGCGACGACCACCCAAGCAACGCCATCAGGTCCCCCTCGGTTCCGCCGCCTTCGAGCCACACGTGAGCGAAGCTGTGCCGGAACAGGTGCGGATGCAGGTAGATCCCGAGGCGATCGGCTCGGCGGCGCATCATCTGATAGATGCCGTTCTTGGTGAGCCGGCCCTTGTTGGTCGAGCTGAGCCACAACCAGTCCATACCCTCATACGCCATCCGTCGCCGCGCTCTGATGTAGCGGTCGAGCGCGGCAGCGGTCTTCACCCCGAACGGCACCGTCAGCTCACGGCCGCCCTTGAGGATGACGCAGCCGGTGCGCTCACGCAGGTCCAACTGCGACACCCTCATGTCCGCCACCCCGCTAAGCCGGGCCCCGGTGTCCGCGAACGTCATGAAGATGGCGCGGTCCCGCACGGATGCGAAGTCGCGGCCGGCACAGTCGTTGATGAGCTTGGCCAGGTCCGCGGTGGCAAGTGGCGCCGTCGTCTTCGGCACGCTGGTCGGCTGGACGATGTTGGCCATCGGGTTGTGCGAGAATTCGCCCTCGGCTAGGCACCACTTCACGAACTGTCGGAGGGCGACGTAGCGGGTTCGGCAGGTCTCTGCGCTGCGGGTGGCGGCGAGGTGGGCGAACCAGCCGCGCACCAGCTCGGGCGTCACGTCGCGCACGTCATCCACTGCGTGGCCTTGGGTGAGCATCCACCGCGCGAACAGATCGACGGTGAGCATGTACGCCTCGATGGTGCGGGGTGACTTGCGTTCGGCGGTCAGGGTGAACGACCAGGAATCTGCGAGTCCGAAAGCATCCGCCACAGGAGTGCCGTTGTGCGCGCGAGCGACGGCCCTCGAAGTGATCGCGCTATGGCCCGTTGGGCGACGGGTGGACGGCGACCTCTCCGGCGGCCGTGGCGCACGATCGGCACCGCGCTTCAAGGCCGCTTTCCGGGACCGCGCGCGCCTCTGCTCTGGGGTCAGGGTGGAGTGCTCGGCTCGCCTCCTGTCGGGCATTTCTAGGGGTTCGTCGGCGCTCATGCTGTGACGCTATTGCGGCGTCTTGTGGGGTGTCTATAGAGGGCTTCGCGTACCTAATGCGTAGAGCTATACCGCTACGCGCGCAGGTTCGAGCATGTCTCCAAACATTGCTTTAAGCATCGCTTTGGGGTTGATCTTCCAGCATCACCGGGCGTAGCGTTCCACCCATGAACAACAACGACACGTGGGAGCCGGTGGCCCTGATCCCGGCAACGCTCAGCGACGAGAACAACACCACCGTGGAGGTCGTCCAGACCCGCGGCGGCATCTACCTCCTGGCGATGGAACCGAACAGCGACACCGCGGCCCGCGACTGCTGCATGACCGAGGGCGAGGCACGCCGGCTCGCGCTTGCCATCCTCGCCACTGTCGGCCCCGAGCCGGCTCGAGCCACCAGCAAGCCGGACAGCGAGTGCCAGCCCGACGCGACGGTCGCCCACCTTCCCAGCGCTCGCCGTGGCCGCAAGTACGCCGGCACCCCCGCCTACCTCCAGGCCGCCGCGTGACGGCCGAGAAGGTGCGAGAGAACCGCCTGCGACGGATGGCCGACCGCCAGGGGCTGCGGCTCAACAAGTCGCCCCGCCGCGACCCTCGCGCACTGGACTTCGGGACGTTCACCATCGTCCGCGGTGACGAGGTGGTGGCCGGCCCCGGGCTGACCGTGGATCAGGTGGAAGAGTTCCTAACCAACGGTCCTCAGGGCGAATGACGGCCGCCGTCGAACCGCGGCCAGGACGCACCCCGATGCCCTCGGGGGATGACCTGTTGCGGTGGTACGTGTGCCAACGGAAACGGACCTATTCGACCGAGGACGCAGCGCTGACATGGCTCTCGCGGACAGGGCGCCGGCAGTGGCTCGTCTACCTCTGCCCCCACTGCTCTTGCTGGCACGTCGGCAGGCCGATGGGGCATCCGCCGAACAGTGTCACCCGTCGCAACGCGCGCAAGGCCTGGCGCCGACTGGAGGCGCACACCCGAACCGAACACGCCGAGGCCGCATAACGGCAACGTCAGTCGCGTAGCGGTAACGCTCGTCAGCGTCACTAGTACCGAAAGACAGATCGGCCGCAGCTGGTGCGCCAACACCGACTACGGCCTAGGAACCACGTCTCTGGAGGACGCAGGACCATGCAAAGAACCCTAGCCAGCGCCGCCGCCCACCTCGCGCGTAAGGCTCCGTGCGCGCACGGAGCCACTGGGCGGACCCAATGAGCACACCGGCAGGTTCTCCACTTGCCCTCGGGTACGTACGCGTCTCGACCGCCGAGCAGGCCGACAGTCGCTTGGGTCTCGACGCACAGCGGGACCAACTCGAGCGCGAGGCGCAAGCCCGCGGATGGCAACTCGAGATTGTCCCCGACGAGGGACTGACCGCAAAGCACACTCGCCGGCCCGGCTACCAAGAGGCACTCCGGCGCTTGGCCGACAAGAACGACCCTGCCACCGTGCTAGTGGCTACCAAGGTGGATCGAGTCTCACGCTCCCTCCTGGACTTTCTGCAGGCGGTCGAGCTGGCCGACCGTCAGGGGTGGCAACTTGTCGTGCTCAACATGCCTGAGGTGGATCCCGCCAACCCGTTCTCCAAGATGGCGCGTGCTGTCCAAGCCGCGTTCGCGGAGGTCGAGCGCGACCTGACTAGCCTCCGAACCCGTGAAGCGCTCGCTCAGCTCAAGGCACAAGGGGTCGAACTGGGAACTCATGTCCAGCACTCGGAGGCAACTCTGCGAAGGATCCTCGCTGCGCGTGCGGCGGGAGCGTCGTTCGGGCGCATCGCGGACGACCTGAACGACGAGGGGGTGCCTACCTCGAACGGCGGTAGGTGGTACGCGACGACGGTGAAACGTGCCGCCGAGTCACAGCGGGCAGCGCGCTTGACGTAGTGCGGCTTGTACACCTTGGGAGGTTGTGACTGAGCACCACCAGCGGCACCCGCTCGACGCCGAGCCGGTCCAGGCAGCCGTCGACCGCGCGTGGGTCGGGGCCGGCGTCGACGACCACTGCGGCCCGTCTCCCGACTGCCAGCGCCAGTGCGTCGCCCTGGCCGACGTCGCAGGCGACCAGCACCCAGCCCGGCGGCGGCCAGTCGCCCGCGACCAGGGCCGACCACAGCCGGCCGGGCACGCCCAGCACGACCAGGACCACCAGCGCGAGCAGGGCCGCCCCGACCGTGCGGTGCCGGACCAGCCGCGGCAGTGCCACGGCCAGCAGCACACACAGCAGGCTCAGCAGGCCGATCGCCGGCGCGCTGCTCCCCCACCCGATCGCGGCGCCGGGCAGGGCGGCCGCATGGCGGGCGACGGCGACGATCCAGCCGACGCTCCATCCCGCGACCGTCCCGCACAGCCGGCCGGCCCACGGCCACACCAGGCCGACCAGCCCGCCGACGAGCCCGAGGACGGTGGCCGGCGCGACCGCCGGCCCGGCCAGCAGGTTGGCGCCGATCGCCACCAGGCTCACCTCGCCCGACAGGCCCGCGATCACGGGCGTGCAGGCGAGCTGGGCCGCCGTCGGGACCGCGACCGCCTCGGCCGCCCCGCCCGGCAGCCAGCGGGCCAGCGCCCGGCTCAGCGGCGGCCCGAGCAGCACGATCCCGGCGGTGGCGAGCACCGACAGCGCGAACCCCGCCGCGACCGCGAGGTCCGGCTGGACCAGCACCAGGCCGGCCACGGCCACCCGAGGGCGCGCAGGCCGCGGCGACGGCCGTCCGGGCCGAACGCGAACAGGCCGACCGTGCCCATCACCGCCGCCCGGAGCACGCTGGGCTCGGTGCGGGCGAGCAGGATGAACCCGGCGATCCCGGCCAGGCCGACCACGGCCAGCCAGCGCCGCCGGACTCCGACCGCCCGCGCGACCAGCAGCAGCGAGCCCACGACCAGGGTCAGGTTGGTGCCGCTCACCGCCGTGAGATGGGTCAGCCCGGTGGTCCGGAAGTCCTGCTTGATGTCCGGCGGCAGCCCGGCGTCGTCGCCGTCGACCAGCGCGGGCACCAGGCCCGCCTGCTCCGGCGGGCGGTGCGCGACGGCGCGGCGGATCGAGGCGCGGACCACCGCCGAGGCGCGCCACCACGGGTCGGGGCCGCGGATCCGGACCGGGTCGCGGGCGCCCGTGAGCAGCGCCGCCGTACCGGGGTCGTCGGACACGGTCAGGCGTCCTCGGGCCAGCACGCGCTCGCCCAGCTCCGCCCGGTTCCAGCCGGGGACGCCGATGACGACGACCGTCCCGCCGGTGCGCAGGTGCCGGTCGCGGGCGGTCACCTCCCGCACGCGGAGCCGGAGCACCGCCTGCGGCCCGGACCGCCCCTGGATGGCCCGGGGATCGGACACCACCGTCCCCACGACCTCGGCCGTGGCCCGCATCGCCGCGAAGTCGCGGAGGGGCGAGCCCCGCACCGCGTCGTGGCGCAGGACGGCGCCGGTGACGGCCGCGGCCGCGATCAGCAGGGCGGCGAGCAGCAGCCGGGTCCGCCCGGGCGGCAGCCGCGGGCCGAGGAGCCAGACGAGGCCGGCGGCGACCGCGAGGCCGGCGTACGCGGCCGTGCCGGAGCGCTGGGTGGCGATGGCGCCCAGCCAGGCGGCCGCGCCCAGGAGGGGCATCCGCAGGTCGGGGCCGGGTCGTCGAGGAGTGTGCTGGTCGGTGTCGCCGTCGCGAACGTCGCGAGGCGCGTGCGACGGCGCGGCAACGCCGCCAGCGTGCGTGCGTCGCGGCGTGGAGCAGGCGAGATCGTCCAGCGGACTCCTAGAGTTCCGGGGGTGAACCGCTACAGCTCCCCCGAGCTCGCCCGCGGGGCGCTCGGCGCCCTGGTCGGGATCGCCGTCGCCGGCGCGACGGCGCGCGCCGTCCCCGGCGGTCCCGAGCTCCTGCCGTTCATCGTGGCCCCGATGGGAGCGTGCGCGGTGCTGCTGTTCGCGGTCCCGGCCAGTCCGCTCGCCCAGCCGTGGCCGGTGCTCGGCGGCAACGTCATCTCCACGGCGATCGGCCTGGGGGCGCACTGGCTGGTCGACGACTTGCTGCTCGCGGCGGCCGTGGGCGTGGGCGCGGCCATCGGCGTGATGATGCTGCTCGGCTGCCTCCACCCGCCCGGCGGCGCCTGCGCCCTCCTGACCGCGACCGCGACCCCGGCCATCCACGAGCAGGGGGCGCTGTTCGTGCTCACCCCGGTCGCGGTGAACACGGTCGTGCTGCTGCTCGTCGCGGTCGCGGTCAACAACCTCAGCGGGCGGAGGTACCCGCACCGCCCCGCGGCTCCCGCCGCCGCCTCGCCCGCGGCCGCCGCGCTGGGCATCACCACCCCCGACGTCGAGGAGGCGATGAAGCGCCTCGCCGACCGGCTCGACGTCCTGCCGGCCGACATCGTCTCGATCGTGCGGGACGCCGAGACCCACGCCCTGGACCGGCGGCTGGGCTCGATCCCCGTCTCCCGGATCATGAACCCCGACGTGGCGGTCGTGCACCCGTTCGAGTCGATCTACCGCGCCCGGACCCTCCTCGTGCAGCGCCAGGTCAAGACGCTGCCGGTCGTCGACGACGGGCGGCACGTGATCGGCGTCGTGTCGATCATCGACCTGTTCACCCGCGACATCGTCGAGCTGGAGTCGGTCGACTCGATCATGCGGCCCGACGTCACCACCATCCCCGCCGACACCCCCGTCGCGGACCTGGTGCCGATCATGACCACCGAGGGGTACAAGAACGTCCCGGTGGTCGACGACGACGCCCGGCTGGTCGGCATGATCACCCGCGGCGAGCTGATCGCCGTGCTGCACCGGGCCCTGCTCGGCGCCCCCTGATCCGACTCCCGGTCGCGTCATCTCCGCCCCCTCACACCGTCACGTGCGGGGTCAGCCGCTGCAGGGTCTTCGCGCCGATCCCGTCGACCTCGAGCAGCTCGTCGACGCGGGTGAACCCGCCGTGGGCCTCGCGCCAGGCGATGATCGCCTGCGCGGTCACCGGACCGACCTGGGGCAGCGACTCGAGCTCCGCCTGGCCGGCGGTGTTGAGGTTGACCAGCGCACCGCCGGGCGCACCTGCACCGGCACCGCCGGCGCCCGACGTCCCGGACGGCGCCGCCGCCGACGCCGGGGCGCCGACCACGATCTGCTCGCCGTCGACGAGCACGCGGGCCAGGTTGAGCGAGGTCAGGTCGACGCCCTTGCGTGGACCGCCGGCGGCCTCGAGCGCGTCGGTGACCCGCGCCCCCGTCTCCAGTACGACGATGCCGGGACGCCGCACCTTGCCCGCGACGTCCACGGTGACGGTCTCCGTCGTCGTGGCCGGCGCCGACGCCTCGCCGGCCGCGGGCGCGGGGTCGGCGCCGGTGGCCGCGACCAGCGGCGCGGTCGGCTCCGCGGCGACCGGCGCGAGCGGCTGGGTCCGGTCGCGCAGCACCCACCAGGTGGTCACCGCGAGCCCCAGCGCGACGGCGATGGCGACGACCGCGACCTGTGCCGTGCCGAGGGCCGGCAGACGGTCGGCGAGGGGCGCGAGCACGACGCGGGCGTCCGGTCGCTCGCGTCGCCCGCGGGCGGCGTGGCGCCCCGGCCGGGGCAGGGCGGGAGCCCTCTCCCCCACCTCAGGCGCAGGCTCGGAGCGGGCGCGCTCGGGAGGCACCGGCTCCGGCGTGACCGGCGAGGCCGCCTCGTCCACCGCAGCGGCCACCCGGGTGTGGTCGGCCCACCACGGCTCGGCCGCGCCCTCGGGCCCCCGGACCGACGGCGCCGACGACACCGAAGGCCCCGAGGACACGGAGGACAGCGCGGGCGCGGTGGCGGCCGGCACCGTGGGCGCCGTGACGCCGAGGTCGGCCGCGATCAGCGCCAGTCGGCGCGCGGCGGCGTCGGCACCGGGCGGGTCGGGGCGGGCAGCGGGGCGTCGTACGGACATGGCGGCACGCTAAGGACTCCGGGCGACCCTCCGCCCCGGCGCCGGCGCGGCCTGTGGAGGACCGGCCACCCGACCCGGCCCTGTGGACGAACGAGGTCGCCCCTTGTGAATCCTGGGGCCAGAGGGAGCGAAGCGGCGAGAGCCACTGCCACGCGGCCGCCGACGGACCGCGCACCACCATGACCTCGACCGCGGTGGCCGGCAGCGTGTCGGGCCCTTCAGGGCAGCGCCGGCGCGACGCAGATCGCGAGCATGCCCGGACCGACGTGCGCGCCGAGCACGCCGCCGAGCTCGACGCACCGCACCGGCTCCCCGGAGCAGGCCGGCACCAGCCGCTCGCCGAGCTCCTCGGCCAGCCGCGCGGCCATCGCCGCCGCCCGCTCCTCGGCGGCCAGGTGCGCGACGCACACCTCGACCGAGCGCTCCCCCGCCGCCTCCAGCGCCAACGCCTCCAGCCGGGCGATGGCCTTGGCGGCCGTGCGGACCTTGGCCCGCGGCGAGATCACGCCGTCGACGATGCCGAGCAGCGGCTTGACCGCGAGCGCGCCGCCGAAGACGGCGGCGGCCGCGCCGACCCGGCCGCCGCGGCGGAGGTACTCGAGGGTGTTGACGTAGAACAGCGACGTGGCCTCCGCCGCCCGCGAGCGCGCGGCCTCGGCCGCCTCGGCCGCCGTGCCGCCGGCCCCGATCACGTCGAGGGCCGACTCGACGGCGTACCCCGTGGCGACCCCGACCTGCCGGGTGTCGACGCAGGTCACCGGCACCGGCGCCTGGCGGGAGCCGACGAGGGCCGACTCGAAGGTGCCGCTCACCTCGGCGGAGAGGTGGATCGAGACGATCTCGCTCGCGCCCTCCTCGGCCAGCCGGGCGTACAGGTCGGCGAAGACCGCGGGGGCGGGCCGCGAGGTGCTGACGGCGCGCTTCTCCCTCAGCGCGACGGCGAGCCGCTCGGGGGTGACCTCCTCGGCGCCCTCGTCGTAGACGTCGTCGTCGATGACCACCTGCAGCGGGACCACGTGGACCCCGCTGGACTCCGCGACCTCCGCCGGGACGGTCGAGGTGGAGTCGGTGACCACGACGATCGACATGTCGCTGAGGCTAGCGCCTCGGGGCCCGATCGCTGACGGTTCGGACTCAGACGACGATGTTGACGAGCTTGGGCGCCCGGACGATGACCTTGCGGACCTCGCGGCCGTCGATGGCCTTGACGACCGCCGGGTCGGCGAGGGCGGCGGACTCCAGGTCCGCCTCGCTGATGTCCGGCGCGACCTCCAGTCGGCCGCGCACCTTCCCCTGGATCTGCACGACGGCGGTGACGGCGTCCTCGACCAGCAGCTCCGGCTCGACGACCGGCCAGGACACGGCGGCGACGGTCGGCGCGTGGCCCAGCCGCTCCCACATCTCCTCGGCGGTGTAGGGCGCGACCAGCGACAGCAGGATCGCGACCGTCTCGGCCGCCTCGCGGACGGCGGGGTCGTCGGGCCCGCAGCCCCCCTGTCCCAACGGGCCGTCGATCGCCTTGCGGGTGGCGTTGACGAGCTCCATCATCCGCGCGACCACGACATTGAACCGATATGACTCGAGAAGGTGCTGTGCCTCGCTGATCGTCCTGTGGGTGACCTTGCGCAACGCGACATCCCCACCGGAGAAGTCGATACCGGGCGCCGACGTCACGTCGCCCGCCAGCCGCCAGGCCCGCTGCAGGAACCGGACCGAGCCGGACGGCGAGACGTCGGCCCAGTCGATGTCGTCCTCCGGCGGGCTCGCGAAGACCAGGGTCAGCCGCACCGCGTCGACGCCGTACCTCTCCAGCTGCTCGCCGAGGTTGACGCCGTTGCCCAGCGACTTGCTCATCTTGTGGCCGTCGTTGATGACCGTGCCCTGGGAGAGGTACGCCGAGAACGGCTCGTCCCAGTCGATCAGGCCCATGTCGCGCAGCACCTTGGTGAAGAAGCGCGCGTACAGCAGGTGCAGCACGGCATGCTCCGCGCCGCCGACGTACAGGTCGATCGGCCCCCAGGCGTTGGCCAGCGCCGGGTCGAAGGCCTGGGTGTCGTCGCGCGGCGAGAGGTAGCGGAAGAAGTACCAGGACGAGTCGACGAAGGTGTCCATGGTGTCGGTGTCGCGCTCGGCCGGACCGCCGCACGCGGGGCAGGCGACCTCGACCCACTCGCGGGCGGCGCCCAGCGGCGAGGTGCCCTTCGGCTTCAGGTCGGCGCCGCGCAGCTCGGGCAGCTCGACGGGCAGCTGGTCCTCGGGGACGGCGACCTCGCCGCAGGACGGGCAGTGGACGATCGGGATCGGCGCGCCCCAGTAGCGCTGCCGCGACAGCAGCCAGTCGCGCAGTCGGAAGTTGACCGTGCCCTGTCCGTGGCCGTCGGCCTCGAGCGCGGCGATCGCCTTCGACACCTCGGCGGCCTTGTCGTAGGGCTGCGCGCCCTCCTCGTCGGTCTCCGTGTAGACGGGGACGATGGGGAGGCCGAACCTCTCGGCGAACTCGCGGTCGCGGTCGTCGTGCGCGGGCACCGCCATGATCGCGCCGGTGCCGTAGTCGGCCAGCACGTAGTCGGCCGCCCAGACCGGGATCTGCTCGCCGGTCAGCGGGTTGGTGGCGGTGACGCCCAGGTCGATGCCGGTCTTGGGCCGGTCGGTCGCCAGGCGGTCGATGTCGGACGACTTGCGGACCTCGGTGAGGTAGTCGTCCAGCGCCTGCGCGCGCTCGGGCGCGACCAGCTGCTGCGCCAGGTCGGCGTCGGCGGCGACGACCATGAAGGTCGCCCCGACGAGCGTGTCGGGACGTGTCGTGAAGACCGTGATCGGGTCGTGGCCCTCCACGTCGAAGGTGACGTGGGCGCCCTCGGAGCGGCCGATCCAGTTGCGCTGGGCGTTGACGACCTTGCCGATCCAGGTGGCCTGCAGCTCGTCCAGGCAGTCGTACAGCTCCTGGGCGTACGCGGTGGTGCGGAAGTACCACTGGGTCAGCTCGCGCTTGGTGACCTCGGCGCCGCAGCGCTCGCAGGTCCCGTCGGCCAGCACCTGCTCGTTGGCCAGCACGGTCTGGTCGTTGGGGCACCAGTTGACGGCTGAGTTCTTGCGGTAGGCCAGGCCGCGCTCCCGGAACCTCAGGAACAGCCACTGGGTCCACTTGTAGTACTCGGGGTCCGAGGTGTGCAGCCGGCGCGACCAGTCGAAGCTGACGCCGTAGCGCTTCATCGAGGCGTACTGGGTCTCGATGTTGGCGTAGGTGTACGTCGCCGGGTGCTCGTCGTTGCGGATGGCGGCGTTCTCGGCGGGCAGGCCGAAGGAGTCCCAGCCCATCGGGTTGAGGACCTCGTAGCCGCGCAGCCGCCAGTAGCGGGCGATGACGTCGTGGAGGGCGAAGACCTCGGCGTGACCCATGTGCAGGTCGCCGCTCGGGTAGGGGAACATCGTCAGCGCGTAGCGCTTCTCCCGCTCGCCCGAGGTGACGGCGTCGTCGTCGGCCCGGAACGGGTCGAGCGACTCCCAGACGGGGAGCCACTTCTCCTCGACGGCGTGCGCGTCGTAGTGGACGTCAGATTCACTCACGGTCGAAGGATAGTTCCCGCCGTCGGCCGGTCAGGCGACGCCCTCACCCGTCTGGACGCTCCACAGCGCGGCGTACGCACCGCCGAGGGCGACCAGCTCGTCGTGGGTGCCGGCCTCGCTGACGCGCCCGTCGTCGAGGACCCAGATCCGGTGGGCGTGCCGTACCGTCGAGAGCCGGTGGGCGACGACGAGCGTCGTGCACCTCTCGCCGGCGACCCTCAGCGACCTCTGGATCGCCGCCTCGGTCTCGTTGTCGACCGCGCTGGTGGCCTCGTCGAGCACCAGCAGGGCCGGCTCGCGCAGCAGGGCGCGCGCCAGCGCGATCCGCTGCCGCTGGCCGCCGGAGAGGGTGACGCCGCGCTCGCCGACCCAGGTGTCGTAGCCGTCCTCGAGGCTCTCGACGTACGACGAGACGGCCGCCCCCTCGGCCGCGGCGACCACCTGCTCGCGGCTGGCGTCGGGGCGGCCGTAGGCGATGTTGTCCGCGATCGTCCCGGAGAAGAGGTAGACGTCCTGGGCGACGTACCCGACCGAGCCGCGCAGCGAGTCCCAGTCGAGGTCGCGTACGTCGGTGCCGTCGAGCAGCACCGCCCCCGAGCGCGGGTCGTCGAAGCGCAGCACCAGCCGCAGGAGGGAGGACTTGCCCGCTCCGGTGGGGCCGACGATCGCGTGCGTCTCCCCGGCGGGCACGACGAGGTCCAGGTCGTGCAGCACGTCCGGCCCGTCGGCGTACCCGGCGCGGACGGAACGCAGCTCGACCCGGCCCCGGACCGGCCGCGCCAGCGCGCGGGTGCCGGCCGGCACGGTCACCGGCTCGGCCAGCAGCGCCAGGATGCGCGCGGTCGAGGCCCGCCCGCGCTGGTAGAGGTCGAGGACCTCGGCGACGTCGGTCATCGGCCACAGCAGCCGCTGGGTCATGAACACCAGGACCGAGTAGAGGCCGAGCTCGAGGTCGCCGTCGAGGGTGGCCCAGCCGCCGAGCAGCAGGGTGCAGGTGAAGCCGGCCAGGATCGCCATCCGCACCAGCGGCACGAAGGCGGCCGAGGAGCGGATCGCCCGCAGGTTCGTGTCGCGGTAGGCCGAGGAGACCTCCTCGATCCGGTCCCGCTCCCGCTCCTCGGCGGTGAACGACTTGATCGTCGCGATGCCCGCCAGGTTGGCGCTCAGCGCGCCGGAGAGGTCGCTGACCTTCTCCCGGACGTCGTCGTACAGCGGCTCGAGCCGGCGCTGGAACACCAGTGAGCCGGCGATGATGACCGGGATGGGCAGGAAGGCGTAGAGCAGCAGCTGCCAGGAGGCGACGGCGAAGACGATCCCGACGAGCAGCACGTTGAGGGCGGTCTGCAGGATCGCGGGGATGCCGATGTCGAGCATCCGCTCCAGCTGGTTGACGTCGTCGTTGAGGGTCGCGAGGGTCGCGCCGGCGGTCCGCGACTCGTGCCAGCCGAGGTGCAGGTGCTGGGCATGGTCGTAGGCCTCGACCCGCAGGTCGTGCTCGATGCCCTGGGCCAGGCCGCGCCAGAGCACGGCGGCGACGTACTCCGAGGCGGACTCGATCACCCAGACCGCGAGGTTGATGGCCGCCAGCCAGGCCAGCTGGGCGTAGCGGGACTCGACGCCGAGCAGGTCGGCGACGAAGGACCCCGAGCCGCGGACGACGACGTCGACCGCGGCCCCGATGAGCAGCTCCGGGACGACGTCGGCGACCTTGTTGACCGTCGACATCACGATCGCCAGCACGAACCGGCCACGGTAGCGCCGGTAGCGCTCCCACAGCGCCGCCAGCGGTCGTCGCACGACGGCCGCCTCGCTCACCGCGCTCATCCGGGCTCCCCGGAGCCTCGCGCCCACGCGGCCCACAGGCGGGCGTAGACGCCGCCCGCGGCCATCAGCTCCTCGGGGGTGCCGAGCTCGACCAGCCGGCCGTGCTCCATCACCGCGATCCGGTCGCAGCGCGCGGCCTGGCTGAGCCGGTGGGCGACGATGATCGTCGTCCGGCCGGCGGTGGCGCGCTCGATCGCCTCCTCCAGCTGGCGCGCGCCGGCGCTGCCGGCCTCCGCCGTCGCCTCGTCGAGTACGACGACAGGCGGGTCGGCCAGCACCAGCCGGGCGAGCGCGACCTCCTGGGCCTGGAGCGCGGTGAGCGGGTGCCCGCCCGCGCCGATGGCGGTGTCCGTCCCGTCGGGCAGGCCCGCGACCCATCCCGACGCGCCGACCAGGTCGAGCGCCGCGGCGAGGTCGTCCTCGCTCGCGTCGGGCGCGGCCAGGAGCAGGTCCTCGCGCAGGGTGCCGCGGAAGAGGTGGACGTCCTGGGTCACCAGCGCGGCGGTGTGGCGCAGCGCCTCGGGCGCCAGCTCGCTGGTGGCGATGCCGCCGAGGCGGACGCTGCCCGTCGTGGGGAGCCGCAGGCCGGTGGCCAGCGCGCCCAGGGTGCTCTTGCCCGCGCCACTCGCGCCGACGACCGCCAGCCGCTCCCCCGGCGCGACCTCGAGCGAGAGGTCGTGCAGCACCGGGTGGTCGGCGTGGTAGCCGAAGCCGACGGAGGCGAACGCGACCGAGCGGTCGGCGACGGCCACCTCCCCGGGCGGCACCTCGCGCCGCGGCGACTCCAGGACGCCGACCAGGCGGCCGAGGCCGGCCGCCGCGGCCTGCACGTCCTCCAGCAGCGCGAGCACGATGTTGATCGGGTTGAAGAGCCGGATGAACATCAACGCCGCCGCGGTCGCCGCGCCGGCGGTCACGGCGTCGCGGGCCACGAGCCACCCGCCGACCGCGAGGATGGCGCCGGTGCCGACGTACTCGGCGAGGTTGAGGCGCTGGAAGAAGACCGTCCGCATCCGGACGGCGTCCAGCCGCAGCCCGCGGGTCACCAGGGCGCGGCGCAGCACGGCGTCGCGGTGGCGCTCCCCGAGGCCGAGGGCGCGGACCGTGCCGCTGGCCTGGACCGACTCGAGGATCTGCTGGACCTCGGCGCCCTCGGCGCGCGAGAGGGAGCGGTAGGTGGGGCCGGCGAGGCGCAGGTAGCCGCGGGTCGCCCACACCTGGATCGGCACGGCGAGCAGCGCGGCCAGCGCGAACCGGTAGTCGACGACGGCCAGCCCGACCAGGCTCAGCGCGAGGGTGATCGCGGCGCCGCCGAACCGGCTGAGCACCGCCCGGACGACGTCGGCCAGGGCGCGCACGTCCTGGCTGACCCGGGCGAGGAGGTCGCCGGTGCCGGAGTCCTCCACGACGCCGTACTCCAGGTGGAGGGCGTGCTCGAGCACCTCCTCGCGCAGCTCCGCGACGGCGGGCTCGCCGACCCGGGCGATGAGCAGCTCGGCGGCGAGGCCGGCGGCGCCCGCCAGCGCGGCGAGCGCGACCAGGAGGAGCACCGGGCCGGTCAGCGAGCCGCCGCCGGCGCCCGGCGCGAGCACCTCGTCGACGACCCGGCCGATCACGACCGGCACGGCGATCCCGGCCGCCGCGGCGACGACCATCATCAGCACCGCCCCGCGGCGAGGCCGGCGCGGGGACGCAGGATCCGGCGCAGCTCACGGAGGGTCGTCCGCCCGGAGGCGACGCCGATCAGGGTGCTCTCGACCTGGCTCATCGCAGCACCGCCGTCGCGTAGCCGGTGTGCTCCAGCAGGGCGTGGTGGGTGCCGACGGGCACGCCGTCGGTCAGCCACACCACCTCCTCGCACGCGTCGAGCAGGACCGGGCTGGTCGTGAGGACGACGGTCGTCAGGCCGGCGCGGAGCCCGGTCAGCCGGGAGGCCACGAGCGCCTCGGTGACGGAGTCGACCGCGCTGGTCGGCTCGTGCAGGACCAGGGCGGGCGCCCGGACGGCGAGCGCCCGGGCCAGCCCGACCCGCTGACGCTGGCCGCCGGAGAGCAGGTGACCGCCCTCGCCGACCTCCGCGTCGAGGCCGCCGGGGAGCACCTCGATCACGTCGGTGACCGCCGCGGCCTCGAGGGCGGCGGCGACCGCGCCCGGCTCCCGGCCGGCGCCGTCGACGTTCTCGGCGAGGGTGCCGGTGAAGAGCCGGACGTCGTGCGGCGCGACGACCAGCGCGGCGCGGAGGGCACTCGGGTCGGCCTCGCTCAGCGGCAGCCCGCCCAGCCGGACCAGCCCGCCGTCGGGACGCGGCTCGCCGGTCAGCGCGGCGGCCAGGCGCTCGAGCTGCTCGGGACTGCCGACGACGCCGGTCGTCGCGCCGGCCCGCAGCCGGAGCGTCCTGCCCGCCAGGCCGACCACGGCACCGTCCACGTCGATGGGCTGGGGGCGCGGCGGCACGTCCGTGTCGCCGTACGCCGGCGGGGTGGTCGCGAGCACGCCGGCGACCCGCTGCGCGGCGGCGCGCACGGTCGCGAGCTCGGCGAAGGTGTAGGCCACCATCTGCAGCGGGCCGGCGAGGAACTGCGCCAGGCCCAGGGCGGCGACGAGCGCGCCGAGGCTCAGCTGCCCGTCGAGGGCCAGGGCACCGGCGACCGCGACCGTGGCGGCGACCAGCAGCGCCGGGGCGAGGGCGGCCAGCGCCTCGAAGCCGGCGCTCGCGCGGGCGCTGCGCAGCGCGGCGGCCAGCGCCCGGCCGCTGACCAGCCGGAAGCGCCGGCTCGCGGCGTCCTCCGCGGAGAGGCCCTTGAGCACCCGGAGGCCGGTGAGCAGGTCCGAGGCGGCGTCGGCCGCCTCCGCGCTGGCCTGGCGGTCCGCGACGATCCGTCGCTCCAGGAGCGCGGACACCCGGTGCAGCAGCAGCGCCACCACGACGACACCGACCACGACGACGACGCCCACCACGACGTGGATCCGGAGCAGGGCGACGACCGCGACGATCATGCCCGCCAGTCCGGCGGCGAACATCTGCAGCACCCCCGAGATGTCCGCCACCACGCGGACGTCGGAGGAGGCGACCTCGGCCAGGCCGCCCGAGCCCGCCTCGTGCGGGCCGACGCCGCGGACGTCGAGCAGGTGGGCGGCCACCCGGCGGCGCAGGGCGACCTCGGCGTCGGCGGTCACCCGGGTCGCCGTACGGTCGAAGCAGAAGTAGGAGTACGACAGCAGCGCGAAGGTCGCGCCGAGCACGACCAGCCAGAGCAGGAGCGCCCGGTCGTCGCGGGCGCTGACCCCGCGGTCGAGGGCGAGGCCGACGACGACCGGGACGAGCGCCTCGCCCGTCTGGTGGCCGATCGCGCAGACGGTCGCGAGGGTCACCCGCCACGGCTGGGCGGTGACGGCGTCGCGCAGCAGGCCGCGCGCCTCGGGCGTGGTCGGCTCAGGCATGGCTGCCCAGCGGGAGGACGAGCGGGGCGCCGGAGACGGGGTCCTCGATCACCTTGCACGGCAGGTCGAAGACGTCCTCGACCGTGGTCGCGGTGACGACGTCCGCCGGCGCGCCCTCGGCGACGATCGCGCCGTCGCGCAGGGCGACGATGCGGCTGCCGTAGCGGGCCGCCTGGTTGAGGTCGTGGAGCACGGCCACGATGGTGCGTCCTTCCCTGTTGAGCCGGGTGAGCAGCTCCATGAGCTCGATCTGGTGGGCGATGTCGAGGAAGGTCGTCGGCTCGTCGAGCAGCAGCAGCCCGGTCTGCTGGGCGAGCACCATGGCGATCCAGACCCGCTGGCGCTGGCCGCCGGACAGCTCCTCGACGAGCCGGCCGGCCAGGTCCGTCGTACCGGTCGCCTCGAGGGCCTCACGGCACGCCTCCTCGTCGGCGCGCGACCACTGCCGCAGCGCCGACTGGTAGGGGTGGCGGCCGCGGCCGACGAGATCTGCGACGGTGATGCCGTCGGGCGCGAGGGCGGTCTGGGGCAGCAGGCCGAGCCGGCGCGCGACCTGCTTGGAGCTCATCGAGCCGATCGCCTTGCCGTCGAGCAGCACCTGGCCGCCGGTCGGCTTGAGCAGCCGCGAGAGCGCGCGCAGGAGGGTGGACTTGCCGCAGGCGTTCGGGCCCACGATCACGGTGAAGGAGCCCTCGTCGATGGTGAGGTCGACGTGCTCCCCGACCATGGTGCCGGCGTAGCCGAAGGTCAGGTCTCGTGCCTGCAGTGTCATCGGATCTCCTTGCGCGCCTGGACGACCAGCACCCAGACCAGGTAGCAGCCGCCGACCACGATGGTGACCAGGCCCACGGGCACCAGAGCGGGGAAGGCGTGCTGGGCGACGAGGTCGGCGACCACCACCAGGCAGCCGCCCATCGCCGCGGACGGAACCATACGGATCCCCGCCGACCGGGTCAGCCGCCGGGCCAGCTGGGGAGAGGCGAGCGCGACGAACGTGATCGGTCCGGCGAGCGCCGTGACGGTGGCGGTGAGCATGGTGGCGCCGACCAGCAGGCCGAGCCGGACCCGCTCCACCCGGACCCCCAGCGCGGCCGCGGCGTCGTCGCCGAGGTCGAGCGCCGTGAGCTGCCGGCCGGACCAGCCGACCACGACCAGCGCCACCGCGATCGTGGCCGCTCCCGCGCGCAGGTCGGACCAGGTCAGCCCGTTGAGGCTGCCCGCCGCCCAGATCGCGGACATCCGGGCGACCTCGACCGGCGCCTTCAGGACGAGGTACGCCGTCAGCGCGCCGAGCATCGAGGTGACCGCGATGCCCACGACGATGAGCCGGAAGCCGTGGACGCCGCGGCGGTAGGCGAGCAGGTAGACCGCGAGCGCGGTGGCGATGCCGCCGGCCAGCGCGCCGGGGATGACCAGCGCGGTCGAGCCGACGGCGATGATCGTGATCACGGCGCCGGCGTACGCACCGGCGTCGAACCCGATGACGTCCGGGCTGCCGAGCGGGTTGCGGGTCAGTGACTGGAAGATCGCGCCGGCGAGGCCGAGCGCCCCGCCGAAGAGCAGGCCCAGCAGCACGCGGGGCAGCCGCCAGTCCGTCACGACGGTCTCGAGCGCGGGCGTGGTGTGGCCGACCAGCGTGCGGACCACGTCGATCGCGGAGATCTGCACCTTGCCGATCGCCAGTCCGGCGATCGCCGCGGCGGCGGCCGCCGCGCACAGCAGGAGGGTCGTCACGAGGGTGCGCAGCGGCACCCGCCAGGAGAGGGCCCCGCCGAGGCGCAGGACGACCATCACAGCGCGCTCGCCGTCCGGCGCCGGACCAGGCCGATGAGCACCGGCCCGCCGATCAGGGCGGTGACCACGCCGGCCGGGATCTCGTCGGGGATCACCACGACCCGGCCGACCACGTCGGCGGCGACCATCAGCAGCGCGCCGAGCAGGGCCGACCACGCCAGGATCCGGCGCTGGTCGGGGCCGGTGATCCAGCGCGCGATGTGGGGCACCATCATGCCGAGGAACCAGACCATCCCCACGGCGGCGGTGGCGGCGCCGCAGAGCACCGTGACGCCCACGATCACCAGCGCCCGCACCAGCCAGGGGTGCACGCCGAGGGCCGCGGCGACGTCGTCCCCGAGCGCGACGGCGTTCAGGCCGCGGGCGGCGAACGCCGCGACCAGCACGCCGGCGAGGACGAACGGGGCGACCTGGCGCACGACGTCCCAGTCGGCGCCCTCCAGGGACCCGGCCTGCCAGGAGCGCGAGGCCAGGAACGCGCGGCGGTTGAACAGCACGAGCAGGGAGGAGAGCCCGGCGAGCACCGAGCCGACCGCCATCCCCGCGAGCACCAGGGTGACCGGCGAGCGGCCGCGCCCGCCGGCGTTGCCGATCAGGTAGACGACCACCGTCACCAGCGCGGCGCCCGCGAAGGAGAACCAGACCAGGGTGGTGGCGCCGGCCCCGGGCCACAGGATCGCGCCGAGCACGATCGCGAACGACGCACCGGCGCCCACGCCCAGCAGCCCGGGGTCGGCGAGCGGGTTGCGGGTCATCCCCTGCATCAGCGCGCCCGAGAGCCCCAGCGCCGCACCCACGACGACACCGAGGACGGTGCGCGGGATCCGCTGCTCGACGACGATCGTGTGGGGATCGCCGTTGTCGCGGATCAGCGCCTCGACGACCTCCGAGAGCGGCAGCGGCCGCGAGCCGAACACCAGGCTGGCCACCAGCAGCAGCCCGAGCGCGAGGAGGGCCCAGCCCAGACCTCGCAGCCTCGGTGCCACCGGCGAGGTCACAGCCCGAGCTCGGTCAGCCGGGCGTCGTACTCGTCCTCCAGGTCGTCCTCGTCGCCGCCCTTCTCCCAGATCGCGTCGAGCGCCGCGCGGGTCTCCTCGTCGAGGTTGTCGTAGCGCTCGCGCCACTTCTCCGCGTCCTCGATCCAGTACCCGACGGTCTTGTACGCCGTCGCCGGCAGCCGGAGCTCGTGCCGCAGGTGCTTGCGCACGCCGCGCAGCACCTTCGACTCCCCCGCGACCCAGACGTAGCCGAGGCCCTCGGGCCGCGGCAGCGAGCGGACGATCTCCTCCAGCCGGCTCGGCGCGTGGCCGTTCCCGCCGTGCACCCAGACCACCTCCAGGTCGGGGCGCACCGCGATCTCGACCTGGTACGACGGCCCGGGCACCTCCAGCACCAGGCGGGTCGGCACGCCGGGGGTGGTCTCGGCCAGCCGCACCGCGGCCGGGAGTCCCGCGTAGTCGGCGATCAGGACCTGCCACTCCAGCCCGGCGGGCGGGGCGTACAGCGCCGTGGGCGTGTTCAGCCCGATCACCTGGCCGGGCGTCGCCTGCCGCGCCCACGTCGCGGCGACGCCGCCCTCGTGGACGACGAAGTCGACGGTGAGCCGGCGGGCCTGGGCGTCCCAGTCGCGCACGGTGTAGGTGCGCAGCCGGTCGAGGTCGATCGAGCCGTAGTCGAGATTGCCGTCGACGACGTCGGGCAGCTCCGGACGCTGGTCGGGGTCGGCCGGGAAGAGCAGCCGGATGTACTCGTCGCCCACGCCGGTGGACCGGTAGCCGGCGAGACCCTCGCCGCCGAGCACGACGCGCCGCATGCCGTCGGTCAGGTCGACGGCGTCGAGCACCTCGGCGTGGTGGACGCTCATCGCGATGTCGGCGGCGCTCACGTCGCCAGCGCCTTCTCGACGACGTCGAGGAACGCGAGCTGGCCGCTGGGCGAGCCGTAGGTCATCTCCCACTCGTAGGTGACGATCTGGCTCTCCTGCACGAAGCCGAGGTCGCCCCACAGTGCGTTCTTCTGCAGCTCGGCGAGGGTCTTGTCGTACTCCTGCTGGCCCTCCTCGCCGAGGCCCTTGATCATGAAGCCGTAGTCGACGTCGCCGAGCTGGCCGAACTGCTCGGCGCTGAGCGCCTCGCCCTCGCGGTCGTTGACGAGCGAGGCGGCGTTGATGGTGAGGCCGAGGTCGTCGAAGACCTGGCACTCCACGCCGGAGTAGCAGCCGGTCTGGATCTTGCCGTCCCAGTAGCCCACGGGAGACACGACGACGTCGGAGACGTCGCCGATCGCGGCCCGCACCTCGGCGACGCGCTCGTCGTAGATCTTCTTCCAGGCGTCGTAGTACTCGCTGCGCCCCAGCGCCCTCGCGGTGTCCTCGAAGTGCGTCATCCAGCTCTCGCCGTCGAAGGCGTCCACGCTGTACGTCGGCGCGATCTCCGGCAGCCGCTTGACCACCTTCTTGTCGTACCCGAGGCCGTTGAGGATGAAGTCCGGCTCGGCCAGCAGGATCGACTCGTAGTCGTAGTCGGGGTAGTTGGCGAAGGTGCTCACGCCGTCGAGCGGGTCGTAGGGGAAGAAGCACGGGAACGTCTTGTAGCCGTCGCCGCGGATCGGCTGGCTGCCGGCGAGCGGGTAGCGCAGCCAGATCAGCATGTCGACGTCGGTGGTGTACATGCCCAGCGCCGCCTTCGGGTGCGTGGGCAGCTCGACGGTGCCGAACTCGGTCTCGACCTGGCCGGTGCCCTCCTCGGCCGGGATCGGCTCCAGGTCGGGCAGGTCGGGGATGACCGTTCCTGCGCACTGCTCGTCGAAGAGCTGCTGGCGCTTCTCGGCCGTCGGGGCGTCGGTGGCGCTGTCGGTGCCGCAGCCGGCGACGGCCAGGACCAGCGCGGACAGGGCGGCGCCGGCCACCAGGGACCGGACGCGGGGGGAACGACGGTTCATCAGGAACTCTCGAGATAGGTAAGGCACACCTTAGGCAGTCGCGGAGTCGCCGTTCTCCCCGGGTCCACATCGCGGCAGCACGCGCCGGGACGCCGACCGATAGCGTGCAGCCATGACCGTCCTCGACCTCTTCCGACTCGACGGCAAGGTCGCCGTCGTCACCGGCGCCAGCTCCGGGCTGGGCGTCGACTTCGCCCGTGCGCTCGCCGAGGCGGGCGCCGACGTCGCCCTCGGCGCGCGCCGCGCCGACCGGCTCGCCGAGACCGCGGCCCTCGTGGAGGCCGCCGGGCGCCGGGCGCTCAGCGTCGCCACCGACGTGGCCGACCCCGCGTCCTGCCAGGCGCTCGTCGACGCGGCCGTGGCCGAGCTGGGGAGGGTCGACATCCTGGTCAACAACGCCGGCGTCGGCACCGCCGTGCCCGCCACCCGCGAGACTCCGGAGGAGTTCCGCCAGGTGATCGACGTCAACCTCAACGGCAGCTACTGGATGGCCCAGGCCTGCGGCCGGGTGATGGCGCCGGGCTCGAGCATCATCAACATCTCCTCGGTGCTCGGCATCACCACCGCCGGTCTCCCCCAGGCGGCGTACGCCGCGTCCAAGGCCGGGATCATCGGCCTGACCCGCGACCTCGCCCAGCAGTGGACCGGGCGCAAGGGCATCCGGGTCAACGCCATCGCGCCCGGCTTCTTCGACTCGGAGATGACCGACACCTATCCCCCGGGCTACCTCGACGCACAGCAGGCGCGGATCCCCGCCGGCCGCAAGGGCGACGCCCGCGAGCTCGCCGCGACCCTGGTCTTCCTCGCCTCCGACGCCGCGGGCTACGTCACCGGCCAGACGCTGGCGGTCGACGGCGGCATGACCGTCACCTGACGTCCCGTGTCCCCGGCGCCCGCGGGCTCGACGCGGGAGGTGGCCTCGGTCTTCCTCCGACTGGGGCTGATCGCGTTCGGCGGCCCGGTCGCCCACATCGCGCTGATGCGCGAGGAGCTGGTCCGCCGCCGCGGGTGGGTCACCGACCGGCGGTTCGCGGACCTGATGGGCGCGACCAACCTGATCCCCGGCCCCAACTCGACCGAGCTCGCGATCCACCTCGGGCACGACCGGGCACGCGGGCGCGGCCTGGTGCTCGCCGGCGTCTGCTTCATCCTGCCGGCGGCGCTGATGGTGGCCGCGCTGGCCTGGGCCTATGTCGAGTACGGCGACACGCCTGCCGTCGAGTCGCTCCTGTACGGCGTCGTGCCGGTCGTGGTGGCGATCATCGTGTGGGCGCTGGTCGGCCTGGGCCGGACGGTCCTCGCGTCGCGCTGGCTGGCGCTGCTCGCGGCGGCCGCGCTCGCGGCGTACCTGATGGGGGCGCCGGAGCTCGCCGTGCTCTTCGCCGGGGCGGGGGTGGCCGCGGTGGTGCGCGGCGCGCGCTCGCTGGCCCGCCGCGGCGGGCACGCCCTGCTCGGCCTGCCGCTGCTGGTGGCGGCGGGGCCGGCCGAGGGGCGGCTGCCCGAGCTGTTCTGGACGATGCTCAAGATCGGCTCGGTGCTCTACGGCAGCGGATACGTCCTGGTCGCGTTCCTCCAGGGCGACCTGGTCGACCGGCTCGGCTGGGTCACCCGCGAGCAGCTGCTCGACGCGGTGTCGATCGGGCAGGTCACCCCGGGGCCGGTGTTCACGACCGCGACCTTCCTCGGGTACGTCGTCGCGGGGTTCCCCGGCGCGGCCGTGGCGACGGTCGCGATCTTCCTGCCGTCGTTCGTCTTCGTCGGACTGCTGACCCGGCTGACCGACCGGCTGCGCTCGCGGGACTGGACCTCCGCGCTGCTGGACGGGCTCAACGCCACCGCGCTCGCGCTGATGGCGGGCGTCGCGCTGCAGCTGGGCCGCACCGGGCTGGTCGATCCCCCGACCACGGGGCTCGCCGCCCTCACGCTCCTCCTGCTGTGGCGCACCCGCCTCAACAGCGCCTGGCTGATCGGCGGCGGCGCGCTGGCCGGGCTGGCCCACGCGCTGCTCGCGTGAGCGTCAGGGACGGTCGGTGATGTCCTCGTACTCGGGGTGCTGGGTGATCCACTTCGCGACATAGGGGCAGTGCGGGACGATCCGCCTGCCCTGCGCCCGCACGTCGGCCAGCGCGAACTCCACGACGCCGCCGGCGAGTCCGCGGCCGCCGTACGCGTCGTCGACCTCGGTGTGGACGAAGTCGACGTGGACGTCGTCGGGCAGGCGGTACTCCGTGAAGCCCACGAGCGCCTCGCCGTCGCGGATCTCGTAGCGGTGCTCGTCGGGAGCGTGGACGTACCTGATGGTGCTGTTGTCGGGTGCGTCGCTCATGCGCCCATCCTGCCGGGCGCTCGCGGGAAAAGCACGGAGGCCGCCCCCGCAGTGGGGGCGGCCTCCGGTCGGTCAGCGGGCCGCGGTCAGCGCAGGTCCCAGCGGTCGGCGTCCATGACCTTGGTCCAGGCGGCGACGAAGTCGTGGACGAACTTCTCCCGCGCGTCGTCGCTGGCGTAGACCTCGGCGAGCGCGCGGAGCTCGGAGTTGGAGCCGAACACCAGGTCGTTGCGGGTGCCGGTCCAGGTGCGGCCGTCCTCGGTGGTGCCGGAGAAGACCTCCTCGGAGGCGTCGGTGGCGGTCCAGGTCGTGCCGAGCTCGAGCAGGTTGACGAAGAAGTCGTTCGTCAGCACGCCCGGGGTGTCGGTGAAGACGCCCAGGTCCGAGCCGTCCCAGTTGGTGCCGAGCACGCGGAGGCCGCCGATGAGGACGGTGAGCTCCGGCGCGCTGACGCCGAGCAGGTTGGCGCGGTCGACCAGGGTGAACTCCGCGGGGAACCTGCTGGACTTGGCCAGGTAGTTGCGGAACCCGTCGGCCTTCGGCTCCAGGTAGTTGGCCAGCTCGATGTCGGTCTGCTCCTGGGTGGCGTCGCCGCGACCCGTGGTGGTGGTGACCGTGACGTCGACGCCGGCGGCCTTGGCCGCCTGCTCGACGCCCACCGAGCCGGCGATCACGATCGTGTCGGCCAGCGAGGCGCCCTGCGCGGTGGCGATCTCCTGGAGCTTGGCCAGGACGACCGACAGCTCGGCCGGGCGGTTGATCGCCCACGAGCGCTGCGGCTCCAGGGCGATGCGGGCGCCGTTGGCGCCGCCCCGCTTGTCGGAGGAGCGGTACGTCGACGCGGAGGCCCACGCCGTCGAGACCAGCTGGGACACGGTGAGACCGGAGTCGGCGATCGCCTGCTTCAGGGCGGTCACCTGCGCGTCGCCGAGCGGCGTACCGGCGGGGATCGGGTCCTGCCAGATGAACTCCTCCGCCGGGACGTCGGCGCCGAGGTAGCGGGACTTCGGGCCCATGTCGCGGTGGGTCAGCTTGAACCAGGCGCGGGCGTAGGCGTCGGTGAAGGCCGCCTGGTCGTCCTTGAACCGCAGCGAGATCTCGCGGAACTCCGGGTCCTCGCGCAGCGCGATGTCGGAGGTGAGCATCCGCGGCTCGCGCTTGCCGTCGCCGAAGGACTCGGGGACCAGGTCGGCGCCGCCGTTGTCCTTGGGCCGCCACTGGTGGGCGCCGGCCGGGGACTTGAAGAGCTCCCACTCGTAGGAGAACAGGATGTGGAAGAACTCGTTGTCCCAGCGGGTCGGGTGGTAGGTCCAGGTGACCTCGAGCCCGGAGGTGATGGCGTCGATGCCCTTGCCCGAGGCGTGCGAGGACCGCCAGCCCAGGCCCTGCTCCTCGATCGGGGCGGCCTCCGGCTCGGGGCCGACGGCCTCGGCCGGGCCGTTGCCGTGGGTCTTGCCGAAGGTGTGGCCGCCGGCGATGAGCGCGACCGTCTCCGCGTTGGTCATGCCCATCCGGTTGAAGGTGTCCTTGATGTCGACCGCGGACGCCAGCGGGTCGGGGTTGCCGTTGGGGCCCTCCGGGTTGACGTAGATCAGGCCCATCTGGACCGCGGCGAGCGGGTCCTCCAGGTCGCGCTCACCGGAGTAGCGCTCGTCCTCGAGCCACTCCGCCTCCGGACCCCAGTAGATGTCGTCGTCGGCCTCCCAGACGTCGGGACGGCCGCCGGCGAAGCCGAAGATCGGCAGGCCCATGTCCTCCTGCGCGACATTGCCGGCGAGGATGATCAGGTCGCCCCACGACAGCGACTTGCCGTACTTCTTCTTGACCGGCCACAGCAGGCGGCGGGCCTTGTCGAGGTTGCCGTTGTCGGGCCAGGAGTTGGTCGGCGCGAAGCGCTGCTGGCCGTGGCCGCCACCGCCACGGCCGTCCTGGGCGCGGTAGGTGCCCGCGGCGTGCCAGGCCATCCGGACGTACAGCGGGCCGTAGTGGCCGAAGTCGGCCGGCCAGAAGTCCTTGGAGTCGGTCAGCGTCGCCTTGATGTCGGCCTTGACCTCCTCCAGGTCGAGGGCGAGGAAGGCGGCCTTGTAGTCGAACTCCCCGCCGAACGGGTCGGCGACGGCCGGGTTCTTCGCGAGGATCTTGAGGTTGAGCTTGTTCGGCCACCACTGCTGGTTGGCCGAGCCCTGCGTCGGGTGGGTCAGGCCGTGCATGACCGGGCACTTCGCCTGCGGCTGCTCGGCGTCCTGCGGGTCCTCCGTGATGAGAGGCTCCGTGTGCTGGCTGTTCTCGGGCATCGGTGTTCCTTCCGGGAACTACTACAAGGGGCGGGATGTGCAGTCGGGGCAGAGACCCCAATAGATGACCTCGGCCTCGTCGATCACGAAGCCGTGGGAGTCGGAGGCGGTCAGGCACGGCACGTGGCCGACCGCGCAGTCCACGTCGGCGATCTCGCCGCAGGAGCGGCACACGACGTGGTGGTGGTTGTCGCCGGTGCGCGTCTCGTACCGCGCCACCGACCCGGCGGGCTTGATGCTGCGCACCAGCCCCGCCTCGGTCAGCGTGTGCAGCGAGTCGTACACCGCCTGGTGGGACACCTCGGGCAGCAGCGCACGCGCCGCCGCGATCACCGACTCGGTGTCCGCGTGCGGGCGCGCGTGCACCGCCTCGAGGACCGCGAGCCGGGGCCGGGTGACCCGGAGCGCGACGTCCCGCAGCTGCTGCTGGAAGTCGGGCGCCGTCATGTCCCCCAGCATGCCACTTTTCTTGAATCAGTCAAGACTTCGCGTGCGGTGTGTCGGCGACCGCGTGCGGTGTGGCGGCGACTGGCTGCGGTGTGTCGGCGACTGCCGCCGGCCCGGCCGGGTACCGGGGCGGCATGGACATGTCACCCGCTTGGCTGATCCTCGGCGTCGTGGTCGCCGCCTTCATCGTGCTCGGCCTGGTCTGGGCCTTCGTCGCCGACCGGCGGCGCAACGAGGAGGTCGCCCACGACACCGAGCGCTTCGAGCCCGACCCGATGGAGCCGACGGACCCGCTCGACCCGCGCCACCGTCGCGACAACCCCTGACCGCCCCCGCGACTCGCAGGAGGAGCCGATGACCGAGACCGTCACCCCCGACACCGACCCCACCACCCCGCGCAAGGTCGCCTTCCTCGTCGCCCCCGAGGGCATCGAGCGCGTCGAGCTCGACGACCCGTGGCAGGCCGTCGCCGACGCCGGCCACGAGCCCGTGCTGATCAGCACCCAGCCGGGTGAGGCGCAGACCTTCGAGCACCTCGACAAGTCCGAGACGCGGCCGATCGACGTCACCGTCGCCGACGCCGACCCGTCGTCGTACGCCGCCCTGGTGCTGCCCGGCGGCGTCGCCAACCCCGACGCCCTGCGCACCGACGCCGGCGCCGTGGCCTTCGTCCGCGCCTTCATGGAGTCCGCGAAGCCCGTCGCCGCGATCTGCCACGCCCCCTGGACCCTCGCGGAGGCGGACGTCGTCCGCGACCGCACGCTCACGTCGTGGCCGAGCCTGCAGACGGACCTGCGCAATGCCGGCGCCACCTGGGTCGACGAGCGCGTCGTCACCGACGGCAACCTGATCACCAGCCGCAAGCCCGACGACCTGCCGGCCTTCATCGGCGCCCTGCTCGAGGCCGTCGACCACGGCGCCGACTCGGTCCCCGCCTCGCAGGCCTGACGCCGCCCTTCGCGCCTACCGGCCGCTGATCCGGTTCGCCGCCGTGGCGATCCGGGACGTGCGGCGGGTGCCACGCGCCTCGACCCGGTCGGCGAGGGCGTGGGCCCCCGATCTCGGCCCAGAGCGCGGGGGCAGCGGGTCGGTGACGATCATCGAGGAGTTCATCGGCACCCAGGTACGATGCTCGCCCGCGAGGCGTCAGCGCCGGCTTCCGACCGGCTTCCCCTGCGCTGGGCAGCTATGGAGTTGTCGGACGACAGGGTAGCCGCACGACTCCCGGGACGGCGCGGAGCGGCCGGTCCCCCGCGGTTGCCTACCATCGCATCATGCGCGTGGTCTCACTGCTTCCCTCGACGACCGAGATCCTGTTCGGGCTCGGTGCGGGCGAGGACGTCGTCGGGGTGACCTTCGAGTGCGACTTCCCCGCCGAGGCGCGGGAGCGCCGGGTGGTGTCGACCTCGGCGATGCCGGAGGGCCTGTCCCCGCGGGAGATCGACGCGTTCGTCGCCGCGGCGCTGCGTCGCGGGGAGGACCTCTACCACCTGCGGGCCGACGCGCTGGCCGAGCTCGACCCGCACCTCGTGGTCACCCAGGACCTCTGTGCGGTGTGCGCCGTGGACGTCGCCGTGGTCGACGACGCGCTGGCCTACCTGGGCTGCCGCGCCGACGTCCTCACCGTCGACCCGCACACGATCGAGGACGTGCTCGCGTCCGTCGTGCTCCTGGGCGAGCGCACCGGGAGGGCCGCGGCCGCCCACGCCTGGGTCGCGGGTCTGCGCGAGCGCCTGGCCATCGTGGCCGAGGCCGTTGCCGGCGCTCCGCGCCCGCGGGTGCTCGTGCTGGAGTGGACCGATCCGCCGTTCGCGCCCGGGCACTGGATCCCGGAGATGGTGGAGCTCGCCGGCGGCGACCCCGTGCTGGGTACGACGGGCGCGAAGTCGGTCCGCACGACCTGGCCGGCCGCCGTCGCCACCCGCCCCGACGTCGTCGTGTGCGCGCCCTGCGGGTACGACCTCGACGCGAGCGCCGAGCTGGCGGCGGGCGTCGCACACCACTTCCCCGGCGTTCCCGTCTGGGCGGTCGACGCCAACGCCTCCTTCGCCCGGCCCGGCCCCCGCATCGTCGACGGCGTCGAGGCGCTGGCCTCGATCCTCCACCCCGGCCTCGCCGGGATCCCGGCTCCGGATCCCGCCCGAGTCCTGGCGATCCCGCCCACCGCCAGGGCGGTGTCCCTACGCTCGACGGTGCGCTAGTCCGAGAATGGACTCAGGCGGGGTCGGGAGGGACGGGTCGATGAACACGCGCCGCGGTCGCGGGCCGGCGTATCTGCGGGACCTGCCGACCCTCGTCGTCGCCACGACGGCGATGTACCTCGGCGGCGCGCTGATGCTGGGTGTCGCCCTGCTGGCGTGGTCGCCGGGCAACAACCCCCGCTGGCTCCTCGGCACCCTCGCCGTCGCCGCGGCGGCGTGCGCGGTGTTCGCGCTGGTCCGCCGCACGCGGTTCACCCGCAGCCAGGCGCTGGTCATGGTGACCCTCCAAGTCGGGGTGGTGGCGGGTCTGAGCTGGCGGACCGACGTCGACGTGGCCGCGCTGACCAACGGTGCCGTGCTGCCGATCATCGGCGCCTATGCGAGCTGGCTGCTGCACCCCGTCGCGGGCCGCGCGGTGGTCTACACCGGGGCGCTGTGCTGGGCCGCCGTCGTGCTCGGCCGCGGCGAGCAGGCCCTGACCAGCGGCGTGCTGTCCACCCTGCTGCAGACGGTCCTCGCCGCCGAGGCCTTCGGCCTCCTGCACCGGCGCGTCGACCGGCTCACGCACACCGACCCCCTGACCGGCCTGCTCAACCGCCGCGGGATCGTCGAGTCCGCCGAGCAGGAGCTGTCCCGCGCGCGGCGCCGGGGCAGGCCGCTGTGCGTCGCGATGATCGACATCGACGGCCTGCGCGAGGTGAACAACCGGTCGGGTCACGGCGCCGGCGACGACCTCATCCGCGCCGTCACGGCGTCGTGGGCGGAGCTCGCGGACCGGGGCTGGCGGATCGGGCGGGTCGGCGGTGACGAGTTCGTCATGGTGCTGCCCGGCCTCGTGGAGGACCTGGCGCGGGAGCTGCTGGCCGAGGCGGCCGCGCGCTCGCCGTACGACTGGACGGCGGGCGTCGCCCAGGCCGGTCCGGGCGAGACCTTCGAGGAGGTCCTGGACCGCGCCGACCAGGCGATGTACGCCGCCAAGCCGCCGTCGGACTGAGCGGCCGCGAGCCTGACGATCCTGCTCATGCGAGGATCGCTGTGTGGATGGGGCGACGCTCGCGGTCGGACTGGTCGCGGGAGCGCTCATCGCCGCCGTCACGGCGCCGGTGGGCGTGTCCGGCGCCGTGTTCCTGCTCCCGGTGCAGCTCGACGTGCTGCGGGTCCCCAACCCCGCCGTCACGCCGACGAACCTCCTGTTCAACGTCGTCTCCGCGCCGGGCGCGCTGTGGCGCTACCACCGCGCCGGTCAGCATCCCGGGGCGCTCACGACGCCGATGCTGGTGGGCACCGTGCCCGGTGTCGTCCTCGGCGCGGTACTGCGCGTCCAGGTCGTGCCCGACGCACGCTCGTTCCGACTGGTCGCCGCAGCCGTGCTGTTGCCGATCGGAGGCTGGCTCGTCCGCCGCTCGCTGCGGCGCACGACACCGGCGGATCCCGCGCCACGGCCCGTCACGGGCGCGTCGATCGCCGTCGCCGGAGCCGTGGTCGGCGTGGTGGGAGGCGTATACGGCATCGGGGGCGGATCGATCCTGGCGCCGCTCCTCGTCGCCCGCGGGCTGCCGGTCGCCAAGGTCGCGCCGGCGGCGCTCGCATCCACCCTGGTCACCTCGCTCGTCGGCGCCCTCACCTTCGCCGTCCTCGCAACCGGCGGCGACCGCGCCGCCGCACCCGACTGGACGCTCGGCATCGCGTGCGGCCTCGGCGGCCTGGTCGGAGGGTACGTCGGAGCCGGCTGGCACCGACGTCTGGACGAGGCGCGGCTGACCGGTCTGCTGGGCCTCGTCGCGCTGGCTCTCGCCGCGGTCTACCTCGTCCGGGGACTCGGCTGAGTGGACCGGTCGGCTCGGCCCGCTCAGGCGATGCGGAGCAGCGCGAGGCTCAGCGCCATGGTGCCGGCGCCGGCGGCGAACGACGTCGCGACCGCGCGGAGGGTGGCGAGGCGGCGGGCGCTCGGGAGCAGCTCGGTGACGGCGATGTGCAGCATCACGCCGGCGACGAGGCCGAAGATGACGGCGTAGGCGGACGGCGGGAGCAGCGCGATCAGGACGAGATAGCCGAGCACCGCGCCCACGGGCTCGGCGAGCCCCGAGAGCGTCGCCGCCGCGAGTGCCCTGCCCCGGCCGACGCCGGCGCCGTAGAACGGCGCGGCCACCGCGACTCCCTCAGGCACGTTGTGGATCGCGATCGCGATCGCCACCGCGGCGCCGGCGCTGGGATCGTCGACGGTCGCGACGAAGGTCGCGAGGCCCTCCGGCAGGTTGTGGGCGCTCACCGCGACCGCCACGACGAGGCCGCTGCGCAGCAGCCGCCGGCGGTCGGGGTCGGCATCGCTCCGGTCGCCGCGCCGGCGCCTCCGCTCGGCGCCGGCGGCCGCGCGCCACTGGAGCAGCGCGGTGCCGACCGAGCCGAGCGCGACCAGCGCCAGGGTCGCCCCCCACGCCTCGCGCACCCCGAGCGACGGCGCGAGATCGTGCGCCCCCTTCGGGACGATCTCGGCGACCGACACCAGCAGCATGGCCCCCGCCGCGAAGCCGAGCGCCGCCGCCAGGCCGGTGTCACTGCGGACCCAGCGGTGCACCGCGGCCAGTCCGCCCAGCGCCGTCGCCGCGCCCGCCAGCGCGGTGAAGACGAATGCGACCGTCATCCCGTCCTCTCCTCTCGTCCATCGCCGCCCTCCGCCCGAGGCCGGGCCCTCAGCGCAGGGCGGTCTCCATCTCGACGCACAGGTCCCGCACACACGCGTCGAGCGACTCGCCGGTCTCGCGCCGCAGCAGGCCCAGGCTCAGCTCGGCGACGAGCAGCGCACCGCCCGCGAGCTCGCGGTCGTCGTCGAAGCTGAGCAGCAGCTCGCGCGCGCCCTCGGCGTCGCCGCGCCCGCGCGCCGCGACGATGCCGGCGACCCGCTGCGCGGCGGCGACCACGGGCGCCAACTGGGTGCGCCGCTCGTCGCCGCTCATCAGACCAGTCCCGGCGTCTGCGCCCGGGCCTGCTCGAAGCGCTGCTGCACGTCGGCCCAGTTGGCGATGTTCCACCACTGCGCAACGAACGCCGCCTTGTCGTTCCGGTAGTCCAGGTAGTAGGCGTGCTCCCACATGTCGAGCATCAGCAGCGGGACCAGGCAGGCCGGCAGGTTGGCCTGCTGGTCGTAGAGCTGCACGATGTGCAGCCGCTGGCCGAGCGTGTCCCACGCGAGGATCGACCAGCCCGAGCCCTGGATCCCCAGCGCGTTGGCCTGGAACTGCGCGCGGAACCTGTCGAAGCTGCCGAAGTACTCCTCGATCGCCTGCGCCAGCTCGCCGGTGGGCTTGTCGCCGCCGTCGGGCGACATGTTCGGCCAGAAGATCGAGTGGTTGATGTGCCCGCCCAGGTGGAAGGACAGGGTCTTCTCCAGGCCCGTGAGGTGGGTGAAGGAGTCCTGCTCCCGCGCCTCGGCGAGCTGCTCGATCGTGCTGTTGACCCCCTTGACGTACGTCGCGTGGTGCTTGTCGTGGTGCAGCTCCATGATCGCGCCGGAGATGTAGGGCTCCAGGGCGGCGAAGTCGTAGGGCAGGTCGGGCAGCGTGTAGTCGGCCATCGGGTCCTCCAGGGACGTCGGAGACAATTGCGTTCTCCACGCTACTGCAATTGATTTGCAACTAGATCACCCCCTCGCTCCCAGCCCTCCGCCCATGCCACGACCGCCCGGACCGTCGGGTCGGGGTCACTGGCGAGCACCGTCAGCAGCCCGTCCGGCACCGCGGGATGCGCGGCCACCCAGCCGCGGACCGTCGCGTCGGCGTCGGCGGCCAGGCGGACCAGCAGGCCCGCCGGCGTGTGCTCGTTGCGGGCGACGCAGCGTCGTACGCCGACCTGCTGGTCGGCCGCGAGGGCGACCAGCACATCCGGCGGCGCGTGGTAGGACAGCGCGGCGCTCTCCCGGATCACCGGGTCGGCCGAGCCCGCCAGGAGGCGCACCCGCTGCACCTTGCCCTCGCTCGCCGGCGGCGACGCGAACGACGAGAGCGGCGCCCCGCCGGCGTCCTCGCGCGAGGACGCCGCCAGGGCTGCCCGCTGCTGCGGCGACAGGAATCCCATGCAGGACATCGCGCCCGCCTCAGCCCTGCTTCGCGTTCACCTCGTACGAGGTGTTGATCGACTCGAAGAAGTTGACCAGCTGCAGGGTGTCGTTGGCCGTCGCCATCCACTTGGCGGGGTTCGCGACGCCGTAGTGCGCCCCGAACCCGAGCTCGTCGAGGCGCCGGTCGGCGAGGTACTTGACGTACTGGTTGATGTAGTCGGCGTTGAGCCCCAGGATGCCGTTGGGCAGCAGGTCCCGGTTGTAGGCCTCCTCCATCTCCACCGCGTCGAGGATCATCTGCTTGATCTCGGCGGCGAACTCCTCGGTCGCGACCTCGGGGTTCTCCTCCAGCACGGTCAGCACCAGGTTGATGCCGAACTTCAGGTGCAGCGACTCGTCGCGGACGATCCAGTCGACGAGCGAGGAGAAGTTCCGCAGCAGGTTCCGCTGCCGGAAGCTCAGCGCCACCATGAACCCGGAGTAGAACCAGATCCCCTCGAGGATCACGTTGTAGGCGATCAGGTTCCGCACGAAGTCCTGCTTGCCCTCGGTCGTGGTGATGTCGAGGGTCTGCTCGGTCATCCGCTTGATGAACCGGATCTCGAAGGCCTCCTTGGCGGCCATCGACGGGACCGTGACATGGGAGTCGTACGCCGCCGCGCGGTCGATCGGGAAGGTCTCCAGGACGTACTCGAAGGACATGCAGTGGTTGGCCTCCTCCCACATCTGCTTGGCGAGGTAGAGGTGGCACTCCGCCGCGTTGACGTAGGGGTAGACGCCGAACGCCAGCGCCTTGTTGACGAGCAGCTCGTTGGGGTTGAAGTAGCTCATCAGGAAGGTGAGGGCGCGCCGCTCGTCCTCGCTCATCCGCTCGAAGTCGCCGAGGTCCTCCCCCAGCTGGATCTCGTTGGGGAACCAGGTGTTGGCGACCGCCTGGTCGTAGAGCTCCATCGCCCACGGGTAGGTCACCGGCTTGAGGAGGAGGCCCTCCTCGATGCCGGTGCCGAGGATGCCCCGGGTCGTCGTCTGCGCGCTCACTGGCACGACTCGCACTGCAGTCGCTCCATCGGGTCGACGGGGCATTGCACGTCCTCGACCACCTCGGCCTGCGGCAGCTCCTCGACGTCCGGCGGTACGACGGGCGCCGGTGCCGCGGCGACCGCCCCGAAGCCACGCTTCGCCGGAGCCGCCGCACCGAACCCGCGGCGCGGCGCACCGCCACCGCCGGCGGGCGCGACCTGCTCGGCCTTGTTGACCTTCACCGTCGACTGCTCGGCGGTGTGCCGCGGCATCATGTGCAGGTAGTACGTCGTCTTGACGCCCAGCCGCCACGCCTCGGTGTAGAGGTCGACCATGGTGGTCACCGACCGGTCGGCGAGGTAGATGTTGCGGCTGATCGCCTGGTCGATCCACTTCTGCGCCCGCGCGGCCACCTCGAGGTAGGCACGGCCCGGGAGCTGGAAGGAGGTCTGGTAGATCTCGACCAGCTCGGCCGGCACGCCCTCCACCTTGGACAGGTCGCCCTGGTGGCGCAGCAGGTCCTCGCGGACGTCCTCCCAGATGCCCGCCGCGCGCAGGTCCTCGACCAGGTTGCGGTTGACCTCGAGGAACTTGCCCGAGCTGGTGGCCCGGCTGAAGATCTGGCTGAACTGCGGGTCCAGCCCGGGCGTCGTGCCGGCGACCAGGCCGATGGACGCGGTGGGCGCGATGGCGAGCAGGGTGGAGTTGCGGATGCCGCCGGCGACCTTGGCGCGCAGGGCGTCCCAGTCGAGCCGGGTACGACGGTCGACGGTCACCTCGGTGCCGCGGTCGGCGGCGAGCCGGTCGAGGGTGTCGACCGGCACCATCCCGCGCGACCAGCCGGAGCCCTCGCAGTTCGGGTACGCGCCGCGCTCGCGGGCCAGGTCGGCCGAGGCGTCGATGGCGTGCCAGGAGACGAACTCCATGATCTCGTCGATCAGGTCGTAGGACTCCGGCGAGGCGTAGCTCCAGCCGAAGCGCTCGACGATGTCGGTGAAGCCCATGACGCCCAGGCCCAGCGCGCGGTTCTCGGAGTTGGAGTGCTCGGACTCCGGCACCGAGCTGATCGTGATGTCGATCAGGTTGTCGAGCTGGCGCACGGCCGAGCGGGTCGACGCCGCGAGCCGGTCCCAGTCGACCTTCGCCCCCTCTCCACCAGCACTGCGGCGGCGGCCGGTGACGTGGCGGGAGAGGTTGATCGACGCCAGGTTGCAGACGGCCACGTTGTCGCGGTCCTGCGGGAGCGTGATCTCGGTGCACAGGTTCGACAGGTGGATGGTGCCGGTGTTGTCGTTGAGGGCACGGGTGTTGATCGTGTCCTTCCACGTCAGCCACGGGTGCGAGGTCGACTGCAGGGTCGTGAGGATCGCCTTGAACTGCTCGCGCGCGCCGATCCTCTTGTGCCGGAGCTTCCCCGCCTCGGCCATCGCGACGTACTCGGCGTACCGCTCGCTGAACGCGCGCCCGGTGAGCTCGACCAGGTCGGGGACCTCGGCCGGGTCGAAGAGGTACCACTGGTCGTCGCGCTCGACGCGCTTCATGAACTCGTCGCTGATCCAGACCGCCGTGTTGGCGGTGCGGGTACGACGGTAGGGGTCGCCGGAGTTCTGGCGCAGGTCGAGGAACGCCGGGAAGTCGAGGTGCCAGTTCTCCATGTAGAAGCACAGCGCGCCGAACTTCTTGCCGCCGCGGCTGACCGCGCGCAGCGTGGAGTCGATGGTGTGCATGAACGGGATCGGCCCGGTGGAGCTGGTGTTGTTGGACCGGATCGGCGAGCCCTCGGAGCGTAGCTTGGTGACCGACAGGCCGATGCCGCCGGTGCCCTTGGTCAGCCACATGACGTCGCGCACCGACTTGGCGATGTGCTCGATGTCGTCCTCCATCTGCATCACGAAGCAGTTGGAGAGCTGGGCGTACGACGTGCCGGCGTTGACCAGCGTCGAGCCGGCCGCGAGGTACTCCAGGCGCGACATCCGGTCGTAGAAGCCGAGCGCCGCCGAGGTCGGGTCCTCCTCGTTGAGCGAGAGGCCCATCGCCACGCGCATCCAGAAGAACTGCGGCATCTCCATCGGCCGGCCCTCGGGCGCGGCGATCATGTAGCGGGTGCGCATGGTCTGCACGCCGACGTAGCGCAGCAGGTCGTCGCGGTCGGGGTCGAGCGCCGCACCCAGCCGCTGCAGGTCGAACTGCTCGGTCAGGCGGGTGTCCAGCAGCCCGAGCTCGACGCCGCGCACGACGTACGCGACGAAGGCCTCGGCATGGAACGCGTAGACCTCGTCGCGGGTGACGCCCTCGCCGAAGATCGCCTTGTAGAAGCTCTTGACGAGCAGCCGCGCCGCGATCGTGTCGTACGCCGGGTCGTCCTTGACGTTCTGCAGCGCGACCTGCACGACGGCCTCGTCGAGCTGCTCGCTGGTGATGCCGTCGAACAGCGTGATCTCCAGCTCGGACCGCAGCTGGGTCGCCCGCGCGACCTCGTCGTCCAGGCCGGCGGCGGCCTCCTCGATCGACCGGGCGATCTCGTAGCCGTCGTACGGCGCCCTGGTGCCGTCCCGCTTGATGACGGTGATGCTCATGCTGGTCCACCCCTCGTGAATCGCTTCGGCTGTCCGCTTCCGCGGTCTCGAGGAGGGTGAGGGGAGGGCGCGACGCCACGTCGCCTGCCGGTGATCCCCTGACCTTCCCACGAGGTCGCGGACCTCCACCGATGTCGGCGGAGCACTGGCAGGTCTTCAGACTCGTGGGCGGGTGCCCGAGGATCAGGCACGGTCCTACTGTCCGTCGCTTCCCAGGTCCCTGATCGGGGGTCCCAGTGCTTCCTGTCGTTCCAGGAGACGGAGGTCGTTCCCACTCACCGCTGCGGGGCAGTCCCGGACTCTCACCGGGTTCCCTCTTGCGACGACCCGCCTGGATGACGGGCCGAACCAGCTGCGTCGACCACTATATACGGGGAATCACAACGATGTAAGACCCCAGATCTAGTGGCGTGTCTCCGCGACGGCGAGGGCCAGCCGTGCCAGCGGATCCGACAGGATGTCGCGGATCAGGTCGGGATCGACCCGGAAGTACTCATGGACGACCACGTTCCGCAGACCCGCGATCGACGGCCACGGAACGGACGGGTGGGCATCCTTGAATTCGTGCGGCAGCGCCTTGACCGCCTCGCCGATCACTGCCAGGTTCCTGAGCACGGCGTCGTACGCCATCGATCCGAGCTCCGGCGAGTCGAGGTGCTCGCGGTAGGCCAGGCAGCGCTCGATCGCCACCCGGATGTCGTCGAGACGCTCGTCGTCAGAGCGGCTCACACCGCCACCGCGTCGGCCAGCGCCGTCGCCGACACCTCGCGTCGAAGCAGGTCCGCAGCGACGACGTCCACCCGCACGCCGAGAAGCTCCGACAGCTCCTCACCCAGACCGGCCACCCGCAGGAGCTCGTTGCCTCCTGCGGGCAGGAGGTCGACGAGCAGGTCGAGGTCGCTGTCCTCGCGGGCCTCGCCGCGCGCGACGGACCCGAACAGGCGAGCGTTGGTGGCGCCGTACCTGTCGAGGATCTCCGCGACCTGACCACTCCGCTCCGCCAGCGCGGCACGCAGCCGCAGCGTGGCGGGAGTCGGCGTGCTCATGGCTCAAGCCTAACGAGTCGGGCCGTCTACAGGCCCGCGTGCCGGTTGACGTCCTTGTAGAGCAGGTAGCGGAACACCCCGGGCCCGCCGGCATAGCAGGCCTGCGGGCAGAAGGCACGCAGCCACATGAAGTCGCCGGCCTCGACCTCCACCCAGTCCTGGTTGAGCAGGTAGACGGCCTTGCCCTCGAGCACGTAGAGGCCGTGCTCCATGACGTGCGTCTCGGGGAAGGGGATGGCGCCGCCGGGACGGAAGGTCACGATGTTGACGTGCATGTCGTGGCGCAGGTCCGCGATGTCGACGAAGCGGGTCGTGGACCAGGACCCGTCGGTGTCGGGCATCGCGACCGGGTCGACGTCCTGCTCGCGCGTGACGAACGCAGGAGGCACGTCGAGTCCGGGCGCGGGCGCGTAGGCCTTGCGGATCCAGTGGAAGGTGGCGTTCGCGCCCGAGGCGTTGTGCAGGGTCCAGGACGCGCCGGGCGGGAGGAAGGCGTACGACCCGGGCGCGAGCTCGTGGGTCGTGCCGTCGAGGGTCAGTCGCGGCGCGCCGTCGACGACGAACAGCACCGCCTCCGCGGCCGGGTCGGACTCGGGTGCGTCCGACCCGCCGCCGGGCGCGACCTCGACGACGTACTGGCTGAAGGTCTCGGCGAAGCCGGACAGCGGCCGGGCGAGCACCCACATCCGCATCCCCGACCAGCCGGGGAGGTAGGACGCGGTGATGTCGCTCAGCGTCCGCCGCGGGATCACGGCGTAGGCGTCGGTGAACCGCGCGCGGTCGGTGGTCAGCGCCGTCTGGGGCGGCAGGCCGCCCCGGGGCACGTAGTAGGTCATCGCCTTCCCCTCTCCAGCAGTCGTCCCCGTGGGGCGTCGTCGTCGACGGTCGCGCCGCGCAGCCAGGTCTCGCGGACGACGCCGAGCAGGCGGCGGCCGGCGTAGGCCGAGACCGGGTTGCGGTGCCGCAGCCGGGCGACGTCGACGGTGAACGAATCGTCCGGCGCGAACCGGACCAGGTCGGCGTCCGCGCCGACGGCGATCCGGCCCTTGTGGGCGAGCCCGCACCGCTCGGCGGGCGCGCTCGCCATCCAGCCGACGACCTCGGCCAGCGTCCGGCCGCGCCCGCGGGCGCCGGTCCACACCGCGGGCAGGCCCAGCTGGACGGACGCGATCCCGCCCCACGCCGCGCCGAAGTCGCCGGCGCCGCGCTGCTTGAGCTCGGCCGTGCACGGCGAGTGGTCGGAGACGACGAAGTCGATGTCGCCGGCGTCCAGTGCCGCCCAGAGCGCCTCCCGGTTGTCGGCCTCGCGGATCGGCGGGCAGCACTTGAGCTCGGTCGCGCCGTCGCCGATGTGCTCGGCGTCGAAGGTCAGGTAGTGGGGGCAGGTCTCGACGCTCACGTCCACGCCCTCGGCGCGGGCGGCGCGCAGCAGGGGGACGGCGCCCGCGCTGCTCAGGTGGACGATGTGCGCCCGGCCGCCGCTGGTCCGCGCCCGGTCGACGACCAGCCCGATCGCGGTCTCCTCGGCCGCGCGCGGGCGCGACGCCAGGAAGCCGGCGTACCGGACGCCGTCGAGCGCGCCGTCGTCGATCAGCGAGCCGTCCTCGGCGTGCACGATCATCAGCGCCCCGAGCCGCGCCGTCTCCTCCAGGGCGAGGGCGAACGCGCCGGGGTCGAGATGACCGAACTCCTCGACCCCCGAGTCGAGCAGGAAGCACTTGAACCCGAACACACCCGCCCGGTGCAGGGACTCGAGATCGCCGAGGTTGCCGGGCACCGCGCCGCCCCAGAAGCCGACGTCGACCCGCACCTGGCCGCGTGCCGCCTCCTGCTTGACCCGCAGGTGCTCGACGGTCGTGGTGGGCGGGACGGAGTTGAGCGGCATGTCGAGGATCGTGGTGACGCCCCCGGCCGCGGCGGCCGCGGTGGCGCTGGCGAAGCCCTCCCACTCCGTGCGGCCGGGCTCGTTGACGTGCACATGGGTGTCGACCAGGCCGGGCAGCAGCACCTCGTCGTCCTCCAGCGTGACGATGCGGGCAGCGGCGGGCGGCTCCGAGAGGCCCGCCACCACGGCGATCCGCCCGTCCGCGACGCCCACCGACACCGCACGCTCCTCGCCGTCCACGATCGCCCGCCGCGCCCGGACGACCAGGTCGAGCTCAGCTGCCACGGTAGGTCGAGTAGCCGTAGGGACTGAGCAGCAGCGGCACGTGGTGGTGCTGGCCGGCGTCGGCGATCGTGAACACCACGACCACCTCGGGATAGAAGCCGGTGGCGTACGACGCCGTGTCGAACCGCAGCACGTAGTCCCCCTCCCCCAGCTCCGGACCGAGGGCCGCCACCCGGCCGTCGGCGTCGGTGACGCCCTCGCCGAGCGGCTCGCCGGCGCGGGTCTCCAGCCGGACCGGTACGCCGGCGGCCGGGCGGCCGGCCGCGGTGTCGAGGACGTGGGTGGACAGGGTGCTCATCTCGGGGTCCCTGCGGAGTTGTTCGGAGGAGCGAAGCGGGGAGAAGAACTTCGTGGGGTGAGTTCACGAGATGAGCTCCTCGAGCCGGAGCAGGGCGATCTGGCGCAGGTTGTCGACGGTCTCGGCGCGCTCGGCCTCGTCGTCGTTGCGCATCCGGCGCTCGAGCTCGCCGAGGATCGCCTCGGCGTCCCGGCCGGCCGCGCGGATCAGGAAGACCCGGCCGAAGCGCTCCTCGTAGGCGGCGTTCCCGGCCGCCAGCCGGGACGCCGTGTCGCCGGCAGCGGGGTCGACGCCGGACTGCTCCCGTCGCGACTGCGCTCCCCCACGCTCGCCGATCCGGGGTGGCTCGCGAGCGCCTGGTCCAGCTCGGTGCCGCTGAGCGAGCGGGCGGCGGCGGCCGCGGCGGACAGCAGCGCCGGGGCGTCGTCGTACGGCATCCCGGCGAGGACGTCGTCGGCCCACCGCGGGACGGCGAGGCAGGCCAGCAGGCCGGCGCGCGTGACCCTCACGCCGGCCATCAGCAGAACCCCGCGACCGCGAGCCAGGCGTCGCCGGCGGGCGGCGCGTCGTCGCGGAGGACCTGGGCCTCGATCAGGCCGTAGGGCCGGTCCGCGGCGACGAAGACCTCGCCCTCGTTGGTCAGCCCGTCGACGCGGAAGCCGCTGAAGTCGACCAGGAAGTGGTGCTTGTTGGGCGCGGAGAAGCGCACCTCGGCCAGGCCGGGCTGGGCGTCGAGGAGCGCCCCGCCCATCGCGTGGAGGGTCTCCTGCAGGGCGCGCGAGTAGGTGCCGGCGAAGGTCCGCAGGAGCGTGGCGAGCGCGGCGTCGTACGACGCGTTCCAGTCGACGTCGGTCGAGCCGTGCCGCCAGCGGGCGACCAGCGAGGTCGCGAGGATCCGGTCGTCGGCCTCGGGCAGCGTCGTGAGCTCGTCGACGAGGAAGCCCTTGAACTCCGAGTCGGTGGTGTTGAGCAGGACCAGCTCCTGGATCCCGGACAGCACGTGCGCCTCGTCGCGCCCGACGGTCGCCACGGCGGTCCGCACGCCGCCGCCGCGCCGCGCGAACGAGTGGTCGCCGATCCGGTCCCAGGCGTACCGCTCGACCTTGATCTGCGCCTGCTCCGCCGCCGGGCAGGCCTCCAGCAGCCGCCGGCCGAGCGCGAGCGCATAGTCCTCGATCGAGGACACGCCGTGGAGCTTGGCGTAGGCGAACGCGGTGTTCTTCTGGGTGTCGGTCGGCAGCACTCGCGACTGGTCGCCCGTGGTGTGCGCGGCGGCGAAGTCGCCGCGCAGCGCGGTGGAGACGTTGAGATCGTGGATCTCGTGCACCGGTGTGTCGCGGACGATGCGCACCACGCGCGTCTCCGCCTTGCCGTACTGGTTGGCGCCCAGGCGATGGGTCATCCGTCACTCCTCAGCTGCTGGCCGGCGGCCAGCTGTCGCAGGTTGTCCGGGGTGAGCGGCAGCGCCGTTGCCACCTCGGCCGGGTCGACGGCGCCGCAGTCCAGCCCCCGCAGGACGTACGACGCGAGCGCGCGCGCCGTCGCCGGCTCGTCGGCGATCCCGCCCTCGGTCCGCCGGGCGTAGTCGTCGAGGCGGGCCAGCGCCCGCGGCAGCCCGGAGCGGTAGAAGGCGTAGGTGGCGGCGTACCGGGTGGGCAGCTGGCCCGGGTGCAGGTCCCAGCCCTGGTAGAAGCCGTGCTCCAGGGAGCGACGGACCAGCCGGTGGTGGCCGGCCCAGGCGGCGCGCACCTCGGCGGGGCTCCCGACCGGCAGGATGTTGGTCGAGCCGTCGGAGAGCCGGACGCCGGTGCCGGCCGCGGCGGCCTGCATCACGAGCTTGGCGTGGTCGGCCACCGGGTGCGCCAGGGACTGCTGCTCGGCGGCGATGCCGCAGAACGCCGAGTAGTCGTAGGTCCCGTAGTGCAGGCCGGTCAGCCGCGCGCCGGCGGCGTGCACCATCCGCGCGACCAGCGCTGTGCCGTCGGAGCCGAGGATCGACTGCGGTGTCTCGACCTGGATCTCGAAGCGCAGCGCCCCCTCGCCCAGGCCGAGCCGCTGCTCCAGGGTCGCGCAGGCGTGGACCATCGCCTCGACCTGGTCGACGCTGGTCACCTTGGGCAGCGTCGCGACCCAGCCGGCGAGGTCGCCGCCGGCCTCGGCGAAGGCGGCGAGGTACGCCGTGAGGGTGCGCACCGACCGCGTCCGGGTGGCGGGGTCCAGGCTCTTGACCCGGATGCCGCCGAACGGCGCTGCCGCACCGTCGCTCCGGCTGGCCGCGAGCGCGGCCGCGGCCCGGGTCGCGTCGGCGTCCTCGTCCGCGTCGCTCCTCCCGAGATAGCCGTCCTCGAAGTCGACCCGCAGGTCCTCGACCGGCTCGCTCGCGAGCTTGGCCCGCACCCGGGCGACGACGTCGTCGTCGCCGACCAGCTCGGCGAAGGCGTCCGCATGCTCGTCGAGAGCGGCCAGCGCAGCGGCGCCGTGGCGCGGCACCAGGCCGGCGTCGTACCGGTCGGCGGGGACGTAGACGGTGTGCACGGGCTGCCGGCCGGGCCGCTCCCCCGGATAGTCGCGGGCCAGCGCCGCGTCGGCCTCCGCCAGCCGCGCGTCGAGCTCCGCCGTCAGGGCGACGGCGAGCGTGTCGGCGCGGACCACTACGCCTTCACCTCACGGCGGTGCCGGTGCAGGATCGGCTCGGTGTAGCCGGAGGGCTGGGCCAGTCCGTCCAGCACCAGCGCGCGGGCGGCGGCGAACGCGTGGCCGTCGAAGCCCGGTCCCATCGGCCGGTAGCCGTCGGCGGCCTGCTGCTCGTCGACCACGGCCGCCATCCGCCGCAGCGCGGCCTCGACCTCGTCGAGGGTGACCACGCCGTGGCGCAGCCAGTTGGCGACGTGCTGGCTGGAGATCCGGCAGGTGGCGCGGTCCTCCATCAGCGCGACGCCGTGGATGTCGGGGACCTTCGAGCAGCCGATCCCGTCGTCGATCCAGCGTTTGACGTAGCCCAGGACGCCCTGGAGGTTGTTGTCGATCTCCGCGGCCCGCTCCTCCGCCGTCCACGCCGCCACCTCGTCCTCGCCGGCGAGCGGGACGGTGAGGAGCTGCTCGACCGTCGTACGCCGGGTGCCCGCGAGCTCGCGCTGCCGGGCGGCGACATCCACCTCGTGGTAGTGCAGGGCGTGCAGCGTGGCCGCGGTCGGCGAGGGCACCCAGGCGCAGCTCGCGCCGGCCCGCGGGTGGGCGACCTTCTGCTCGACCATCGCGGCCATCGCGTCGGGCATCGCCCACATGCCCTTGCCGATCTGGGCGCGGCCGGCGAGCCCGCAGGCGAGGCCGATGTCGACGTTCTGATCCTCGTAGGCGGCGATCCAGGTGGTCCCCTTCATGTCGGCCTTGCGGATCATCGGCCCGCCGAGCATCGAGGTGTGCAGCTCGTCGCCGGTGCGGTCCAGGAAGCCGGTGTTGATGAACGCCACCCGGCCGCGAGCGGCGTGGATGCAGGCCTTGAGGTTGGCTGACGTGCGCCGCTCCTCGTCCATGATCCCGAGCTTGACGGTGTTGCGTGGCAGCGCGAGCAGGTCCTCGACGGCGGCGAAGAGGTCGTCGGTGAACGCGACCTCCTCGGGGCCGTGCATCTTCGGCTTCACGGCGTACATCGCGCCGGCGCGGGAGTTGGCGAGCTCCGCGCGGCCCTGGAGGTCGGGCAGGCTGCACAGCGCGGTGAGGATCGCGTCCAGGACGCCCTCGGGCACCTCCGCGCCGTCGAGGAGGATCGCGTCGGTGGTCATCAGGTGGCCGACCTGCCGGACGAAGAGCAGCGACCGGCCCGGCAGGGTGACCGGGCCGTCCGCGCCGTCGTAGGCCCGGTCGCGCGCGAGGCCGCGCACGAAGGTGCGCCCGCCCTTGGTCACCTCGGCGGCCAGGGTGCCCTGGTTGAGCAGCAGCCAGTTGCGGTAGCCCGCGACCTTGTCGTCGGCGTCGACCGCGGCGACGGAGTCCTCGAGGTCCATGATCGTGGAGATCGCGGCCTCCAGCAGCAGGTCCTTGACGCCGGCCGGGTCGTCGCGGCCGATCGGGTCCTCACGGTCGAGCTGGATCTCGACGTGCAGCCCGTGGTGCACCAGCAGCACGCCCTCGGGCGCCTCCGGGTCCCCGCGCCACCCGACCAGCTGGGCCGGGTCGGCCAGCGCGGGGACCAGCGTGCCGTCGTCGACGGTGTACCCCGTCGCGTCGGCGTGCGAGCCGCTCTCGAGGGGGAAGTGCGCGTCGAGGAAGGCCTTGGCGCGGCGGATCACCTCGGCGCCGCGCACCGGGTTGTACGACGTCCCGCGCTCGCGGCCGTCGTCCTCGGGGATCACGTCGGTGCCGTAGAGCGCGTCGTACAGCGAGCCCCAGCGGGCGTTGGCGGCGTTGGCGGCGAACCGCGCGTTGAGCACGGGGACGACGAGCTGGGGGCCGGCCTGGAGCGCGACCTCCGCGTCGACCTCCCCGGGGTCGATCCGGAAGTCGGCGGGCTCGTCGACGAGGTAGCCGATCTCGCGCAGCATCGCGACATAGGCGGCCTGGTCCCGCACCGGACCGGGGTGGGCCGTGTGCCAGGCGTCGAGCCGGCGCTGCAGCTCGGCGCGGCGCTCCAGCAGCGCCCGGTTGCGGGGTGCGAAGGCCGCCAGGATCGACTCCACGCCCTCCCAGAAGACGGCCTCGTCCACGCCGCTGCCGGGCAGCGCCTCGTCGCGCACGAAGGCGTGCAGGACGGGGGCCACCCGGAGCGCCCCGAGGGCGATCCGGTCGTCTGCCTGCTGTACTGCCATGCTCAGAGCCTCTCTGCCAGGTGGGCGGGACCGGATGTGCCGCTCGTGGGCTGCGCGGCCGTGAGCAGCGCGGCCGCGACGGAGACCGCGATCGCCGCGGGATCCTTGCTGGCGGTGACGCCGGGCAGGCCGATCGGCGTCTCGACCCGGTCGACGACGTCGTCCGGCAGGCCGGCGGCGGCGAGCTGGACGCGGAACCGCGCCCACTTGGCGCTCGACCCGATCAGCCCGATCGAGCCGAGGTGGTCGGTGCGCAGCGCGGCGTCGATGATGGCGAGGTCCTCGGCGTGGTCGTGGGTCAGCACGAGGACCCGGGTGCCGGGCGGCAGCCCCGCGAGCGCCAGCTCGGGCAGCACCGGCATGTGGTGGGTGTGGACGGCGGCGACCGCGTCGGCGAGGGGCGCGAGCCGGTCCGGGGCGAGCTGGTCCGCGCGCGAGTCGACGAGGTGGAGGTCGAGGTCGTGGCGGGCCAGGATCCGGGCGATCTCGAGGCCGACGTGGCCGAGCCCGAAGACCGCGACCGAGGGTACGACGGGCAGCGGCTCGAGCAGGACGGTGACCTCGCCGCCGCAGCACTGCACGCCGTGCTCGGAGGGTGCCCTGTCGGAGAGGCTGGCGGTGAAGGACTCGGGTGCGACGGCGGGATCGGCCAACAGCTCTCGCGCGCGGCGTACCGCACGCTCCTCGAGGGGACCGCCGCCGATCGAGCCCCAGGTGTCCGCGGCGGCGACGACCATCTTGGCGCCGGCCTCGCGCGGCGCGTGGCCGCGGACCCCGGCGACCGTCACCAGCACGCCCGCCCGGCGGGTCGCGCGCAGCTCGGCCACGGCCTGGAACCACGTGGTCATGACGCCTCCCGTGCGGCCGAGAGGGCCCAGTAGACCGCCTCCGGGGTGGCCGGCGAGGCCAGCTCGACCGGCCGTCCAGGCGGGCCGAACGCCGCGCACGCGTCTCGCAGGGCCTCACGGACGCTGAACGCGAGCATGAGCGGCGGCTCCCCCACGGCCTTGGATCCGTAGACGACGCCGTCCTCGTGGGCCCGCTCGAGCAGGGTGACGTTGAAGACCTCGGGCATCTCCGAGAGGGACGGGATCTTGTACGTCGACGCGGCGTTCGTGGTGAGCCGGCCCCGGCCCGGCCCGGTGGACTCGTCCCAGCGCAGGTCCTCGAGCGTCAGCCAGCCGGCGCCCTGCACGAAGCCGCCCTCGATCTGGCCGACGTCGACGAGCGGCGAGAGGCTGTCGCCGACGTCGTGCACGATGTCGACCCGCCGGGTCGTGGACGCGCCGGTGAAGCCGTCGACCTCGACCTCGGCGACCGCGGCGCCGTACGCGAAGTACTTGAACGGCGACCCGGTCATGGTCGCGGCGTCCCAGGAGAGGCCCTCGGTCTTGTAGAAGCCGGCCGCCCACAGCTGGACCCGCTGGTGGTAGGCCGCGGCGACGAGCTCCTCCCACGACGCGTCCGGCGCTCCGCCGTCGCGCAGGGAGGCGCGGACCGGCGCCAGCCGGCCGAGGATCTGCTCGCAGGCGTCCTTGATGGCCCCGCCGTTGAGGTCGGCGCCCGCGCTCGCCGCGGTCGCGGAGGTGTTGGGCACCTTGTCGGTGCGGGTCGGCGCGAGCCGCACTCGCGCGAGCGGTACGCCGAGGGCGGTCGCGGCGACCTGGAGCATCTTGGTGTGCAGCCCCTGGCCCATCTCGGTGCCGCCGTGGTTGATCAGCACCGAGCCGTCCTTGTAGACGTGCACGAGGGCGCCGGCCTGGTTGAAGGTGGTGAAGTTGAAGGAGATGCCGAACTTCACCGGGGTGATCGCGATCCCGCGCTTGGCCCGGGGATGGGCGGCGTTCCACCGGTCGATCTCGGCGCGCCGCGCGATCAGGCCGGCGGACGCGGAGACCTGGTCCCACACCGCCGCCAGCCGCTCGGCGTGCCGCACCGGCTGGCCGTACGGCGTGGTCTGGCCCTCCCGGTAGAGGTTGCGGCGGCGCAGCTCGGCCGGGTCGAGGCCGAGCAGCGGCGCGCAGCGGCCGAGGATGTCCTCGATGACCAGCATGCCCTGGGGGCCGCCGAAGCCGCGGAAGGCGGTCTGGGAGGTCTTGTTGGTCCTCGCGATCCGGCCGTGGACGGTGAGCGCGGGGATCCAGTAGGCGTTGTCGATGTGGCACAGCGCGCGGGACAGCACCGGCTCGGAGAGGTCGAGGCTCCAGCCTCCGTCGGAGGTCAGCGTCGCCTCGAGGCCGGCGAGCAGGCCGTCGCGGTCGAAGCCGACCCGCCAGGTGGCGTGGAAGCCGTGCCGCTTGCCGGTCATCGACATGTCCTGCGCGCGGGTCAGCCGCACCCGGACCGGGCGCCCGGTCAACGTGGCGCCCAGCGCCGCGACGGCGGCGAGGCCGTGCGGCTGCATCTCCTTGCCCCCGAAGCCGCCTCCCATCCGCAGGCACTGGACGGTCACGGCGTGGCTCGGCACGCCGAGCACGTGGGCGACGATCTCCTGGGTCTCGGTCGGGTGCTGGGTGCTGGCCTGCACGAAGACCTGGCCGCTCTCGTCGACCTGGGCCAGCGAGCAGTGGGTCTCGAGGTAGAAGTGCTCCTGCCCGGCGAACGCCGTGGTGCCGGTGAGGACGTGCTCGGCGTCGGCCAGCGCGTTCGCGGCGTCCCCGCGGCGCAGCGTCGGCCGTGCGCCCTGGAAGGACTCCGCCGCGATCGCCTCCTCGACGGTGACGACGGCCGGCAGCTCGTCGTACTCGACGACGACGGCGGCGGCACCGCGGCGGGCCGCCTCGAGGGTCTCGCCGAGGACCCAGCACACGGCGTGGCCGTGGTACATGATCTCGTCGGGGAACAGCGGCTCGTCGTGCTTGACGCCCGCGTCGTTGACGCCGGGCACGTCGGCCGCGGTGAGCACCCGCACCACGCCGGGCACGTCGTGGGCCGGGCTCACGTCGAGCCGGGCGATCCGCGCGTGCGCGACCTGGGCCTGGACCGGATGGGCGTGCAGGACGGCGGGCAGCCGGCCGACCAGGTCGTCGGTGTAGAGCGCCTGTCCAGTTACGTGCAGGGCGGCCGCCTCGTGATGGAGCGCCGCGCCGACGACCGCGTCGTCGGGCCGCCGCGACAGCGGGGTCGTGGTGGGTGCGGACTCGGTCGTGGTCATGCCGGCACCGCCTCGACGTACAGCTTGCGGAGTGCCTGGCCGAGCATGGCGACGCGGTAGTCGGCGCTGGAGCGCTGGTCGGAGATCGGGGTGCCCTCGCCGGCCATCGCCGCGGCGGCCTCGTCGACCGTGTCCGCGGTCCACGGCCTGCCCTCGAGCGCCGCCTCCGTGGCCAGCGCCCGGATCGGGGTGGCGGCCACCCCGCCCAGGCCGATCCGCGCCCTGCGCACCACGCCGTCGGCGACGTCGATCGCGAAGCCCGCTGCCACCGAGGAGATGTCGTCGAAGGGCCGCTTGGCGATCTTGTGGAAGGCCGTGAGCGGGCTGGCCGGCAGCGGGACGACGACCTCCCGGATCAGCTCGTCGGGACGACGGACCGACGCGCGGTAGCCGGTGAAGTAGCCGGCCAGCGGCACCGTCCGCTCCCCTGCCGCCGAGACCAGGACCAGCGAGGCCTCCAGGGCCAGCAGCACCGGCGCGCTGTCGCCGATCGGCGAGCCGGTGCCGAGGTTGCCGCCGAGGGTCGCGCTGTTGCGGATCAGCCGCGAGGCGAACTGCGGCATCAGCGCCGCCAGCAGCGGCACCCGGCCGGCCAGCCGGCGCTCGATCTCGGTGAGCGTCAGGGCGGCGCCGATCCGCAGCTCGGTCGCCGTGAGGTCGAAGCCGCGCAGCTCGGGCAGCCGGTCCACGGCGACCATCGTCGTCGCCCGGCGGCCGCGGAGGTTGACCTCCACCCCCCAGTCCGTGCTGCCGGCGACGACCACGGCCCCGGGCTCGTCGAGCAGCGCGAGCGCCTCCGCCAGCGTGCCCGGGCGGAGGTACGCCGCCTCGTGGTCGCGCAGCTCGGCGGCCGCGGCCGCGGGCGGCGGAGCGGTGCGTCGCGCGGCCAGCGCGTCGCCCGCGGCGGGCTGGTCCAGCGCGTAGGCGGCGTCGCGGATCGGCCGGTAGCCGGTGCAGCGGCACAGGTTGCCGCCGATGGCGTGCAGGTCGAAGCCGTTCGCGCCGCGGTGCCCGCCCGGCGTACCGGCATCGTCGGCGCGGCCGGCCCGGTAGTACTCCGCGGCCATCGAGCACACGAAGCCCGGTGTGCAGTAGCCGCACTGGGAGCCGCCGCGCACCGCCAGCTCCCGCTGCACGGGGTGCAGCGCGTCGGGCGTGCCGAGACCCTCGGCGGTCACCACCTCCTGGCCGCCGAGGGCCGCCGCGGGAGCCAGGCAGGCGTTGACCGCGGTCCACTCGGTCGTGTCCGAGCCGTCGGGCGCGGGCCGAGCGACGAGCACCGAGCACGCGCCGCACTCGCCCTCGGCACACCCCTCCTTGGCGCCGGTCAGGCCACCGGCGCGCAGGAAGTCGAGCGCGTTCGTGTGGGGCGGCACTCCGGCGAGGGACCGGGCGACGCCGTTGACGACCACACTGTTCATCGGCTCTCCTGGCAGGGATCGGGGTGGGCGACGATGCCGTCGGCCCGGGCCTTCGGTCGGCAGGGTTGATCGCGACGGCCGCCGGCCTCGCTGCCGGCCGCCGTCGGGGCGTGCGCCTAGACGCCGTGCGCCACGCGCCCCCGAGTCCACGCGACCACGTGCACGTGCCGACGCAGGTCGGCCGACGTGCACAGGGGCGTTCTCACGGGGTGGTCCCTTCAGGAGAAGCGGAGACATCGAATGTAGCCGTCGCGCCGAGACAGGGTCAACGGCCGCGACGCGCTCGCGCCGAGCGCCTGGGATCCTGAGACGTGCCTCTTTCCACGGTGACGGTGCTCGGCAGCGCCAACCTCGACCAGATCGTCCACACCACGCGCCTGCCCGCCCCCGGTGAGACCGTCAGCACGACCGCGACCCGCCAGGGCCCCGGCGGCAAGGGCCTCAACCAGGCCGTCGCCGCGGCCCGCGCCGGCGGCACCGTCGCCTTCGTCGGCGCCGTGGGCCGCGACCCCGCCGGCGACGCGCTCCTCGCCCACCTGCGCGGGAACGACGTCCGCACGCAGCACGTCGCGCTCGTGGACGAGCCCACCGGCAGCGCCATCGTCATGGTCGACGACACCGGCGAGAACGCCATCCTCGTCACCGGCGGAGCCAACGGCAGCGTCGCTCCCCTCCCCCACGGCTCGGACGAGTGGCTCGACTGCGCGGTGCTCCTGATGCAGCTCGAGCTGCCCCCGGCGACCGTGCTCCGCTGCGCCCGGGCGGCCCGCGCTCGGGGCGTCCTCGTCGTCCTCAACGCCGCGCCCGCCGGCCCCCTCCCCGACGGCCTGCTCGACGCCGTCGACGTCCTGGTCGTCAACGAGCACGAGTGCCGCGCCCTGGCGGGGAGCGCCTCCCTGGACGACGCCGCCTCCCGGCTGGCCTCCCCCGTCCCCACCCTCGTGGTCACCCAGGGCGCCCGCGGCGCCCGGTGGTACGACCGGGGCCACCTCGCCGGCACCATCCCACCGCCCTCCGTGTCCGCCGTCGACACCACCGGCGCCGGCGACACCTTCTGCGGCGCCCTGGCCGCCTGCCTGGCCGCGGGCTCGCCGCTCGACGAGGTGCTGCGGTTCGCGGTGGTGGCCGGCGCGCTGAGCACGCAGGTGCACGGCGCCGACAGCGCTCCTCGGCTCGATGTCGTCCAGGAGGCGCTGGCTCGTCCGTAGTCACCCGCCGGCCGACCTCACGCGGCGTCCCGCGGGCCGCGGGCCGGCCCGCTCACGACAGCACGACCTGAGGCCGGTCACGGTCTCGAGATCGGTCGGCCTGGATCCGGTCGCACTCGCGCTCGAAGCCGCGGCAGAGTTGCTCGCGGTACCAGGCGTCCTGGTCGGGCGCGAAGAAGACTGGCCCTGCCCGAGTTCAGCCGGGGTGGCGACCGGCCGTGATCGGGCGCCTGTCGACCTCGCCGCGCAGGATCGCGGCGAGCTCCCGGGCCGCCGCCTGGAGCAGCGGGACCGCCCGGCCGACGAGATCGTCGGTCATCCGGGTGACGGGACCGGAGACGGACAGGGCCATCCAGGCGGGCGACGCGCTGTCGAGCGCGACGGCGACGCATCGGACCCCGATCTCCTGCTCCTGCTCGTCGAGGGCGAAGCCCCGCTCGCGGATCTGCCGCAGGTCGGCCATCAGGGCGTCGGGACTCTCGAGGGTGTGGGGCGTGGGCGTCGCCATGCCGGTCCGGTCCACGATCGCGCGAGCCTCGGAGTCGTCGAGCCGGGCCAGGAGCGCCTTGCCGACGCCGGTGCTGTGCAGGTCGACCCGACGGCCCACCTCGGTGAACATCCGCATCGCGAACCGCGACGGAGCCTGGGCGACGTACTCTGCCTGGAGGCCGCTCAGCACCGCGAGATTGGCGGTCTCGCCCAGCTCGGCGACCAGGTCGAGCAGCAGCGGCTCGGCGTCCGCGCCGATCAGGTCGTGCGCCGACTTGCCGAGCGCGACCAGCCGGGTGCCGAGGGCGTAGGTGCGGTCGGGCAGCTGCCGCACGTAGCCGCGCTCGACCAGGGCGCGGCAGAGCCGGTGCGCGGTGGGCGCGGCGAGACCCACCGCGGCCGCGATCTCCGCGAGCGGCATGCCCGCGCTCCGCGCGGCGATGATCTCGAGGATGTCCAGGGCGCGGTGCACGGTCTGGGCGCCCGTGGCCGCCCCGCGCTGCTCGGCCTGCGTTGACACCACCACGGCACCTCCCTAGAGTTTCATAGTCTGGAGCAACTATTCCATATAATGGAGTTTTGAGGAAGTGTCATGCAGCGAGCATCCGTCCACGGCCTGAGCGTCGCCCCCGAGCTCTTCGCCTTCGTGACCGAGGAGGCGCTCCCCGGCACCGGCCTGGACGCCGACCGGTTCTGGCGCGAGGCGGCCTCCCTCGTCGAGGAGCTCGCGCCCAGGATCCGCGCGGCGCTGGCTCGGCGGGAGGAGCTGCAGGCGGACCTCGATCGCTACCACGCCGAGGGCGACGGCGACGCGCCCGAGGCGTACGTCGAGCATCTCCGTGCCATCGGCTACCTCGTGGACGAGCCCGCCGACTTCACGATCTCCACCTCCCAGGTCGACGACGAGATCGCCTCCATCGCCGGCCCCCAGCTCATCGTCCCCGTGCTCAACGCGCGCTACGCGCTCAACGCGGCCAACGCCAGGTGGGGCTCGCTGTACGACGCGCTGTACGGCACCGACGCCATCGATGCCGGGGACCGCGACCACCCCGGGGGCTACGACCCGGTGCGCGGTGCCGCGGTCATCGCGCGCGCCCGGCAGTTCCTCGACGAGGCCGTGCCCCTCGCGTCGGGCAGCCACGCCGAGGCAACGGCGTACACCGTGGTGGACGGCCACCTCGCGGTCGAGACCGCTGCCGGCAGCGCGGCACTGAGCGACCCCGCCGCGTTCGCCGGCTACCAGGGATCCGCCGACTCCCCGACCGCGATCCTGCTCCGCCACCACGGCCTGCACCTCGAGCTGCGCATCGACCGGGAGCACCCCGTCGGCGCCACGGACGGCGCCGGGGTCTGCGACGTGGTGCTGGAGTCGGCGGTGACCACGATCGTCGACCTCGAGGACTCCGTCGCCGCGGTGGACGCGGCGGACAAGGTGTCCGCCTACCGCAACTGGCTCGGCCTGATGCGGGGCACGCTCCGGGAGAGCGTGACCAAGGACGGTCGCACCTTCGTGCGTGCGATGAACGGACCGCGGACCTACACCTCCCCCGACGGGGGCTCCCCCGTGGTCCTGCCCGGCCGCGCCCTCCTGCTGGTGCGCCAGGTGGGTCACCTGATGACGACCGACGCGATCCTCGACGCCCAGGGGCGCCAGGTCCCCGAGGGCATCGTCGATGCGTTGATGACCGGGCTCGGCAGCCTGCACGACCTGCGCGGCGACCGGGCCGGCGGCAACTCGCGCGCCGGCTCGGCGTACGTCGTGAAGCCCAAGCTGCACGGCCCCGACGAGGTGGCCCTCGCGTGCGAGATCCTGGCGCGGACGGAGCAGGCCCTGGACCTCCCGGACCTCACCTTCAAGCTCGGGATCATGGACGAGGAGCGGCGCACGTCGGCCAACCTCGCGGCCTGCATCCACGCGGCCAGGGACCGGGTCGCCTTCATCAACACCGGCTTCCTGGACCGCACCGGCGACGAGATGCACACGTCGATGCTGGCCGGGCCGATGCCCCGCAAGGGCGCGATGAAAGACCAGACCTGGATCAGGGCCTACGAGCAGCGCAACGTCGAGATCGGACTCGCCTGCGGATTCCGGGGCAGGGCCCAGATCGGCAAGGGGATGTGGGCCGCGCCCGACTCCATGGCCGCCATGCTCGAGCAGAAGATCGGTCACCCGCTCGCCGGCGCCAGCTGCGCCTGGGTGCCCTCCCCCACCGCCGCCACGCTCCACGCCCTGCACTACCACGCGGTCGACGTGCACGCCCGCCAGGACGAGCTCGCCGGGCAGCGGACCGCGACCCTGGAGCAGCTCCTCACCATCCCGCTCGGCGACCCCGCCGAGTGGGACGACGCCGCGCGGCGCGCCGAGCTCGACAACAACGTCCAGGGCATCCTGGGCTACGTCGTGCGCTGGGTGGACCAGGGCATCGGCTGCTCCAAGGTGCCGGACCTCTCCGGCACGCCCCTCATGGAGGACCGTGCCACCTGCCGGATCAGCGCCCAGCACGTGGCCAACTGGGTCCACCACAGGGTCGTCACGGTGGCCGAGGTGGACGAGTCGCTGCGACGCATGGCCCGCGTCGTGGACGAGCAGAACGCCGGCGACCCGGCGTACCGGCCGATGGCTCCCACCTACGACGGTGAGGCCTTCAGCGCCGCACGCGAGCTGATCATCGACGGTCGCGGACAGCCGTCCGGCTACACCGAGCCGATCCTGCACCGTCGTCGCCTCGCCCAGAAGACCGACGAGAAGGGAGCCAGTCGATGAGCATCGACCTGGAGACATGCCGCGCGATCATCGCCGCGGTCCGCGCCGAGGGCGAGGCGCGCCGGCTGAAGCCGCTGACGGTGGCCGTGCTCGACGCCGGCGGGCACGTCGTCGCCGTCGAGCGCGAGGACGGCGCCTCGATGAGCCGCTTCGAGATCGCCTTCGGCAAGGCGTACGGCGCCCTCGCCCTCGGCATGGGATCCCGATCGCTGATGGCCCGGGCGGAGCAGCAGGCGTACTTCGTCAGCGCCGTCGGTGCCGCCATCGGCGGTGCCCTGGTGCCCGTGCCGGGCGGAGTGCTCGTGCGGACCGCCGACGGCGAGCTCCTGGGAGCCGTCGGGGTCACCGGCGACAGCTCGGACAACGACGAGGCCGCAGCCGTCGCCGGCGTCGCCGCCGTCGGACTCGTGGCGCAGGCGGAGTGACCCGGGCATGAGCGCCGACCACGACGACGCGGGGCGCGTGCTGCCGCTCGGAGAGCATCGGCCACGCATCGACGAAGAGGCGTTCGTCGCTCCCGGGGCCGTTCGTCGGCCTGCTCGTGGATCAGCACCCACACGCGCAACGCCTGATCGGCGCCCAGGACAGTGAGCGGAAGAACTCATCGTCGGGCGCGCCCTCCCACTTCAACGACGTGGCCGCGAGCTGGGACTGGATCGACGCAGCTCCCTCCTCGGTGAGCGCTCCCGGCTAGTGTCCTGTCAGGTTGAAGCGCTGACATAGTCGGTGGTCATGGTGCGTGCATCGCAAGGCGGCCGTGCGAGGGCATACCGGGTCGTCTGTCGAGCGCGGCCAACGCCGCGAGGTGCGTGCCAGGGCTGCCGGATATGGCGGCGAATCAGCCTGACGGGACACTAGGACGGTGAGCTGGAGCTGAGGCACGAAGGCCGTCCTTCAATGGTGGGAACCGGTCGGTCGAAAGGATGGATGGTCAGAGGGTGAGTGGCTCGCGGTGGAGGACGACCTTGGTGGTGTGCGCCGCGTAGGCCTCGACCGCGTCCTCCCAGTCGGCGAGCAGGCTCGTGACACGTTCGGCCTCGAACCCGGTCTCGGCGATGAAGTCGAGCATCGCCGGCAGGTGAGGGCGGATGTGGGATACACCGACCTGGAGGGTGGCGCTGGTGGCGTACATGTCCATCACCGGAAGAAGGGTTCCGGTCCCGAGGTAGTAACCATTGCCCGTACAGATTCCCCCCGGGCGCAGCGCACGCAGGGCGTCACGCAGGCCCTGTCCGGTCGAGGACGCCTCCACCGCGACGTCGTACCGGTCGGTGATCACAGGCAACAGCGACTTGCTGCGCTTCTTCGACACCTTGTGCACCGTGGCACCGAAGCTCGCAGCGAGGTCCAGGCGGGCGTCGCGGTCATCGAAGTAATCGACCCGCTCCGCGCCGAGGAGTACGGCGAACCCCGCGGCGTACAGACCGATGCTCTGCGCCCCGCCGCCGATGACCAGTACCCGCCCGCCGGGTCGCTGCTCCAGCGCTGGCGCTACACCGCGCCAGGCGTCGGTGAGGTTGTCTCCCGCCGACGCGACCCGGAGCGGGTCCACAGCATCGGGGATGGTGACGAGCATGTGGTCGGCGAACGGGATCCGCAACGTGTCGGCGATGACCCCACCCCACGAGCCCGACATCGGGCCGAACCCGTAACAGGACAGCGTCTGACCGGGACTGGTGGGAACGAACGTCGAGCACTTCGCGGTCAGGCCGAGCTTGCACTCATAGCAGGCTCCACAGGAGACAGCCCACGGCACCACCACGACATCACCCACCCTCAGGTTCGCGACCGCATCTCCGACCGCAGTCACCTGGGCGATGGCCTCGTGACCGATCCCGAACGGACCCTCGAACGGGTTCGTGCCGATGATGTTCGCGACGACCGGGTCGACGACCCCGGACTTCATCGCCGCGTGCATCGCCTTGTGCTTCACACCATGCAGATGCAACGGCAACACGTCCCCGTCGCAACGACTCGCCACGAAGGGCCGCACCAGCACGTCGGTCTCCTCGACCAACACCGGGGCGGGCCGCTCGACCCAGTCGATCCGACCGGGCTTGATCACGTTCAGTTCTCGCATGACCCCTCCTTGATATGCTATTCAGCAGAGCATAATCATTGACCAGAAGGGACGCGAAGGTGGGAGCGACAACCGACACCAGGCAACGTATGGTGACCAGTGCGGCACTTCTGCTACGCGAACGAGGCGTGGCCGGCACCTCGGTGACCGGAGTCCTCCAACACAGCCACGGCCCGCGCGGCTCCGTGGGTCATCACTTCCCTGGCGGACGAAACGAACTGCTCACCGATGCTCTGCGGTGGGTCGGCGATCAGGTCAGCACCCAACTCCGGCAGGGCATCGACGCCGGACTCACCTCCGCGGAGCTGTTCCAGCAGATCTGCTTGCACTACCAACGACAACTCGCCTCGACCGGATACACCGCCGGATGCCCCATCGGCGCCGCCGCACAAGAGGCCTACGCCGACGACGACCTCGGCCCCGTGGTCGCCGACATCATCGACACCTGGACCGCGCTACTCGCCGAGTCGCTCGTCGCACACGGACACGAACCGAGCGAGGCAACCGATCTCGCGCTGCTCTGCGTCAGCACCCTGGAAGGCGCCATCACCATCTCACGAGTCCAACGCTCGGCACGTCCGATCGAACTGGCGCTGAACGCGATGCACCCGCTACTCAGGTGAGGTCACGACCGGGACGCTCACGTCCGGCGGCGGTTGCCGCCCGCCCCGCTGGATCGCACGAAACCCAACAGTCCCGCTGATGCTGAAGGTCGCCGACTTGCGGTCTCCCGCCCTTCTCCCGGACACCTGCAGACTGGAAGCATCTCGCTCACCACGTTCTTGAGAGGTGACCTCTGTGCCCATCGAGCTGACCGGACCGGCCGTCCCCGGAGGGGACGGGATCCTCACGTCGGGAGCCCTCGCCTCCGTCGCCGAGCTCCAGCGGCACTTCGGCCCGACACGCGACGAGCTGCGCGCCTACGCGCAGCTGCTGGTCAGGACCCGTCACCGCCGCGGCGCCATGGCTGTCGGCGGGATGGCGGCGTTCGCCCCGTTGTGCCGGGACAGGTCCCTCGCCGACGACTTCGCGGAGTTCCTGACCGTGCCGGCCTACGCGGTGGTCGCATGAGTGCCGTCGACCGGCGGGACCCCGCCGACCTGACCTCCCTGCTGGACCACGAGGAGCGGGCCGTCGCCGACTCGGTGCGCAAGTTCTGCGCGGACGCGGTCGACCCCTATGTGGCCGACTGGTTCGAGCGCGGCGAGATCCCCGGCGTCCGGGACCTGGCCCGCGAGCTCGGCTCCCTGGGCGTGCTCGGCATGCACCTGGAGGGCTACGGCTGCGCCGGCATGTCGGCCGTGCAGTACGGACTCGCCTGCCTCGAGCTCGAGGCGTCGGACTCCGGGATCCGGTCGCTGGTGTCGGTGCAGGGATCGCTGGCGATGTACGCGATCCACCGCTGGGGCAGCGAGGAGCACCGGCAGGAGTGGCTGCCGCGGATGGCCGCGGGCGAGGCGATCGGCTGCTTCGGGCTGACCGAGCCCGACGCCGGCTCCGACCCGGCCAGCATGCGCACCCGGGCCTGCCGCGACGGAGACGACTGGGTGCTCGATGGCCGCAAGATGTGGATCACCAACGGCTCGGTCGCCGACGTGGCCGTGGTGTGGGCGCAGACCGACGACGGCGTCCGCGGCTTCGTCGTCCCGACCGACACCGCCGGCTTCTCGGCGCCGCTGATCAAGCACAAGATGTCGCTGCGGGCCTCGGTCACCAGCGAGCTCGTGCTCGACGGGGTGCGTCTCCCCGGGGCGGCCGCCTTCCCGGAGGTCCGCGGGCTCAAGGGGCCGCTGTCGTGTCTCAACGAGGCCCGCTACGGCATCGTGTGGGGCGCGATGGGCGCCGCCCGCTCGGCGCTGCAGACGGCCCAGACCTACGCCGGCGAGCGCACCCAGTTCGGCAGGCCGATCGCCGGATTCCAGCTGACCCAGCAGAAGCTGGCCGACATGTACCTGGAGTACGCCAAGGGATTCCTCCTGGCGCTGCACCTGGGCCGGCTCAAGGACGCCGGTGAGCTGCGGTCCGAGCAGGTCAGCCTCGGCAAGCTCAACAACGTGCGCGAGGCCATCGAGATCTGCCGCACCGCCCGCACCATCCTCGGCGCCAACGGCATCTCCCTGGAGTTCCCGGTGATCCGGCACGCCAACAACCTGGAGTCGGTGCTGACCTACGAGGGCACCGTCGAGATGCACACCCTGGTCGTCGGCCAGGCGCTCACCGGCATCGCCGCGTTCCGGTGAGCGGGCCGATGGACGTCGCCTTCCTCTCCGCCGCCGCGCTGGCGGAGCGGACGTCCGTCGACGACGCGATCGAGGCGCTGGAGGGCTTCCTGCTCGGCGGCTTCGACCCGGACGACGACCCGGCCCGCACCGGCGCCGACGTCCCCGCGGGCCAGATCCTGCTGATGCCCGCCGCCTTCGGCGATCTCGCCGGGGTCAAGCTGGTGTCGATCGCGCCGGCCAACCCCGAGTGCGACCTGCCGCTCGTGCAGGCCGTGTACGTCCTGCTGGACGGCGGCACCCTCACACCGCTGGCGACCCTCGACGGGACCTACCTGACCACCTTCCGCACCTCGGCGGTGTCCGCCCTCGCTGCGCGCCGGCTGGCCCGGCCCGACAGCGGCCGGCTGGCGCTCTTCGGCGCCGGCGTGCAGGCCTGGGCGCACGCCCGGAGCCTGAGCGAGGTGCTGCCCCTGCGGCACGTCGACGTGGTGGGCCGCCGACGCGACCGGGTCGACGCGCTGGTGGCGAGGATCCGCGACGAGCTCGGCATCGAGGCGGCGTCCGCCGACGCAGGCGCGGTGGCGCGAGCCGACGTCGTGGCCTGCTGCACGACGGCGCGCGAGCCGCTGTTCGACGGCCGGCTGCTCCGCCCCGGTACGGCGGTCGTCGCCATCGGCGCCTACCAGCCGGACGCGCGGGAGCTGGACGACGCGACGCTCGCCGGCGCGAGCGTCGTGGTCGAGTCGCGGGGCTCGGCGCTGCGGGAGGCGGGCGACGTCATCCAGGCCATCAGGTCCGGCGCGATCACCACCGACGACCTGATCTGCCTGCGCGAGCTGGTGCTGGGCGAAGCCGGTCCGGCCGAGGACGCCGTCCGGGTCTTCAAGGGCACCGGGATGTCGTGGCAGGACCTGGCCGTGGCCGGTCTGCTGCACCGCCGCGCGAGCGGCTGACCACCCCCCGCACCACGCCGACGAGGGCGAGCAGCGTCGCGTCGTGGACGCCGTCGGGCAGCACCAGCACGATGTCGCGGGTGACGGACTCCCGCAACGGCACCCGGCGGATGCCGACGGTCGGGTTCAACCGCAGCATCAGGTCGGTCACCGGCGCGATGCCGACCCCCTCGGCGGCCAGCACCAGCGTCGCGGCGGTGTCGGTCACCTCGTGCACCACCGTCGGCTCGAACCCGTGCCGGCGGCACACCGTCCGCAGCGCCATGCCGTACGCGCTGTGCGCCGTGGGCATCACCCAGTCGGCCGAGTCCAGCTCGTAGAGGCTCGCCTCGCTCCGCGCGGCCAGCGAGTCACGCGGGCTCATCGCCAGCGCGAACGACTCCCGCCGCAGCCGCAGCAGCCGGATCCGCGGGTCGCGCGGCATCGGGGCGTCCGGGTAGTCGAGCCCGAAGGCGACGTCGACGTCGCCGAGTCGGACCGCCCTCGCGGCCTCGTCGACGTCGATCTCGCGGCTGCGTACCCCCAGCCGCGGGTAACGTGCCGCCGCCTCGCCGAGAACCGGCGCGAGAAGCGCGGCGGTGGTGCTCCCCCAGGTGCCCACGACGAGCGTGCCCGCCACCTCGCCGGCCCCGTCGGTGACCGCCCGGACGGCCCGGGACTCGGCGAGCAGCAGCCCCTCCGCGTGCTCGGCGAGCACCCGGCCGGCGTCGGTGAGGACCAGGTGCCGCCCCGCCTTGCGCAGCAGCGGCTTGCCGACCGAGCGCTCGAGCGCACTGATCTGCTGGGACGCCGCCCCCGCGGTATAGCCCAGCGCCTCCGCCGCCGCGGTCAGGCTGCCCCGCCGGACGAACTCGTTCAGCGTGGCGAGCTGGGTCAGGTTGAGCGGCACCCGTCGACTGTAGGCAGCGCGGGCCGCTCCTGTCGCCGGTGCGAGCACGCAGGTCGCCGACCCCGAGGTTCAGCAACGCTAAACCTTGGCCTTCACGATCTGTCGCTGGTCCTGCAGGGTCGGCGGGGCCGAGCATGGCGGAGACCACTCGATCCACCACGGGCAGGAGATCCACCGTGAGCGCCAAGGAGCTGCCGCGCCGGGCCGGCGTGCTGATCATCGGCGGCGGCGTGATGGGGGTCGCCACGGCCTACGAGCTGGCCGCCGCCGGCGTCGAGGACGTCGTCCTCGTCGAGCGCGACCAGCTCGGCGAGGGCTCGACCTGCAAGGCCGCCGGCGGCGTGCGTGCCCAGTTCTCCGACGAGGTCAACATCGCGCTGGGCGCACGCAGCCTGGAGACCTTCGAGCGGTTCGGCGAGCGGTTCGGCCAGGAGATCGACCTGCACCAGGTCGGCTACCTGTTCCTGCTGGACTCCGCCGAGGATGTCGCCGCGTTCGAGCGCAATGTCGCCCTGCAGAACGACCTCGGGGTCCCCAGCAGGATGATCAGCGTCGCCGAGGCCGAGCGGCTCTCGCCGCTGATCAGCACCGAGGGCCTGCTGGCCGCGGCGTACTCCCCCACCGACGGCCACTGCACCCCCGAGTCCGTCGTCCAGGGGTACGCCGTGGCGGCCCGGCGGGCGGGCGCCCGGCTGGTGACCGGCTGCGCCGCCCAGGGGCTCGAGGTCGTCGACGACCGGATCGTCGCGGTCGAGACCAGCCGCGGCCGGATCGAGACCGACACGGTGATCTGCGCCGCCGGCGCCTGGTCGCAGGAGGTCGGTGCCTGGGCGGGCGTGGACCTGCCCGTCGTCCCCCTGCGCCGCCAGATCCTGGTCACCGACCCGACGCCGCAGGTCGCCGACGACACCCCGTTCACCATCGACTTCGGCACCACCTACTACTTCCACCGCGAGGGACGAGGGCTGCTGGTCGGGATGTCGGACCCGGACGAGACGCCCGGCTTCAAGCTCTCCCGGTCCGAGGACTGGCTGCCCCGGCTGGCCGCGTCGCTGGAGCGTCGTACGCCGTCGCTGGTCGACGTCGGGATGGCCGCGGGCTGGGCCGGCCTCTACGAGATGACGCCGGACCACAACGCCCTCATCGGCGAGGCGAAGGATGTCTCGCGCTTCCTGTACGCCACCGGCTTCTCGGGTCACGGCTTCCTCATGGGGCCGGCGGTCGGAGAGGTGATGCGCGACCTCTACCTCGAGCGCGCGCCGTTCGTGGACGTGACCGGCCTGGCCGCGGAGCGGTTCGCGGACAGCACGATCCGACCCGAGCTGAACATCGTCTGAAGGAGCACCGTCATGAGCCCGATCTCGCAGCTGCCCACGTCCGAGGAGCTGGTCCGCCGGGCCGACCAGGCGGCCGGCGCCTGCGGCGTGGATCTCGCCTCCTGGCGCGGCGAGCACGCCGTCGGATCCCCGATCAACGGGGCGACGCTGCACTCCCTGCCCTGGGCCACGGCCGCCGACGTCGACGACGTCGTGGAGCGCGCCCGGACGGCGTTCCGGGTCTGGCGCACGGTGCCGGCGCCCGCGCGAGGAGCCCTCGTCCAGCGGTTCGGCCGGCTGCTCGAGGAGCACGAGGACGACCTGGCCGCCCTGATCAGCCTGGAGGTCGGGAAGATCACCTCGGAGGCGCGGGGCGAGGTCCAGGAGATGATCGACATCTGCGACTTCGCGGTCGGTCTGTCCCGCCAGCTCTACGGCCGCACCATGCCCTCCGAGCGGCCCGGCCACCGGCTGATGGAGACCTGGCACCCGCTCGGCGTGGTCGGCGTGATCAGCGCCTTCAACTTCCCGTCCGCGGTCTGGTCCTGGAACACCGCGATCGCCCTCGTCTGCGGCGACACCGTGGTGTGGAAGCCGTCGGAGCTGGCGCCGCTCACCGCCGCCGCGAGCGCGGCGCTGCTGCAGCGGGCGATCGGAGAGGTCGGCGCGCCGGCCGACGTCAGCCAGCTGCTGATCGGCGCCCCGGACGTCGGCGAGGCACTCGTCGACCACACCGGGGTCGCTCTGGTCAGCGCCACCGGCTCGACCCGGATGGGGCGTGCGGTCGGGCCACGGGTCGCGAACCGCTTCGGCCGCTCGATCCTCGAGCTGGGCGGCAACAACGCGGCCGTGGTGGCGCCGTCCGCCGACCTCGGGCTGGTGGCTCGCGGCGTCGTCTTCGCGGCCGCGGGCACGGCCGGCCAGCGCTGTACGACGCTGCGCCGGGTGATCGCCCACCGCAGCGTCGTCGACGAGGTCGTGGAGAGCCTGAGCGACGCCTACGGGCGGCTCCCGATCGGCGACCCGATGGCGGAGGGCACCCTGGTGGGCCCGCTCATCCACGGCCGGGCGCTCGGGGCGATGACCGCCGCGCTCGACGCCGCGACCGACCAGGGCGGCACGGTCGTCGCGGGCGGAGCGCGCGTGCTCGAGGAGCAGGCGGCCGACGCCTACTACGTCCAGCCGGCCGTCGTCCGCATGGAGCAGCAGACCGAGATCGTCACCCAGGAGACGTTCGCGCCGATCCTCTACGTGCTGCCCTACGACACGCTCGAGGAGGCCATCGCGATCAACAACGCCGTCCCGCAGGGCCTGTCCTCCAGCATCTTCACCGGCGACCAGGCCGAGGCCGAGGTCTTCCTCGGTCCCGAGGGCTCCGACTGCGGCATCGTCAACGTCAACATCGGCACCTCGGGCGCCGAGATCGGCGGGGCCTTCGGCGGCGAGAAGGAGACCGGCGGCGGGCGCGAGTCGGGCTCCGACTCCTGGCACGCCTACATGCGCCGGGCGACCAACACCGTCAACTACTCCGGCGAGCTCCCCCTCGCCCAGGGCGTCGACTTCTCCGTGTGAGCGCGGCCGAGCGAGGAACGAGGAAGACCATGAGCGAGGACCTGCTGAGCCGGATCGACCGGTGGGGCCCGAGAAGGTCGTCTGCGTCTCGGACCGCCGTACCGGCATGCGGGGCGTGCTGGTGCTCGACAACACCGCGCGCGGGATGGGCAAGGGCGGGACCCGGATGAGCCCCACGCTCACCGTCGCCGAGGTCTCCCGGCTGGCCCGGACGATGACCTGGAAGTGGGCGGCCGTCGACCTCTTCCACGGCGGGGCGAAGGCCGGCATCCGGTTCGACCCGGGCTCCCCCGACAAGGAGGCCGCACTGCGGGCCTTCGCCCGCGCGCTGCGCAACGAGGTGCCGGCCGAGTACGTCTTCGGTCTCGACATGGGCCTGGTGGAGGACGACGCGGCGATCATCCTCGACGAGCTGGGCCGCGGCACCGCGGTCGGCCTGCCGCGGGCGCTCGGCGGCCTGCCGTACGACGAGCTCGGCATCACCGGCTTCGGGGTGGCCGAGGCGACCGACGCCGCCGCGTCCGCGCAGGGGCTCTCGCTCGGCTCCGCGCGGGTGGCGATCCAGGGGTACGGCGCCGTGGGCTGGGCCGCCGCCCGGCGGCTCGCCGAGCTCGGCGCCACCGTCGTCGCCGTCTCCAACGCCGAGGGCTGCCTGCACGACCCCGACGGGATCGACGTCGGCCGGCTGGCCGCCCTGCGCGAGCAGTACGGCGACGGCTGCCTGCGCGAGCACGGCGGAGCCGTCCTCGACGCCGAGGCGATCCTCCGGCTCGACGCCGACATCCTGCTGCCGTGCGCCCGCGAGGACCTCGTCGACGAGGACGCGGCCCGGGCGACCACGGTCCGTCTGGTCGTCGAGGGCGCGAACCTCCCCACCACGCCGGCGGCCAAGGAGGTCCTGCACGCGCGGGGCATCCCGTTGGTCCCGGACTTCATCGCCAACGCCGGCGGCATCGTCGCGGCCGCGCACTCGATGGACGCCCGGCTCTCCCCCTTCACCGTCGACCCGGCCGACGTCCTCGCGATGGTGACGGCCAAGCTGCGGGAGAACGCCGTCGCCGTGCTGCACGCGAGCGCGCAGCACGGCGTGACGCCGCACGTCGCCGCCCAGCAGATGGCGGAGGAGAGGGTCGCGGAGGCGATGCGGCTGCGCGGCCAGGTCGCCGTCGATAGGGTCAGTGTCGATGTGGGCTAGGGCGCGTCTCCCTGGCACGCCCGGGAGGCCGTGGTGATCGAGTCCGTCGATGAGCACGTCGTACGCCGGCTCGGGCAGTGGGAGGATCCGGACGACCGGATCCCGGACGAGCGGGTGTCGACCGAGGACCTGCTGGCGCTCTTCGACGCGCAGGCGCAGAGCCGGCACCTCGACCTGGCGGCGCGCTGGCTGCAGTCGCAGGGGCAGGGGTTCTACACGATCGGGTCGGCCGGGCACGAGAGCAATGCCGCCGTGGCGATGGCGCTGCGGCCGACGGACCCGGCACTGCTGCACTACCGCTCCGGCGGCTTCTTCGCCGCCCGGGCCGCGCAGGTGCCCGGGTCGGCGCCGGTCGCCGACGTGCTGGCGAGCCTCGTCGCCGCCGTCCGCGACCCGATCTCGGGCGGACGCCACAAGGTCTTCGGCAGCCACGACCTGTCGATCATCCCGCAGACGTCGACCATCGGCTCCCACCTGCCGCGTGCGGTCGGCCTGGCCTTCTCCCTCGACCGCACGCACGCGCTCGGGCTGCCGTGCCCCTGGCCGGAGGACGCCGTCGTCGTGTGCAGCTTCGGGGACGCGTCGGCGAACCACTCGACGTCCGTGGGCGCGCTCAACTCGGCCGGCTGGTGCGCCCACCAGGGGGTTCCGCTGCCCCTGCTGATGGTCTGCGAGGACAACGGGATCGGCATCTCCACCCGGACGCCCGGCGGCTGGACGGCGCGCGCCCTCTCGAGCCTGCCCGGGCTCGACTATGCGCAGGTCGACGGCGACGACCCCGAAGCCGCCCTGCTCGCGACCCGCGAGCTCGCCGGCCGGGTGCGCGCGTCACGGCGGCCCGCGGTGCTTCACCTGCGCACCGTGCGGTTCATGGGCCACGCCGGATCCGACGCCGAGCTCGCCTACCGGACCCGCACCGAGATCCTGGCGGAGTACGACCGCGACCCCCTGCTCGCCACCGCGCGGGCGCTGGTCGCTCGCGGCGCCCTCACCCCGGCGGCCGCCCTCGACCGCTACGAGTCGGCCCGCGGCCGGGTGATGGCGCTGGCCGAGACGATGATCGGCGCCGAGCGCCTGGACTCACCCGAGCGGGTGATGGCGCCGATCGCCTATCCCCTCGTCGCGACGCGGACTCCGATCCCTCGCGACCTGGCTCTGGAGGAGTCGACGGGCCGGCCGCTGACCCTCGCCCAGACGATCAACGCCACCCTGGCCGAGGTGATGACTGAGCGACCCGCGACCACCGTCTTCGGGGAGGACGTCGCGGTCAAGGGCGGCGTGTACGGCGTGACCCGCGGCCTGCGCAAGGCCTTCGGGTCGGCCCGGGTCTTCGACACCCTGCTCGACGAGCAGACCATCCTCGGCACCGCGCTCGGCGCCGCCCTCGCCGGCCTCCTGCCGATCCCCGAGATCCAGTACCTGGCCTACCTGCACAACGCCGAGGACCAGCTGCGCGGCGAGGCCGCCACCCTGGCCTTCTTCTCCGACGGCCAGTACCGCAACGGCATGGTCGTCCGGATCGCCGGGCTCGCCTACCAGCGCGGCTTCGGGGGGCACTTCCACAACGACAACTCGATCGCCGTGCTGCGCGACATCCCCGGGCTGGTGCTCGCCGTCCCGAGTCATCCCGCCGACGTCCCCGAGCTGCTCGGCACCTGCGTCGCGCTGGCTCACGACGAGGGCCGGGTCTGCGTCCTCCTCGAGCCGATCGCGCTGTACCACACGCGCGACCTCCACGAGGACGGCGACCAGGGCTGGCTGGCCGGGGCCGACGCGATCGGCGCGGCCACGAGCGCGGGCCACGCGTTCGGCCGCGCCCGGCTCCACGGCGACGGTCGCGACCTGCTGATCGTCACCTTCGGCAACGGCCTGCCGATGAGCCTGCGGGTGGCCCGCCGGCTGGCCGGTGAGGGCATCGGGGCCACCGTGCTCGACCTGCGCTGGCTCGCGCCCCTCCCCGTCCACGACCTCACCCGCACTGCCGCGGAGTTCGAGCGGGTCCTCGTCGTCGACGAGACCCGTCACTCCGGCGGCGTCTCCGAGGCCGTGCTCGGCGTCCTGCACGACGCCGGCCACCCGGGCTCGATCGCCCGGGTCAACAGCCACGACTCCTTCATCCCGCTCGGTCCCGCCGCCGGCGCGGTGCTCCTCGACGAGGACAGCATCGCCGACGCCGCGCGGCAGACTATGCGAAGGTCTCGGACCGCGCCGCGTTGAGGGCGGGGTGCGCGAAGGCAGCGCGTAGGGCATGCCCCATCTCGTCGAGGGCGACCCACGAGTCCTTGATGACGGCCGTCGCGCGGACGAAGCCGTGGATCTGCCCCAGGTAGCGACGCGAGGTCACCGGAACGCCCGCCTCGACCAGACGGGCGGCATAGCCCTCGATCTCCGGGCGCAGCGGGTCCAGCTCGCAGCTCACGACGTACGCCGGCGCGGAGCCCGTGAGGTCGGGAGCCCGGAACGGCGACACCTCGGGGTTGAGGACATCGGCCGGATCGGTCAGGTAGTGCCCGTAGTAGAACCGCAGACCATCCAGTGTCAGCCCGTACTCGCTGGCGGTCTGCTCATCCGGAGGGGTGTCGAGCCGGTAGTCGGTGGAGGGATAGATCAGGAGCTGCAGGGCGAGTCGCAGTCCGGCGTCGCGGGCACGCAGAGCCACCACGGCGGCGAGGTTGCCCCCGGCACTGTCGCCTCCGACGGCGATCCGACGGGAGTCGGCGCCGAGCTCACTCGCGTTCTCGGAGAGCCAGGTGACGACCGACCAGCACGCCTCCAGGCCCGCCGGGAAAGGGTGCTCGGGCGCCAAGGGGTAGTCGACCGAGACGACCACGCAGTCGCCGCGGTTCGCCAGAGCCCGGCACAGCACCTCATGCGAGTCCAGATCGCAGGTGACCCAGCCGCCTCCGTGGAAGAAGGCGAGCACCGGGAGGGCGTCGTCGGTCGCCCGTGGCCGGTAGACCCGGATGCCGATCGGGCCGTCGGAGCCCGGCACCGTCCGGTCGCCGACCTCTGTGATGCGCTCGGGCGTGCCGTTGGCCCAGCTCGTCCGCAGCCGCTGCTGCTCGCGTGCGGCCGACGGCGTCAGCTCGTGCACCGGTGCGCCTCGCTCGGCCATCATGGTGAGCAGGGCCTGAGCGTCTGGGTCCATCGGCATTCTCCGACAATAGGTGCGCGACGACTCGGTGGGCATCCGTGACCGCGAACCCAGCAACAGGATTGCTCGCGTAGCCGAACAGCAAGGCGATGGCTCAGGCCGTCCCTCGGACGGGTCTGCTGACGGTAGCGTCGGGCCATGGCGCGATACCTGCTCAGCCGAGTGATCCAAGCCACGATCACCGTGCTCGTGCTGACCTTCGTGATCTTCCTGATCGGTCGCGTCACCGGCAATCCCGCGGACACGCTGCTGCCCCCGGATGCCTCCGACGCTCAGCGTCAGGCCCTGATCGAGCGCCTCGGCCTCGACCAGCCGATCCTCGAGCAGTACTGGCTCTACATCTCGGACTTCGTCCGCGGCGACTTCGGGACCTCCGTCCGGACCGGCGGTCCGGTGGTGGACGTCGTCATCCCCCGCCTGGTGAACTCCCTGGCGCTCGTCTCGGTCGGCTTCGTGATGGCGTTGCTGGTGGGCATCCCGCTGGGCATCGCCGCCGCCGTCCGCCCCAACCACCTGGTCGACCGGATCGCGATGGGCGTCGCCCTCATCGGTCAATCCGTCCCGTCCTTCCTCAGCGGCCTGCTCCTCATCCTGGTCTTCGGCGTCACGCTCCGTTGGCTCCCGACCAGCGGCATCGGCGACTGGCGTCACTACGTGCTTCCCGGGCTGACGATGGCGTGGTTCCTCGTGGCCGCCATCGTGCGGCTGATGCGGTCGAGCATGCTGGAGGTCCTCGGCGAGGACTACGTCCGCACGGCACGTGCCAAGGGCCTGGCCAACAACGTGGTGATCCGGCGGCACGCCGCCCGCAACGCGCTGCTGCCCGTGGTGACCTATATCGGCATGATGTTCGGCATCGCGATCGCCTCGGCCATCACCACCGAGGTGATCTTCAACTGGCCGGGGCTCGGCCGACTCGCCTACGAGGCCGTCATCTGGCGCGACTTCCCGCTGCTGCAGTTCACCGTGGTCATGTGGGCCCTGGTGATCGTCGCCATCAACCTGATCGTCGACATCACCTACGTCTACCTGGACCCGCGCATCAGCATCGCCCAGCACAGCAAAGCCTGAGGACCATGGACCGAGTGACCGCCGCCCTGTGCGACTACGCCGGCGCGATCGCCTACGAGCTCCTCGACGAACGCACACAGCATCAGGCCAAGGTCATCCTGGTCGACTCGATCGCCAGCGCGCTGGCGGCCACCCGGCATCCCTCCGTGGACATCGCGCGCACGCTCGCCCTCCAGGCGCGGGGACACGACGGCTGGAGCAGCACCGTGCTGGGCACCCGGCACCGATCGACGCCGGAGCTCGCGGTCTTCGCGAACTGCACCATGATGCGCTGCCTCGACCACAACGACACCTACCACTCGCACGACACCGGGCACCCGAGTGACCAGATCCCCGGCATCCTGGCGGCTGCCGAGCTGGCCGGCGCCAGCGGTCGAGAGGTGCTCTCGGCGACGGTCCTCGCCTACGAGATCTTCTGTCGGCTGTGCGACGTCGCCACGATCCGAGGCTGGCAGAGCGCCACCTTCACCGCGATCTCGTCGGCGGCCGCGACCTCTCAGGTCCTCGGCCTGTCCCGGCGACAGACCGCCAACGCCATCGCGCTGGCCGTGGTGTCGCATGCGGCCCTGAAGGTCTTCACGCACGGCTCCGACGGACTCATGTGGCTCACCTATGCCGATGCCAACGCCGTACGCCAGGGCCTGTTCGCCGCACTGCTGGCTCGGCAGGGCGTGGAGGGGCCCTCCCGTCCGTTCGAGGACGAGAACGGCTTCTTCGAACGGGTTTCCGCCGGCCCCTTCCGGCTGCCTGCGCTCGGCGGCAACGACCACGGGTACCGGATCCACGACGTCCTGGTGAAGAAGTACGGCACCTGCTCGCACCTGCAGACCGCTGCCGAGGCGGCGCTGGAGCTGCACGCCCGGCTCACTCCCGGGGTGCCGATCCGATCGATCCGTGTCGTCACCAACGCACGCACCATCTTCAACTGCGCACGGCCCGACCGCTGGAGGCCCGACGGCCAGAAGGCCGCTCACGTGAGCCTGCCGTACTGCGTGGCGGTGGTCCTGCTCGACGGTGCGATCGGGGAGGACCAGTACACCGACGAGCGGATCCACGATCCCGAGGTCGCCCGACTGATGCAACGCGTGGAGGTCGTGGAAAGCCCGGCCTACAGCGACCGCTACCCGGAGTCGTCCGTCACGGCCATCGAGGTCGTCGACGAGCACGGTGCCGCCTTCGTCGCCGAGTGCTCCGCGACGGAGGGCTTTCCCCAGATCCCCATGACAGCCGAGCAGGTGAGCGAGAAGTTCGACCGACTCGCGGCGCCCGCGCTCTCACCGCGTCTGCGACAGGCCGCGCTCGACGTGCTGTGGAACGTGGAGTGCCTCGAGGACGTCGGCCTGCTCTTCGGACTTCTCGCTGCGGACTAGCCTCGGCGTTTCATGACGGTGGCCGGACAGTCGGCGCGGCAGCGTGATGGAGCCCTGAGGGACGGCGGTGCTGGTCTCCGGGTACGGCGTGTGCGTCGGCTGGGGCTGCGCACGCGGCGGGCACGACGCCGAGCGGTGGGCGATCACGTCGACCGCCCACCGCTCGTGACTCAGTACCTCATCGGGAGGAGTCGCGCCGAAGCCGTGTCATTTCGCCGGCTCCAACGTCTCGTAGGAGATCACCTTGGACACGCCCGAGATCGGATCCCAACCGGAGATGCGCTTGCCGGCGGCATACGTGGTGTTCTTCATCGCGACGGGAATCGACCAGTACTCGTTGTAGAGCTCGTTGTTGATCTCGCGCAGTCGAGCGTCGCGCTCCGCCTCGTCGACGATCTGAGACAGCTCGGCATACCACTTGTCCGCCTTCTCCGGATCCCAGTAGGTGCGGAAGCGACCGCCGGCGTCCTGGGTGAGCATCATCGGCTCCATGTTGGCCAAGACGGAAGGGCGGTTCGAGGTCGGGAAGCCGGTGGCCGCGGGACCTGCGTCGAAGTCGCCGGTGCCCATCGTCTCCAGGAGCGTCGCGAACTCGGCCTGCACTATCTCCACCTTCACCCCGGCCTTGTCCCAGTAGCCCGCGATCGCCTCGTTGACGTCACCCTGTTCCGGTCCATCAGGGAAGGTGACCGTCCACAGCTTGACCTTCGAGCCGTCGTATCCGACCTCGTCGAGCAGCCTCTTGGCCTCCTCAGGGTCGTACGGGTAGGGCTCGAGATCCGGATCGTGACCGAGCGTCGAGGGGCTGAACGGCACCGCGTCGCCGGAAGCGCGCGTCCCGGCCTCCGTCGGGTAGAACGCCTTGACGACCTCGTCCATGTCAACAGCCAACGCGAGTGCCTTGCGGAACTCCACCTGGTGCGCGAACTCCTTCGGGTCGTAGCTCTTGAAGAAGAGCATCTCGGAGACGATGGTGTTCTCGATGCTGAGGATCTGGAAGCCGTCGTCCTGCGCCCTCGGAACCTCATCGGGCGAGATCGCGACCATGTCGGCCTCACCGCTCTTGAGCATCGCCATCCGAGTGTTCTGATCAGGCGCCAAGACCACGTCGAGCTTGCCGAACCTCGGGCGGCGGTCGGCGTCCCAGTAGTCGGTGTTGGCCTCGTACTCGATCGACTGGCCGACCTGCCTTCTCACGAACTTCCAGGGGCCAGAGCCCATCGGGTCCTTCTCGAAGCCCTCCCAGCCGGTCTTCTCGACGTGGTGCTTGGGCAAGATCATGATGCTGCTCTCGATCGGCCCGAGTTTCGCCGGGATGTTCACGTCGGGAGTGCTGAGCTTGAGGACGACTGTGCGATCGTCGACGACGTCGACGCCCGCCAGATTGTTCTGCAGCGTCGCGCAGATCGCGGCGCACGTGGCCTCGGGACTGCCGAACTCCTGCAAGGTGAACTCGAGATCCTCGGAGGTCACGTCCTTGCCGTCATGCCACTTCATACCCTCGCGCAGGGCGAGCGTCCACTCGGTCGCGTTCTCGTTGGGCTCCCACGACTCCAATGCGCCCGTGTCCGTCGACAGCGAGCCATCGGGGTTCGCGCCGATCAGGAAGTCGAACATCGGCCCGAAGTAGACCAGGCCACCAGGATCGAACGCGGGTGGGTAGAGCTTCTCGCGGCTGAACGAAGCCAGGGCCACGGTGACCGTGTCGTCGTTGCTCTCCGTATCGGTGTCACTCGTCGCGCAAGAGGTGGCCACGAGCGCCACCGCTATCGCGATTACAAGGGCCAGACGTCGCATCAGGTGATCTCGCTTTCATCGAGTCTCCGAGCCCGAGGCTGAATTTTCGAGAAGGGTACGAGTCACGAAGGTTGGCCGACAATAACCTGAGCACCAGGCCCTGTGATCATTGGAACCACCATTGCTAACACTGATCCAAGACCGGCGTAAATATGACCGAAGTGCTTTGAAATGAGCCGACGATGATTTACTGGTGCGAAATGATATGGAAATAAAACATGGGTCTCGCGCTGTACGAAAAGGAACAGTGAGATCGAGATCTTCTCGCTGGGCGCTTGGGGTGCCTCGTGTGACCGCAGCGTCGCTGGTTCAAGGACGACGCCGACCCGCGGATCCGCTCACTCAGGAAAGTGGCAGGCGCTCCAGTGCCGTGGCTTCACCTCGACCAGCAGCGGTTGAGTCTCGACACAGACTTCCTGAGCCTTCCAACAGCGGGTACGGAAGGTGCAGCCCGACGGCGGATCGGCCGGGCTGGCGATCTCTCCTCCGAGGATGATCTGTTCCCGAGTCGCTTCCGCTACGGGGTCGGGCATCGGAACTGCCGAAAGGAGCGCCTGACTGTAGGGATGTGTCGGATCGCGGTAGAAGTCGTCGCGGTCAGCCATCTCCACGATCCGTCCCAGGTACATGACGGCGACGCGGTCGCTCAGATGGCGCACCACGGAGAGATCGTGGGCGACGAAGAGATAGGCGAGGTTGAACCGTCGCTGAAGGTCCTCCAGCAGGTTGACCACCTGCGCCTGAACCGACACGTCCAGCGCCGAGATCGGCTCGTCGGCGACGATGAATTGAGGCTCGACCGCGAGGGCTCGCGCGATGCCGATGCGCTGACGCTGTCCACCGGAGAACTCGTGGGGATAGCGCGAGGCGACCAACCGGCTGAGCCCCACAGTCTCGAGCAGCTCGTGGATGCGGTCCACCTTGGCCTGCCCGCTGGCGAGGCCGTGGACGTGGAGCGGCTCGCCGAGGATCTCAGCCACCGTCATCCGCGGGTTCAGGGATGCGGAGGGATCCTGGAAGATCATCTGGCTACGTCGGCGCATCCTGCGCAGCTCCTTGCCCTTCAGCCGCGCCAGGTCCTCGCCTTCGAAGAGCACCCTGCCAGCGGTGGGTCGATAGAGCTGGAGAACCGCGCGCCCCGTCGTCGACTTGCCGCTGCCCGACTCACCGACCAGACCGAGCGTCTCTCCTCGGTCGATCTTGAAGCTCACGCCGTCCACGGCCTTGACGGCGCCGATCTGCCGGCGCAGGAGGCCGCCCGATGTGATCGGGAAGTGAACCTTGAGATCCTCCAACTCGACCAGCGCCGGGGCCACTACTTCCGGGGCACTCACCTGGTTCTCCTCCTCCCGGGTGGCGGTCACGGGCCGGCCTCCACGTGCACCGCCTCGTCGAGCGACTCGTTCCTCCAGTCGAAGTCCACCAGCCACCCGCCCTCCTGAGTACCCCAGCATCGCGCCTCGTGGTCCGGCTTCGCCTGCGGCAGGCCGGACAGCTCGGGGTCCTGCTGCAGGCAGATGTCCCGCTGGTACTGACAGCGACTCGCAAAACGACAGCCCGTCTTGGTGCCCGTCAGGTCGGGAGGAGCGCCCTGGATGGTCCGCAGTCGCCGACGCTCTCCCTCGAGCCGTGGGATCGACCGCAGCAGACCCCACGTGTAGGGCATCTTCGGGTTCGCGAACAGCTCCGCGGTGTCCGCCTTCTCGACGATCTGGCCGGCGTACATGACATGGATCCGCTGCGTCATCCCGGCCACGACGCCGAGGTCGTGGGTGATCAGGATGCAGGCCGTGTTGAGCTCGTGGGACAGGCGCTTCAGCAGCCTGAGGATCTGGGCCTGGATGGTCACGTCGAGCCCGGTGGTGGGCTCGTCCGCCAAGATCAGCTTCGGATTGCAGGAGAGCGCGAGCGCGATCATCACACGTTGCCGCATTCCGCCGGAGAACCGGTGCGGATACTCGTCGACGCGCAGCTCCGGGCTGGGAATGCCGACCATGTCCAGCAGCTCGATCGCGCGCGCTCGCGCCGCCTTCCTGCTCATGTTCAGGTGCAGCCGCAGCGCCTCGACGATCTGCTGCCCGACGGTGAGGACCGGATTCAGCGAGGTCATCGGATCCTGGAAGATCATCGCGATCTGGCTGCCGCGGATCCGGCGGACATCTCGCTCGTCCATCTGCAGGATGTCCACGCCGTCGAACCTGACGACCCCACCGGTGATCTCCCCCGCCGACTCCGGGATGAGACGCATCAGGGACAAGGTGGTCACGCTCTTGCCGCACCCGGACTCTCCGACGATGCCCAGGGTCTCGCCCTGGGCGACCGTGAACGAGACCCGATCGACCGCCTGCACGACGCCGTGGCTGGTGTAGAACCGGGTCTCGAGATCCTCCACCGAAAGCAGGTCTGACTCGGGCATCGGCTCTCCTCACTCACTCGATGGGGTCACGCTCCGCCTTGCCGACTCGCCGGGCGGCTCCGATGCAGCCGCCCGGCGAGTCCCTGTCACTCCGTCGGGCGCAGCGTCTCGTACGAGAGCACCTTGGAGATGCCCGAGATGGGCTCCCAGCCGTCGATCCGGTCGCCGGCGGCGTAGAGCGTGTTCTTCATCGCGATCGGGATCGACCAGTACTGCTCGTACAGCTCCCGGTTGATCTCGCGCAGCCGCTCGTCTCGGGTCGCGTCGTCGACGATCTTCGCCAGCTCCGCATGGAGCGTGTCCGCCGTCTTCGGGTCCCAGTAGGTGCGGTAGGAGCCGCCGGCGTCCGGGCTCATCATCAACGACTGCATGTTGGTGAGCACCGAGGGCCGGTTGGAGGTCGGGAAGCCGGTCACCGCCACGCCGGGCGCTGGATCGAAGCCGTCCTTGTCGATCTGCTCCTTGAGCGTCGCGAACTCCGACTGCACGATCTCCACCTTGAGTCCGACCTTGCTCCAGAAGCCGGCGATCGCCTCGTTGACGTCCTTCTGCTCGGGGCCGTCGGGGAAGGTCACGGTCCAGATCTTGATCGTCGAGCCGTCGTAGCCAGCCTCCTTCAGGAGAGCCTTCGCCTCTTCCGGGTCGTAGGGGTACGGCTCAAGGTCGGGGTCGTGGCCCAGCGTGGTCTCGCTGAACGGCACCGCGTCGCCCGATGTGCGCTTGCCGGCCTCCTCCGGATAGAACGCCTCGATGACCTCGTCCATGTCGATGGCGAGCGCCAGCGCCTTGCGGAACTCCAGCTTGTGGGTGAGCTCCTCGGGGTCGCTGCTCTTGAAGAACAGGATCTCCGAGAAGACCGTGTTCTCGACCGTCAGGATGTCGAAGCCGTCCGACTGGGACACCGGCACCTGGTCCGGCGAGATCGCGATCAGGTCGGCCTCCCCGCTCTTCAGCATCGCGACCCGGGTGTTCTGGTCAGGGGCGAGCACGACGTCGAGCTTCTTGAACTTCGGCTGGTGGCCCTCGTTCCAGTAGTCGTCGTTGGCCTCGTAGGAGATGGACTGTCCCAGCTCGCGCGACACGAACTTCCACGGTCCGGAGCCGAGCGGATCGGACTCGAAGCCGTCCCAGCCGACCTTCTCGACGTGGTGCTGGGGCAGAAGCATGATGCTGCCCTCGATCGGCCCGAACTGTGCCGGGATGTTCACGTCGGGAGCCTTGAGCGTCATCTTCACGGTGTGCTCGTCGACGGCCTCGACGGACGCGAGGTTCGCAGCCAGCGCACCACAGACGCCGCCACAGGTCGCGTCGGGGCTGGCGAACTCGTTGATGGTGAAGACCAGGTCGTCAGCCGTCACGTCCTCGCCGTCGTGCCACTTCATGCCGCTTCGAAGCGTGAAGGTCCATTCACTGGCGTCGTCGTTGGGCTCCCACGCCTCGAGCGCGCCCGTCTCGTTCGACAGCGAGCCATCAGGCGCCGCGCCGATCACGAAGTCGAACATCGGGCCGAAATACACCAGGCCGCCCGGGTCGAACGCCGGCGGATACAGCTTCTCCTTACTGAAGGAAGCGAGCGCGACCGTCACGGATCCATCGCTTTTCTTCGCACCAGGCTCTTCCGCGGCGCAACCGACCACTGCCAAGAGGAGTGCGGACACGACCAGAATTCTTGGAATCCGATTGAACATGGGCCCTCTTTCCCTCACCCTGCATTATATTTGCGCCGAGGAAATCAGAATTTCGACAAGCGTATGACTGTGATATGCCGCCTACAACGGGCCGAGCATCAAGAGTGGTCATGGAGATCACCACGACCGCTAACGCTGGCGGTCGCACCCGCAGCCGAGGCCGCCGGCGGGCGGGCGTCGGCCCAGGGCCGCGCCCGCTCGAACGCCCGAGATACCTGGAGCACGAGCCGGTCGTCGAGATGGTTGCCGACGATCTGGAGCCCCACCGGAAGGCCCTCCTCGCTCCATCCGCACGGAATGCTCGCGCAAGGATTGCCGGCCAGGCTGATCGGAGCGGTGAACCGGGCGAGCGGCATCGGATCGGTCACCGGCAACCCGCCGATCTCGGTCGGTCCCGGCAGGTCGACGGGGAAGGCCGTCACCGGTGTGGACGGGGTCAGCAGCACGTCATAGTGCTCGAAGAACCGCCAGAGGCTGTTGTAGAGGGACTTGCGCGCGGCCACCGCCGACGACGCGTCGACGAAGGAGCGCTCCTGCTCGAGCAGGGTGACGAGACGAGGCGGCGCCTCGCCCGGCGGATAGCGGTCCACCAGTTCCCGCATGGTCCGCAGGTCGGCATCCAGCGCCATGATCGTGCCGAACGTGGCCGCCGGGTCGGGGAATCCCGGACAGGCGGTCTCGACCTCGGCACCGAGGTCGGCGAGCACCTGGGCGGCACGCTCCACCAGCGTCGCCACAGCAGCGTCGACCCGCGCATACCCACCCCAGTCCAGGGTCCATCCGATACGGAGTCCGGTCAGATCGCGGTCCAGGTCGTCGAGGTACCGTTCCCCGGCGTCCGGAAGCGAGTGCCGATCTCGCGGATCCGGTCCCTTGAGCACGTCGAGGACGAGCGCGGCGTCGGTCACCGTGCGAGTCAGCGGGCCGATCCGCTCCAGCGACTCCCAGCCGCTGAAGCCGGGAAACCGGGTGTCCCTCGTCCCCGGATAGAGAGGTACCCGGCCGAACGACGGATTCAGACCGTAGATCCCGCAGAAGCTCGCCGGGACCCTGATCGAGCCGCCGCCGTCGCTCCCGAGCGAGACCGGGCCGAGGCCGGCCGCGACCGCCGCGGCCGAGCCGCCGCTCGAGCCCGCCGGACTGCGGGTCAGGTCCCAGGGGTTGCGCGTGGTGCCGAAGACCGGGTCGAAGGTGGGGCCGTACCCGAAGTCCGGCACGTTCGTCTTGCCGAGCACGATGCCGCCGGCCCGGCGTACGCGCTCGACGACGATGTCGTCCTCGTCGGGCACGAACCCGACGTACGCCTTGGAGCCGCCCACCGTCGGCAGGTCCGTCGTGAAGATCAGGTCCTTGACGCTGATCGGCACGCCGTGGAGGGGCCGAGCGGCTCGTTCCGCATCACCGCCTGCTCCGCCTCCTCAGCCGCGGCACGTACCTGGTCGGCCTCGAACGCGCAGAAGGCGACGAGATGCGGATCGAGCCGCTCGATGCGCTCGATGACTGCGTCGGCCACCTCCACCGGGGAGAGGTCGCGCGCTCGGATGCGCGCCGCCAGCTCGTGCGCGCTGGCGAAGCAGAGCTCGTCGTCGGCCGTCACGTCATCCTCCGGGCTCGCCTAGCTGCGGGCCCGAGCCACGGCCTCGATCTCGACCTTGAACTCGGGCGCGGGAAGTCCCGCGACACCGATCGTGGACCGGCACGGCAGCGGCTCGGGGAACGCCGCGCGGTAGACCGCGTTCATCTCGTCGATGGTAGTGACATCGGTGAGGAAGACGGTCGTCTTCACGACGTCGCCGAGGTCGAGACCGGCGTCGGCGAGCACCGCCTTCAGGTTCTCGAGAGCCGCCGCGGTCTGGTCGGCCACCGACTCGGCCGTCTCCCCCGATTCCGGGTCCTTGCCCACCTGGCCCGAGACGAACACCAGGTCACCCGAGATCACGCCGCCCGAATACGGGGCCGGTGACGCCGGTCCGAATGCCTTCTTCTCCATGCTTCCTCCGCTGTTCACTGTGCACTGTTCATTGTCTTGATTGCGTTGTCGTCATCAGGTCGTTTCATGCGCGTGCCGGGGAGGCTCAGCGCCAGGCCGAGCGCCGCCAGCAGGGCGGCGGCGCCGATCCAGAGCGCGACGTCGAGGCCGCGCGCGTCGGCCACCGAGCCGAGGATCGGCGTGAAGAGGCCGGCCGCGGTGATGCTGAATCCCAGGGTGACCCCACTCGCGGTCCCCTGCCGGCTCGGCAGGTAGTCCTGGCCCAGCACGAGCTGCACCGCGAAGGGCATGTACCAGGCGAAGCCCACCAGAGCGGCCGCCGCGAGTCCGAGTGGGTACGACGGCAGCAGGATCACGCCGGCCATCGCGACCGGGGCCACGACATACGCCGTGCGCAGGGCGGCCACGCGTCCGATCCGATCGGCCAGCCACCCCCCGAAGAGGGTGCCCAGCACCCCGAAGCCGCTGAAGACGCCGAGTGCGAGCGAACCCTCCGACGCGGACCGGTCGAACTCGGCGACGAGGTAGAGCGCGATGAACGAGCCGGTGCCGACCGAGCCGATCGCCCGAGCCACGATCACCGCGACCAGGATCCTGAAGCTGCGCCAGTCGTCCGTCCCGGCGTCGGCTCGCGCCCGGCCGCCGCCCGCCCCGGGCGAGGATCCGCCCGCCGCGGGACGGACCGGTGTCTCGGCTGCAGGTCGCCGGCGCGGTCGTGCCGCGACGTACACCACGGCCATCACCACCGCCGGAGCGGCGAGGAGGATCGTCCCCCTCATCCCGGTCAGGCTGATGACGCCTGCCACCACGAACGGGCCGAGCGCCAGACCGACATTGCCGCCCACCGAGAAGACGCTCATGCCGCCGGTGGACTCCCGCGCCACTGCACGGGCGGTCTTGGCGGCCTCGGGGTGGTAGGCCGAGACCCCCACGCCGGACAGCGCCACGGACACGCACACCAGGAGATAGCTGTCGAACACTCCGGCGAGCCCCACCCCGAGGCCGGCCAGGGCCATCCCCCCGGGGACCATCCACCAGAGCCGGTAGCGGTCGCTGAGCACCCCGAAGGCCGGCTGCACGACGCAGGAGAGGAGTGTGCCCGCAAGCAGCACTCCTCCCACTGCGGTGTAGTCGTATCCCCTCTCCGCCGCGAAGTACGGCAGCAGAGCCGGGAAGGCCCCCACGTAGAAGTCGTTGACAGCGTGGGTGGCCGTCAGGAATCCCAGGGGGCCCGACAGGGGGCCGCGGATCCTCATCAGCTCGGGAAGTCGATCCCCGCTTGGCGGAGGGTCTCCTCGATCTTGGCGATATTCGCCTGAGTGCCCTGGCGCAGCGACTCCTGCGCCGCGTCGTGCTTCGCCTCGAGTGCGTGCGCCCGCTCCAGCACCTCCTCCGCGAAGGCCACGGGAACCACGGCGATGCCCTCCTCGTCGACGACCACGATGTCGCCGGGCGCGACGACCGTCCCGCCGCAGGCGATCGGCACGTTGATCTCGCCCTGGTCCGGACCGCACGGGCCTTCGGCGCAGGCCACGCCCCGGGCGAAGACCGGCAGCCCGTCCTCGGCGATCTCGTCGACGTCGCGGACGATGCCGTCGAAGACGGCGGCGACGGCGCCCCGGTTGAGCAGGCCGCGCATCATGTTCGAACCGGCCAGGACCGAGGTCATGTTCCCGAGCGCGTTCACGACGACGACGTCCCCGGCACGCGCGGTGTTGAGCGCGTACTTGATGAGGAACTCCGAGTTCGTGGGGACCGAGACCGTCAGCGCAGGCCCGGCGACCCGGACGACGGGGCGGTGGACCGGTGCGATCTGCCCGGTCATGGTGTACGAGCCGCCCATCACATCCGACAGGTCGGTGGTCCTGACCTGGGCGAGCCGCTTGACCAGCTCGGGGTCCGGCGCCGGAGGCGGTGGCAGGATGCGTGCTCCCAGAGGCATGGCGCAGATCTCCTAACGCCAGCCGGTGGCGGGATCGTAGTGGCCGGTCTCGTCGGGGCTCATGCCGAAGTCCTCGTACCGGGTGTCACGGATGCTGCCGTAGTGCTCTCGGGACTTGCGGATCATGTCGAGGTCGATGTTGTGAGCAGCGATGCCCTCCTCCGCATCGAGCTGGACCAGGAGGTCGGCCTTCGGGCCCATGATCGTCGTGCCACCGAACCAGTTGAAGTGCTCCTCCTTGCCACACACGTTGTTCTGGATGATGTAGATCGAGTTGGCCACGGCATTGACGTGGATCTCGGGGATCCAGTTCCTGTTGCCGAACGCCGTGGGCGTGTTGTTGACGCAGAAGACCATCTCGGCGCCCTTGAGCGTCAGGATGCGGAACACCTCGGGGAAGTGCCGGTCGAAGCAGATCACCACGCCGATCTTCCCGTAGGGGGTGTCGAAGACCGGGTAGGGGATGTTGCCCGGCGTGAAGTAGTGGCGCTCCTCCATCCCGGGGATCGAGGGGATGTGGCGCTTGCGGTAGCGGCCCATCAGGCCGTGCGGGCCGATGACGGCCGCGGTGTTGTAGTAGGTGTGGAAGTCGGCGTCGATCTCCCAGATCGGCGAGATCAGGTAGATGTCGAGCTCCTTGGCCAACGCGATCATCCGCTGTGTCGTCGGCCCGTCGGGAATCTGCTCGGCGAGGTCCCACAGGCTCTTGATGCTGGTGTCGTCGACGTCGATGTCCTCGATGTAGCCCGGCAGGTAGCCGGTGGAATACAGCTCCGGAAGCGAGACGATCTTGGCGCCATCGCCGGCCGCCTTGCGAACAAACTCCTCCGCGCGGTTGACGTTGTACTCGACATCGCGGAACTTGCGGGTGAACTGGATACCCGCAACCCGAACTTCACGACTCATTTTCTGATTTCCTCTACTTCTCGAAATTCTTCTGGATGAACTGGAAGCGCACGCCCATGGTGGAGGCGGGCACGGAGAACGACATCCTGTCGCCGTCGTGGAGCAGCGGCGGCGCATCCATCTCTCCGCCTTGTCCGGCGAGGTGAGTCAGGACGTCGTCGAGGTTCTCCACCCGCACGGCGATGTGCTCGATGCGCGCTGCGTTGTCGCCCAGTCGGCGCTGGCGCACGTCCTCGGGAAGCACCTCGATGACCTCGATCTCGCAGCCCCCGCATCGGAAGAAGGCAGCGCGCGTCTTCTCCGGAATATGCGTTTCCTTGACGAGCGGGAGCCCCAGAGTCTCACCGAGAAACCTCTTGGCGTCATCGATGCTGCGCACGATCACGCCGATATGATCAATATCTTGGGGAATAGGTGTTGTCGCTGTCACACGACAAATGCTCGCAGTTTCCCGATTTCATTGAAAGACGCTGAGCAACCAAGCCTCCGAGCGTCAGCACCAGCCTCGCTGATGCCTTCGGGGAATCAGCCCTCGGGATCCTGGGGGTGGGGCCAGGGCGTCAAAGCACCGTCGCCCACCAGGGACGACGAGACCTCCCGCAGGGCGTCGACGAGGGCCTCGATCAGGGGGCTGGCGTCGTCGGGCAGGTAGGCGGCGTACACGATGCGCATCGCGTTGGAGTCGGCCAGCTCGACCGTCGTGACGCCGGGCATCGGCACGAAGCCCATGGCCGGGATGAGGGCTACGCCCACCTTCTCGCGGACCAGTCGCTCCATCACGTCGGGGTCGTTGGAGCGGAATCCGATGTTGGGAGTCATCCCGGCAGCGGCGCACAGCTCCTCGAGTCCCTCCGCGCCGGGCGTGCCCTCGTGGCTGGCGATCCACTTCTCGTCACGCAGGTCGGCGAGGGAGACATGCCTGTGGCCAGCGAAGGGGTGGTCCTCGGGCAGCACGAGCAGCATCTTCTCGCTGAGCAGCTCGACGAACTTGATCTCCTTCATCCACTTCCGCTGCGACGGGCCGTGGGAGTAGACGAGGGCGACGTCCAGGTCACGAGCGACGAGGGCGCGCAGCAGCTCGGTCGGGAACCCCTCCTCGAGCATCACCTCGCTGCCGGGATACCGGTCGACGAAGTGTCGCACGGCGGTCGGGAGCAGGTGCTGACTGGCGGTTCCGAAGGCGCCGACGCGGATGCTGCCGTGCCACCCCTGGGAGATCGCACGGATCTGGTCGCGCAGGCGGTCCAATGCCATCAGGACCTCGTTGGAGCGCTCGGCGATCTGCCGGGCGATCGGCGTGGGGTGCACGCTGTGCGCCCGCCGTTCGAAGAGCTCGACCTTGCAGGTGCGCTCGAGCGCCGCGATCTGCTGGGAGACTGCGGACGGCGAATACCCGAGATCCCTCGCCGCTCCCGAGAAGGAGCCCTGACGCACGACCGCGACGAGTGTACGCAACTGCACGACGTTCGTAACGCTGAAGACCTGTGCCAATTGCCCTCCAACCCCTCGCCCCTGGTCGTCGTTTCACTCTACAGAAGACTCCTCCCCGAGGCCTGGAGAAGCTGACACAGATGGCACGGGCAACGCCGTTCGCGGCGCTCGGACGCCGGTCGGCGAGTCGACGAGAAGCTTGCCGTCGGACACCACGACCTTCCCGCGAAGCATGGTGATGATCGGCCAGAGCCGAACCTCGTGTCCCTCCCACGGGCTGTAGTCGGTCTGATGAAGATCTTCCGTCCGCAGCGGTGCAGGCGCACGGGACTCGAGAACCACGAGGTCGGCATCACTGCCGGGCAGGATCACACCCTTCTTCGGGTACATGCCGAGAAGCTTGGCGGCATTGGTAGACGTGGCCTCAGCCAACTGGGTGAGCGACATGCCGCGGTTGAGCCCACCGGAGTAGGTCACGGCCATGCGTTCCTCGATGCCTGCGCTGCCGCCAGTGACGTCGTCGATGCGATCGCCCATCATCTTCTGGTCGAAGGTGGTGACGACGCCGTCGGTCGCGACCGTCTCGATGGTGCCGTCGGACAGCCCCTGCCACAGCGAGGCGCAGTCGTGGCCCTCCTTCAGCGACGGATAGGTGTGGTAGATCTGCCCGTTCGGCCGGTGGTAGTGCTCCCGGGAGAAGAGGGCGTACTGGTGCAGGGTCTCGCCGTGCACGTCCTGGCCGGCCGCGCGCGCCTCCCGGATGGCGTCGACGCCCAGCTCGCAGCTGACATGCATGATGTAGAGCCGGCAGCCGGCGGCCGCGCCGAGTCGCAGCACCTGACGGATCGCCAGCTCCTCCGACAGGTCGGTGTGAACCTCCGGCATCTTGGTGAAGTGCACGTCCCCGGCGGCGAGATGCCGGTCGTAGGCGTGCACAACCAGGTCGTCGTCCTCGCAGTGCAGCGCCGCCATGCCGCCGACCGGAGCCAGTGCCTTGAAGACATCGAGCATGTAGCCGTAGTGGACGCGTCGTCCCGTGCGCCCGGAGAACACATTGGTGGTGAACATCTTGAAGCTCGGATTGCCCGACCGCACGATCACCGGGATCTCCTCGAGGATCGCGTCGGGGATGTCGCCCAGGAGCATCACGTGCTCGGAGTAGTCCGTGTAGGTGAGGCTCGCCCACTTCTTCTCGTTGACCGCGAGGACATCGGCGAGCGTGCCCTCCTGCTGCCAGATCGCGAAGTCGACCAGAGTCGTCGTACCGCCGAAGAGCGCAGCGCGACTGACCTCCGTAGGCGAACTGCTGTAGAGACCATGCGTGCAGTTGTGCGCCGAGCCGGCGGCGGGCTTCAACCCCGGCGGCGTGATCGGCTGGCTGGTGTGGACATGCGGGTCGATGCCGCCAGGGACGACGATCTTGTCTCCGAGATCGAGGACCTGTGTCGCTCCCAGCGTCCCGTGAGAGGCCAGACAGAGAATGACCTCCCCCTGGATGCCGATGTCGAGGGCCACGACTCCGTCCGGCGTGACTACCCGAGTGCTGCGAACTACGGTGTCCAGCATCTGTCCAACCTTCCTTCTTCTGGTCGCGTCTGACGTCGTGCGTAGGGCTGTGCTGCGGCGTGCTCAGACTTGGCGGAGCCGCGGATCGAACTCGTCCCGGAGCCAGTCACCGAGAAGGTTCGCCGACACGATCACCCCTGCGATGGCGATGCCCGGGAATACCCACATCCACCACAGCGTGTCGATGTAGTTGTGACCGTCGGCGATCATGCCGCCCCAGGTCGGGGTGGGCGGCGGCACTCCGGCGCCCAGGAAGCTGAGTGCGGCCTCCGAGAGGATCACGTAGCCGACCTGGAGAGTGGAGAAGACGATCACCGTGCTGACGAGATTCGGCAGTACGTGGCGCAGCACGACACGTACCGGCCGACAACCCGTGACGATCGCGGCAAGGACGAACTCTCGTTCCTTCCATGACAACGTCTCGGCGCGCACCAGCCGCGCGTACCTGGACCACAACACCAGGCTCAGCACACCGACGACCACCCAGAGACTGCTCCCGACTGTGACCGCGACGGCGAGCGCGACCAGCACAGGCGGGAATGCCGACATGCCGTCGATCACCCGGGTGATGACCGCATCGACCCAGCCGCCCTTGTATCCGGCGATCAGCCCGAGCGCGGTGCCCACGATGCCGCTGATCAAGATGACCAGAACCGCGATCGTGAGCGACACACGGGCCCCGACCATGACGCGGACCAAGATGTCGCGTCCTTGACGATCCGTGCCGAACCAGTGCCCGGGGTCGCCGCCGTCCATCCACGCCGGAGGAAGCTGGCGAGCGACGAGGTCGGTCTCAGTGGCGTTCCACGAGGAGATCATCGGGCCGAAGACGGCCACCAGCACGGCGAGCACCACGATGCCGGTAGCGAGCTTGGGCGCGCGTGCCAGCCGGGTCTTGCCCTTGCGGCGAGTGCGACGCTTCGCACGCGTGCGCGGCATCTTGATGCCCTTCTTGTCGTAGGCGACCGTCTTGGGTGCTGAGGCTACGACTCCGCGGGACATCATGAGCGCTCCTAGGAGCCGTGAGCGCCGCGTCCGGCGCCCTTCTGCATGAATTGGAAGCGCACGCCCATCGTGGTGGCCGGCAGGGAGAAGGACATCAGGTCACCGTCGTAGACGATGGGCTCCGCGTCCATCTGCGCGCCGACAGCGCCGAGATGCTCCAGCATGGCGTTCAGCTGGGGGACCTGGACCGCGATGTGCTCGATCCGCGCCTCGTTGTCTCCCAGTCGTACCCGTCGCGCCTCCTCGTGCAGACATTCGATCACCTCGATCTCGGACCCGCCGAGCTGGAAGAACGCAGCCTTGGTCCCCCGCTCGGGGAAGTCTGTCTCTTTCAGGAGCGGCAGCCCGAGGGTCTCGCCGAGGAACTTCTTGGCGACATCGATGCTGCGCACGATCACGCCGATGTGGTCAACGTCAGTAGGTGAGGGTGCCGTAGTCGTCACATTCGGATGCTTGCAGTTCACCTATCGGCAGGGAAGGGTCGGAGCCACCAACCCGTTGCGCGTCAGCACCAGAACGTCTGATGCCTGTCGTCGTCCGGGGAATCGTGAGACCGCCACATGCCCACGGATCGACACCTCTCTCTGAGCACGACCAGCGCATCACGAGGCGAACCCGGATGGACAGCGACACGCTCTGGAGTCACGTCGACGGCAGTCCTCGCTGTGCTCCGGCCGGCCAGCGCCGACATCACCGGCCGACCACCACACGGGATCGCGGAAACTGAGGCCCATCTCCCGATCCGCGGTTTCGGTGGAGCTGAGGGGACTCGAACCCCTGACCCTCTGGACCGGGAGGTGTCACTCCCCCAGTTCGACGGATCTTGGTTCAACTCGCCGAGACCGGCTCTGATCTGCAGCAACAGCCCGAACAAACGGACTGAACGCCATCCACATTACCTGGTCGGCTCGGAGCTTCTCGGCCGAGGTCGGCCAGTTCTTGGAAGGAATCTGGTGCGTTTATGGTGCGCCAGTAGACCTCCGCAGTGCGTCGCGAACCACTTGGGCTCGGCGAGTCTCGAGTACGACTGCGGTTCGACGCAAGCTGGGCGACGACTTCGCCCAGACGTTCTCGCCCGCCAAAGTTGAAAGGGGGCGCGTGTGCCTTCGCTGCGCGTGCCAAGCGCTGTCGGACGCTAGTGAGCCCGTCACGAGATCATGCAACTGCCCCGGCTAGGCGTGCCACCGGGCGGCGTCGGCCAGCTCGGAATGCCGGCTTTGCGCCTGATCACTGTGCATAGCGCTTCGTCCTAAACCAGTCGACTGAAGGCGGACTCCATGCTGCTCTTGACCTGACTTGAGGGATGGGACCTCAGCGACGACAACATTTCTGTGAGCGATCGCGACGAATGTTTTGCGGCCTCGCGCGCCAGGATCTTGGCTACTGCGATACCGGGGTCTTGCACAAGTTGTGGTAACAAGGCCTCACCGATCAGATCCCCGTCGATGACACGATGCGCGACCACGCTTGCCGCTGTCGCCCGAACGTGGGGATCTGGATCGCAGGCCAAGCTTGTCAGGAGGCCGTCGCCAATGCGATCGGGTTTGCCACACAGTAGGGCGGCGAACTGGCGGTGGATGCGGTCGCCTGAGAGGAGAGGGTTCAACGATGCCGGGTCGAGCTTGTGCTGGTCGAGCTGGTCGAGGGCCGCGAGGAGGAAACTGGCTTGTGCCGAGAATGGCGGCCATATGCGGCCACTCTGAGGGTCTTCAGGCGGGAGAGCGAGGATCCGTTGGACCGCTGGTCTGAGTCTGGCGGTGACCTCGGAAGGGATACCTGCGGCACCCCGTGCGAGGCGTTCCAGAACGTAGGCGAGGTCAGCCCTTTGGTCTACTTGGTCCAACCACGCGCACAGGTCATCCCAGCGCGCATGGTCGGGATGACGAAGACTGAGCAGCGTCAGGAGTCCCGCGGCATCGGCCTGGTCGCGCTGACCGCCTGAATGCTCCGACAGATCGGCCTGTGCCTTCTGGATCAGATCCTCGACGAGCTGGTCGTCGAACCGATCGACGCTGCCAAGCGCGTAAAGGGCCTCCTTCTCGCCTGCGCGTGCTTGTGCCTCGAGTTCCGTTCGAACCTCGGGCAGGTTGCCAGCGGCCGCACCCAGCAGCGCGTACCGCAAGGGCCAGGGCGCTTCCTCCGCGAGCTGAGCGGCGCGTGTCGCGAGTTCATGAGTCCATACCTCAGGCGGGATTCGATTGACCAGGTTACGCATGCCGGCGGCCGTCAGTCCCGGATACTCAGGTACGGCGTTCAGGGCCCAGGTTAGGACGGCTGTAAGGCCGTCTGGGGGAACTACAGATACGAGATCTGCGATGAGTTCGACCAATGACTTCTGCACGTCGAACTGTGGGTGAAGCGACTCTTCGAGCGCGGTTGGCTCGTCGAACCTCGCGATAGCCCAGTTCACCACTGTCGCGGCATGATCTGGTTCGAGCAGGTCGCGCGCGGCGGCGAGTAGCTCGAGGTCTGCATGGAAGGTGGTGACGGTTGATCTGCTGGGAAGGCACGCATCGGCGATGTTCTTCACGGCTAGGACCGGACCGTTGTTGGCTATCCAGCGCGCAGCCTTCTTCAGGCTCTGATGAGCCCCTGCCGTGCGGAGTATGTCAAGCGCGTTCTCGATGTCGGTCTGCTTAACAGTGAGGCTGCCGCTGGTCAGAACGTACTTCGCCAGGTCTTCCATGGCGCCTCGCCAACTGCCGTGGTCACCGAGGAAGCCGGCCATCAATGTCGCTGCCCGAAGATGGTCCCATGCGTCCTCGAAGCCTGGAGCTCCACTGGTGTCGTGTGCCCAGGCATTGAATGCCTCGTCTCTCTGCCGGCGAAGACCCCAGCCGACGACCTGCTGACGCCACCAAGCCGCTGCTGTGTCAGTCGCCGCGACCGTTTGCGCGAAGTCGATACCCTCCCAATCAGCGGTGGCGAAGAGCAGGTTCGCCGCAGCGCCACTGATTGCGCTAGCGGTGACATCCCGCGGGGCGCGCGCACTGAGTGCGATCAACTCGACAGCGGTCTCCCGCACCGGCGCCCAGTCACCCAGCTCATAGAGTGCTCGTGCGTGCTGCAGGCGTAGCCACGCGTGATCGATAGGCCCCAGACGGTCGCTGCCTATCGTCACGTGCGCGATATCGGCCGCCTCACCCGGCTGGTCGTTCTCCATCAGCGCAGCACACAGCGCCACCGTCGACGCCGCCTGCTGATGCGGCTGGGATGCGGCCGTCAGTGCGTCCCGCAGCCCACCGATGTCAGAGGACTCGATCCAGCGTTTGACGCCGGCTGCGAGCTGCCAGTCCCAGTCCCAAGACGAGTCGATCTCGGCAAGGTCTGGCATCTCGCTCTTGCTTGGTTGGCCATACCTCCACTCGCGCCGGAGGATGACCAACGATGTTGCCTGCGCGGCGATGACGTCCCTGACGGAGCGGTTCGGATGAGGGGCGATCAGGCGCGGCACGAGGAGCGCGTGGCGATAGAGATGGGTCGGTGAGATGTTAGCCGCACCGGCCCACGATGATCCTTCCCAGCTCCGTCTGCGCGAGCGGCTGCTCGCGACCGCCAAGAGCGCCTCCGCGTGCTCCAAGTCCACGGTCTGGTCGGCTGGGACAAGGACCTTCGCTCCCTCCTTAAGGAAGACCACGTTCTCCTCGGTCAGATGCACCCAGAACGAGGTGCTCGTGTCGAGATCGTGCAGGACAAGCAGGTGTGGCGCGTGATGATTCAGCCAGTAGTCGAAGTGGTCACGCCTGGATTCCCTGTACCACCATCCGACAACCTCCCCCGCCGACTTCTTCGGCTCCTTGAAGTAGTCGGCTCCCGCCTTCACTTGGGCGCCCGCAAGCAGGCCGAGTTCCCAGAGCCTGGCATCCCGCGGAGCTAGGTACAGGTCCGTGCCGAGATCGTGATGGTGATTCGGCGATGGTCCCCAACCGATCCGTTCGAACTTCGCAGCAACCTCGTTGGCGCCCGCGCCACCTTTCTGTTCTTGGATCGTTGCACGCATGGCAGCCACTATCGCGCGCCGCGAACCACGTTCGCCGGAAAACGCACGATCAGCGCCGTGGCGTCTGCATCGACACGCGCCCTCTCGGTAGAGGCCGCGCCGAATCTGCGGCGTTGACGGTGAGGAGTCATGTCGACAGCTGCGGACTGACCTCGCCTCCTACGCCCGCGCGAGGGTTGCACGTGCCGATATCCACACACCCCTCGGCCGACACTCGGGCAAGCTGTCCTCGTGGACAGACTCACGGCGGAGCAGACTTCGGAACTCTGGCACCGGGCGGTCGCCTTCCTCGGCGAGCCCACCTTGGCGTTCGTGCTCGACCTGGAACCTCACACCCGCCCGTCGGTCGACGATCGACCTCGCTGGGACGCAGTCGCGCAGATCGGTCCTCGGCCGGTCGACGAAAGCGGCCTCAAACCGGAGCAAAAAAGGTCCCTGAGAGCCCAGTGGCTAACCCGCATCGTTCCCGGTACCGAGCGGACACCCCGTCGAACTGCTACGTCAGCACGTCGGAGGCCGCGCTCCCTCCGCTACCGGTGACACTCTCGTCGATGCATTCGTTCGGCTGGCCTTCAACGGTCTTGCCTGCGAGCACCTCGAGGGCATGAGCAGCGACCGTTTCGCGCTCAGCAGCTCCTTTCAGGACGCGATCCTCTACCAGCCGGCTGCCGAGGCGTTTCTCCACGACCCGGACCTGACAAGGTTCTTCCCGCAACAAGACGGAGACGTCGACTCGCATGGCAACATCGTCGCGATGGGTCTCCTCACTTGGCTGCCGGCGGGAGGCGGCACTACGGACATCCGCATCGTCGTCGGAACAGTCGTCGAGCAGACGCTGGCGCGCATGCGATTCGAGCATGCGCTCCACGAAGACAACCTGGTCGACTACGTTCGCGAGTCACTCGGCATGCTGCGCCGAAGCGCACGCGGCGAAGAGGTCCCGATCGTCCTGTCGGGACTCGTTGGTGTCGAGGTCGCCGAAGCCATCGATTGCGGCACATGGGGACTGATTCCGACCGAAGGTCTCGCAATCTCCAACGGGGATGTCCTTGGCCACCAAACTCCAAAAAGCGCGTTCTGGCTGAAGGCGTCACAGCAGCTCGTCGGGTGCATCCGCAACGACGCGCCGCGTGAGGACATCGATGCAGCCTTCTCCCGCATGGGCGAGCGCGACCGCACCCATTCGACAGCTCTGCGTCGTCAGATCCGCCGGCTTCAGTTCTGCATTGCAGCTTGGGCCACCGAACGCGCAAAGACTGTGGATGTCACGGCGACCCTGCACTGGTCGTTGTTTCCGCTGTACAGCTCGCAGACCCCTTATGTGGTTACCACGCGCGGTGGCCACGCCGACGTGCACCTCACCCAAAGCGACCTGGCCAATATCGCCATCATCATGAACGAGCTTGACGAGATAACTGACCGGCTGGACATTGCACTCACGCGGATCATCAGGGCGTCCTCCGAGCGACGGGACCCGGTCGACGTCCTGATTGACGCGGTCGTCGCATGGGAGAACATGTTCGGGTCCAAGACGGAGACAACTTTCAAGGTCTGCGCGGCCATCTCTTGGCTGTTGGAGCCAGACGACCGGACGAAGCGACTTGCGATGTTCAACAAGGCGAAGACGATCTACGACGCTCGCAGCGACGTCGTCCACGGCGCCGCCATTGCGCAGCCGGACAAGCAGCGGGAGTTGGCGCAAGAAGCTCTCGAGATCGCGACCGGGGCATACCGGGCGATCCATGCTCGCGCGGACCTGAAGGACCTGAAGCCGAGCACTCGATCGGAACGCCTGTTGCTTCAGTTGTGAACTTTGAGGGCTCATCGCAATCGAGGGTGTAGTTGGGGTCTGAAGCCGCCGGTCTCTAGCAGGGATCGGGCGATGTAGTTGGTCAGGTTGCGGAACCCGAGCGCTGAGCCGCGGAGGTGTTCGAGGCGGCCGTTGAGTGCCTCGGTCGGCCCGTTGGACGTGCCGGGCCGGTCGAAGTAGGCCAGCACGTCAGCGGCGCGCTTCTTCAACGTCCGCCCCAGCCTGGTGACCTCGACCAGCGTCTTCGGCACACCGGTGCTGACCGACTCGATCAGCTTCACCATCAGGTCCCGGCCACGGCGGGGGTCCTCGTGCCGGTAGGCCGCGATCATCCGCTGGTAGATCCCCCACGTCGCCTCGACCTCGACATGGGCATCCTCGGCGAACAGCGCGTTGAGCCTGGCGATCTGCTTGTCGGTGAGCAGGTCGGCACCGGTGGACAGGGTCCGTCGCGCAGCGTACAGCGGGTCGCCCTTCCTACCGCGGTGACCGTGGATCGCTTGCTGGATCCGGCGCCGGCACTCATCGAGAGCATCACCGGCCAGACGGACCACGTGGAACGGGTCCATCACCGCGACCGCGGCAGGGACCTCCTCCGCGGCGGCGGTCTTGAAGCCGGTGAACCCGTCCATCGCGACCACCTCGACACCGGCACGGAACGCCTCGGTCTGCTCAGCGAGCCAGGTCTTGAACACCGACTTCGAGCGGCCCTCGACCATGTCCAACAGCCGTGCCGGGCCGGTGCCGTCGCGCACCGGGGTGAGATCGATGATCACGGTCACGTACTTGTCGCCGCGATCACCTGGCCGGGTGTGTCTCCACACGTGCTCGTCGATGCCGAGCACACGGACGCCGTCGAGGCGGTGCTCGTCGTTGATCAGCACCCGTCTGCCTTCGGCCAGGACCGCATCGTTCGCGGTGTTCCACGCGACCCCGAGACCCTCGGCGACACGTGCGACGGTCAGGTGCTGCACCACGATCCCTTCCAGCGCCCACCGCAGCCCCCGACGCGACAGCTTCGCCCGCGGCTCGGCCGCCAAGCTGGTGTCCTGGCGCCACACCTGGCCGCACTCGCGGCACCGGTAGCGACGGACCGCGACTTCGAGGGTGGTCGGGCGCCAACCGAGCGGCTCGTGCGCGAGTCGACGGACCACGGTGTCGCGTGCCAGTCCCTCCCCACCGCAACCGCGGCACCACCGGTCGTCATCGACGACCCGGCAGGCGAGGACAGCACGATCAGGTTCGAGCCGCTGCCCGATCACAGCCAGGCCGAGGCCGTCGAGCCGGGCGAAGGTAGTCAGATCGGGGTGGCCGAACCCGGCCGGCGGGGTAGCGTCAGGCATGTCGAGGTCTTCTGGATGGGCGGCGTAGGAACCTCCATCCTCGGGAGACCTCGACACCTATCCCAGGACCGACGCGCCGACCCGACCTACACCCTCATCTGCGAAGAGCCACTTTGAGCTGTGAGCCCGCTTGCGACGCTGATTCGCTCGGTTCTCCGTGAAGAAGGGTATTGCGATCGGCCGTGCCCACGCCGCAGGGCAGGAACGAGCGAGCCTCAATGACGCGACGCCTTTGTAGTGCACTCAGCGAGCTGTTTCTCACTCGCCACTAACGGTAAATGCCACACCTTCCGGCCTGGTCCTTATCAGCACGACAGTTCACCGGCCCAGTCGTCGAAGTAGGCGCGAAGGTCGTCGATGGCGATGCCCGTCTCCGGGAAGTCTTGGTCGCGTAGGCGGTGGTGGGAGCGCACCATCTGGGCGAAGACCTGGAGGTCGAACCCCTCGTCAGCTTCGGCGGCTTCGACGAGTAGCTCGGCGCGGTCGAACCCCTGGTGGAGTGCGTAGACGTCGGTGAAGTCGCGTGGCTCGGCCCGGCCGAACAGCGCCAGCGTCTTGCGCACAGCGAGTTTTCTCGGGGATCGAGGGCGGGTCCCGCCACGGTGATGGTGGCCGGACCGTGGGGTGGGCTGTCGATGGCGAGATCGACATACACCTCCGTGCTCTCCTCCTGAGCCTCTTGGTCCGTCTGCCGGTGGGATGCGTCCGCTACGGTCCTGGTGATCTTGAGGCGACGGAACTCCGGGCCGGAGCGGACGGTCTCGAGCGTCCAGCCCCGGTTCCGTACCGCTGCGGTCAATGCGTCGGCGGCTCGGGCAACGTCGCCGTCAGGGCGGTGGCCGAAGAAGTCCAGGTCGTCGGTGGGTCGGTCGATGAGACCGTGAGTGATCAAGGCACCCCCGCCGGCGAGCAGGAACCCATCCGACTCCGGCAGGGCGAAGAACAGTCCTGCGATGTCTATCTGCAGGCCGGTGAGGCGTCCGCTGTACTCGCGGTTCATGTGCTCGGGTCTCACGCGTCGTGTCTCCGGTACCGCACGATGACCGGCTCCCACGCAGCCCGCAGCTCTCGTGGAAGAACCAAGTCGGACCACAGGTCGACGAGAAGCGCCCCATCGACGTAGGTGGCCAGGTCTGTCGGCTCACCCTCGCGGAGCACGATCTCGTAGACCCGTCCACGGTCGCCTCGATCGCCCAGGTCGAACTCGCGGGAGGGACCCGACCAGTGGAGATGACCCGGCAGGACGACGCGAGCGAAGGCGTCGGCCAGGTCGAGGCGCCAGAGCCGATCCGGAACCGCATAGGGCTCCCCCCGCGCCCCGGGCGTCCGGGTGAAGCCCACCCGCGGTGTGAGCTCGAGGTCGTAGCCACTGGTGTTGACGATCCGTTCGGCCACCGCCAGCGTGGGCGACTTCCCACCGGTCTCGTAGGTCGACAGCGTCGGCTGCGAGGTCCCTGCACGACGCGCCAGCTCACGCTGCGACAGGCCACTGTCGCGGCGCGCTCGCGCGATGATCGTCCCAGCCATGAGACCAATGATATCCAAAAAGATATCGAATAGCCAAGCCGCCCTTCCCAGCGTCTGCGTTCGTCCACCCAGTCTGCGCTCGGCGACACCTCAGTGGCGAGACAGTGACGGGGAGCGGGGCGTGGCGTTGCAGCATCTCGCTGACTCCGGTCCCGGACAGAGGCTGGTCGATGAGGACGCGGGTACGGTGCAGCCGCGGGAAGAGGTGGACCCAGGGGCGCGCGCCGCGATCGTCCCCATCGACCATCGTGTTGAGCTGGCTCGGGTCGCTGGGGTGTTCGGGATCGTGCCGGTCGCGAACCTTGCGCCAGTGCCCGAGGGCAGCGACGGGGTCAGTGTCGGGGTAGCGGCCGCGGGCGACGGGGACGATCTGCTGGTGGCCCTCGGGGTCGCTCTTGGACCGTGGGATGGCCAGCAGCAGGCCGTCGGAGCCGGTGGTGGCCTGGGTCTCGCGCAGGGCGCCGAGCTCGCTGGGCCGCAGCGCGGAGGCGAACCCGACCAGGAGCAGGGCGCGGTCCCTCGCCCCGGCCAGGTCGGCCGGGTCCATGACGTCGAGCAGGCGGCGGACATCGGGGAGGCTCAGCGGGTGGGCGCGGCGCCGTGGGGCGGTGCCGACGGTCCGGCGCAGGCCACGGCGAACCCGCCGCAGGGTGGGATCATCGAGCGGGTTGGGGAGCTCGGCGGCGCGGTGCTGGTAGGCGATGGCGCTGCAGGCCATTTCCAGGGTGCCGAAGCAGAAGCCGGCCTCGGCGCGCTCGGCGAGGTAGGCCGCGACCGCCTCCGGCGCGGCCGGCAGCGGGCACAGGCCCCGGCCCTGGCACCAGGTGGCCCACAGGCCCCAGGCGTAGGCGTACACGCGGCGGGTGCCTGGCGCGATCTCGGCGTCGAGGGCGGCCGCGATGCGTTCCACGTCCCGCAGCGTCGGCCCCACCGCGGCCGCGCTGGCCGTGTCGGGGGTTTGGGCCGATCTGGCGGGGATTCCGGTGGCGCGGATCAGCTCGGCCAGGGCGATCAACTCCCGGATGGTGTCGGGCGGCGCTGGAGCCAGCTCCTGCGCCGCGGCCCACTCCCCCGCTGATGCGGGCTCCTCGGGCGGCTCCCCTGCCGACGAGGGCGTTGTCGCCGCTGCCGGTTGATGAGTGGCGACCGGACGCGGTCGGGGGTACGGGCGGGGCTCAGGGCAGTCATCCGACAGAAACACCCGCGAACCCGGTGCCGGAAATGGCGCAGTTGCTCCTCGATGGCGTCCCCGAGCGAGCCCTCAGTCTACGGAGACGTTGGTGACTGCCAGGCCCATCAGCGCACCCGGATCTTGTAGTTCTGCTGGTGGATGCCGCGGGCGGGGTTGCGCTTGAGGGTGAGGGTCACCGCGAGTTGCTTGGTCTTCCCGACCTTCGAGCGCGTGAGCTTGATCTTCTTCTTAACTCTTGACTCCTGCGCGTTCTGCCCCGGACCGGCCTCGCGGGGACCGGCCTCGCGAGCTGTCGCGGTCAGTCAAACTCGGCCTCGAGGTCGTGGAACGGGTAGTCCTTCGGGCCGAGGAACTCGGTGCCGGGCACGATACGGCCGTTCGGGTCGGCGGAGTTCACGTAGTTGTTGATGCTCCGCGGCGCCTGCCGGAAGATCAGGTCGACCCGGTCGGCGTACTTCGCCGCCAGCGGCGCGTCGTCCCAGAAGATCACGTTCTGCTCGTCGGAGTGCCAGCCGAGCTGGGTCCAGTTCTCGCTGCTGGACAGCACCGCATTGCCGTTCCTGCGACCATCGATGTTGCCCTGGACCGACAGGCCCTTGAGGTGGACGTAGCGGTCCTTGAACTTGTTGGCCGTCGCGCCGGTGATGTAGACCATCTGCTTCGCCGGGAGGCCCTTGAGGATGTTGCGGATCTTCAGCGGCATCATCATGAACACGATCCGCACGTCGCAGCCCTGATCACGCAACTGGCGGACCTTGCGGGCGACCCGTACGCCGCGATCGTCGCCCCAAACCGCGTTGGCAATCCGCACCTTCGTACGTCCCGACGCGGTATTGGTGGCGCCAGTGCACTGCACCTTGTTGAGCACCTTCAGTGCTGGGTCGATCTCGCCCCGGTGTGGCGCGAACATCGAGGTGATGGTGGCGCCCGGCGTGGTGGTGCTGGGGACCGTGAACCGCAGCGGCTTGACGTTCTTGTCCTTCTTCGCCTGCTTCCACATCAGCATCCAGCCGTCGTAGAGCGGCTGGTTCTCCGTGATGGTCGTCCAGTCGTTGAACTGCTGGACGGCCGCGGCGCCGGTGAAGTTGCCCGATCCCTGCATCGCGATGTGGCTCGTCGCGCCCGAGCGGCTGATCAGCATCAGCTTGGAGTGCATCGCACCGCCCTTGCCGCGACAGGTCGCGGAGCACGTGCGGATCCAGCTCCGCAGCGCCTTGGGCCGGTCGGCGTTGCCCTTCTTCAGCGCGTTGCGCAGGGTCGGGTACGAGCGACCCGGGCCCTGTCCACGGGCGAGTCCACGGGCCATGATGATCTGCACCGAGACGCCACGCTTGTGAGCGGCGATGAACTTGCGTGTGAACAGCGGAGAGTCGAAGTTCCACGTCATCAGCCGAACCGTCTCGCCAGCAGGAACGTTCTTCAGCGTCTTGATGATCTTGCGCTGGACCTTGCCCCGCTTCTTCTTGCGGAACGGGTGGTTGAAGACGATGCCGGGCGTGACCACGTAGGTCGGGTTCGGTGCACGCTTGACGGCCGTTCCGACTGTGGCGGTCGGCGCGATCCTGGTCCCCGGTGATGACACGACGAGCGCGAGCCCGGGGGCGACGCTGACGGCCGCCGTTCCCGCCTGTCCCACTGACACGAGCATCGTCACAGCGACGAGCCCGACGAGCGCTCTCACGCGAGACCCGGCGACGCGGAACAGTGCTCGAGCCACCATCCCTCCTCGGCGTCGCTCTTCCACGGACGAAGTCGCACGGTTCGTCGCCGCGACTCGCAACTCGCTCACCTCAACTCAGATCCGGGGACGTGCCCATGCAGCCGATCGGCAGATGACCTTGCCACATCCCGCTGGGACGCTTGGGATCGGGCGCGATGATCGTGGTCCTTTCTCCCGTATGAAGACTGCGATCTCCCGTCAGGTTCATTGCAGTTGTGTGACATTCGGGACTGCGCCAGACTGCAAAGTCCGCCAACCGAGCCTCGATGCGATCATGGTGACCATGACCACCAGGCTCCTGCTACTGGAGGACGACAGCGGTCTGCGCGCGTCGCTGCGGATGGTTCTGGAGGACGAGGGCTACGACGTCGTGGAGGCGGAAGATGCCGAACGTGCTCTCGAGGTGATCGCCGGCTCCGCCGTGGATCTCATGCTGGTCGACCTGATGCTTGGCGGCATGGACGGCTTCTCGTTCATCCAGCGAGCGCGTCCGCATTCCGAGGCTCCGATCGTCGTCGTCAGTGCGCGCGATGGTGTCGAGGACATCGTGACCGCCTTGGAGGTTGGCGCCGACGACTACGTCACCAAGCCGTTCCTCGTCGACGAGGTCAAGGCGAGGCTGAAGGCCTTGCTGCGTCGGCCGGTCCTGGGCCCGACCGACGTGCGCAAGCCTGCGGACGTGTTCCTCCTCGACCGCCGCGCGGGACCCCTGGTCTTCGACCGGGGTGCTGCAGTCCTGAGCCGAGCCGGCCAGGAGATCCATCTGACCAACACTGAGTTCAAGCTGCTGAGCGTATTGGCCACGAATGCCGGACGGGTGCTCAGTCGCGGCTCGCTCTTGGAGCATGTGTGGGACCGCGGGTTCTTCGGTGACGAGAGGATCGTCGATGTTCACGTGCGCCGCCTGCGCAAGAAGCTCGAAGGAGACCCGAGTGCTCCTGAGATCTTGGTCACCGTTCGCGGGCTTGGGTACCGCCTCGACGTGCGATGAACAGACCTCTGCCGAGGCGTGGCCTTCGGTCCTCGGTGACGCACGCCTTCGCGCTCGGGGCCTTCGGGCTGTCGACGATCCTGGCGTCGGGCACCTTCCTCTCCGCCCGCCACCTCCTGCTGGAGCAGCGCGAGCGGACAGCGATTCGGCAGGCGTTCACCGACGGCGCACTCGTGCGGGACAGCCTGCTCACCTCGGGGACCGAGGTCAGCGACGTTCTCGGGTCCCTGTCCCCGCCTGCAGGTGCAGTCATCTACGTGCGCCGAGGTGGCGAGTGGTATTCGTCGACGCTGGACAGCGCCGGTCCGGAGATGACGGCCGACGTCCAGCCGATCGTGGAGGACGGTTCCGTGGCGCTGGCTTGGACCGGTCTCACCGATCCCCACGCGGTCGTCGTGGGCATTCCACTGCCGGCCGTGGATGCCGAGTACTACGAGGTCTCTGTCGCAGAAGAGTTGGATCGGACACTGTCGACGTTGGGACTCGCGCTGGGGGTCGGCGCGGCCGTGACCACAGCCGCCGGAGCTCTCCTCGGACGGGCGGCGAGTCGTCGGGTCCTGGCGCCGCTGTCCGACGTGGCAGGAGCAGCCCTGCGTGTGTCTGCCGGCGACCTCACGGCACGTCTCGCCTCCACCGAGGACCCTGACCTCGCCGCTCTGGTCGGATCCTTCAACCACATGGTCGACGCCCTGCATGAGCGCATCGAGCAGGATGCCCGCTTTGCGGCGGACGTGAGTCACGAGCTCCGTACGCCGGTGACGACCCTGACTACCAGTCTGAGCCTGCTTCAGCAGTCGCCGGATCTTCCGGTGCGGTCGCAGCGCGCCATCCGTCTGATGGCCGATGAACTCGACCGGTTCCGCCACGCCCTCGAGGATCTCCTGGCCCTCGGTCGACTCGAGGCCGGCGCTCATGAGGCGGAACCGTCGGTGACCGGCGCTCGCGAACTTGTCCGTCAGGCGCTCCTGGCGGCGGGGCGTCCCCCCGGCCTCCTGGCGGTACGGTCCGGTGATGGACCGGATCCGACACTTCGGGTGGATCGGGTGCAGATGCTGCGGGTGCTCACGAACCTCTTCCAGAACGCCGAGCTTCACGGAGGAGGCCTGACCGGCGTCGTCGTCCTCGATCACGGCGAGATCGTCGACCTGGAGATACAGGACCGTGGGCCGGGCGTGCCCGACGACGATCGGGTGAGGATCTTCGACAGGTTCGCGCGCGCGGGCGGTCAGAAGGTCGGAACGGGTAGCGGGCTGGGCCTCAGCATCGTCCAGCGGACCGTCCGCAACCACGGCGGCGATGTGTGGTGCGCGAATCGGCCCGATGGAGGGGCTGTGTTCGTCGTGAGGCTGCCGGCCACAACGGGGGATGCACGGTGAGCAAGAGCCGGACGCGAGGTGCATCGGGCCGGCGGCCGGCCGGCGCCGTGGTCGCGGCGCTGGTCATAGGGTCTCTGTGCGCGTGCGGCCTTCCAGGAGAGGGAACGGCGAGGCGGATCGACGATGACACCGTGCCGTACCGCTTGCTCGAGCCGGGAACACCCGCGGCCGGGTCGTCGTCGCCGGCCGCCGAACCCGGTCACGTTCCGCTGGTGTTCTGGCTGGACGCTGAGCGGCTTCGGCCGGAGGCCGCGCGCGCCTCCTGCGCTGACCCGCCCGAGGAGGTGGTCGAGCGACTGCTGAGTGAGTTGAGCACCGGCCCGTCTGAAGAGGCGCGGGCGGCTGGAGCGTCCTCCGCCATACCGCCGGACTCGGCGCTCGACCTGGTCGGCGTCGCCGGTGGACTCGTGACGGTGGACATCGAGACCGACACCTCCCTGAGCGCGGAGCGACTCCCGGTCGCCATCGGGCAGGTTGTCTTGACGGTCGCCTCCGCACCGACGGTACGGTCGGTCGCTTTGGTCAGTGGTGGTGAGCCGATTCAGGTCCCCCTGCCCGGCGGAGCACTCACGGACGGGCCGGTCATAGCAAGGGACTACGAGGACCTGCTGCCGGTCCGATACAGGGAGTCGTGGATCGGTAGAGGCCTGGGCTGCCGTCAGCCGTGAGTGCCCTGAGTGCCCGTCGTGGATTCGACTCTGAGCACGCCGAGCACGCCGAGCAGGCCGAGCCGCTCGAGCGCTTCGATGCCGCGTTGCGTTGGGCGTCGCAGCACAAGCTCGATGCCACGCGCAGTGCATCGGCGTCTGATCCACAACAGCGCCGCGATCGTGGTCGAGGACACGTCCTCGACCGCGGACAGATCGACCGCGATGACCCGTGGCGCTTCCCGGAGTGCTGCGTCGAGCTGCCGTTGGATGTCCTCCAGCACGGGAACGAGTCCGGTGTCGACGAGACGAACAACCGCAATGCGGCCAACCGCGGTCCTGCCAGCGACCTGAGGCTCGCGCGGTCGCCCGTCGGCGTTTGCGACGTCCAGCACGGCTGAAGACAGCGTGGGGCGCCTTCTGCGTCGTGAGTGCATACCGCGACCATCCCGGCACCACATGACAGCTTGCCGACCAGCAGTGTTGCAGCCTCATGACAAACCTCGGACAACTCTCGACCAGCCTCTCTACGGGCCTTGCTCCGGCGCGGCTCGGCGGTATGGATGGAGGGGTGGGTCAAGCAATCCCGCTGGCCCGCGACAGAACGAGGGAGGCGACGTCGACGGTGGTCACGATCACTCCGCGCGCTCTGGCGATCATCGAGCGAGTCACAGCTCATCCGGCCCTGAAGCCGACCTCTGGACTGCGCATTGCACGCCGCGAGGATCCATCTGCACCCTGGGAGGTACGGGCCGTCGACAGGCCCTCTCCCGGAGACGACGTCATCGAGCGTCAGGGTGCCCGTCTCATCCTCGGCCCGGACACCGCCCAAGGCATGGAGAACCAGGTGCTGGACGCCACGACGGATCCCGACGGTCGAGTTCAGTTCGTGCTGAGGAGGGCGGCATGAAACCGGCGACGCTCGACCCTGGGCGTGCTGCGCGCCGACAGGTCGTCATCGCTCGCCGCCGCGCCGCCGCCCTGCGCGCCGAACGCCGGCGCCGGCTCGTTCAGCAGGTTCGTCGCACGTGCTGAACACGGTCCGTCCGGTCCTGTCGATCTCGCTCCGCGGATCACGGCTCGCCAGCATCCGGTCTGGACCAGATAGCTACACCGGGAGCTCGACGAGGAAACGACACCCGACGTCGTGCGGCTGGTTCTCCACTGCAATGCGGCCGTCGTGAGCCTCGACGATCCCCTGCACGATGGCTAGCCCGAGACCGCCACCTCGGGCCTGCCCCTCGGGTGTGCGTGCCGGCGTTGCCTGCCATGCGACGTCGAAGACCCTCGCGAGGTCGTCGACCGGGAGTCCGCCACAACCGTCACTCACCGCGATCTCCACGTGAGACTCACCCAGACGTCCGCGCACCTCCACGACCCCGCCAGGATGGGTGTGCCGTACCGCGTTGGCGAGGAGGTTGTCGAGCACGCGAGCGATGCCGGCGGGGTCGACGGAGACCTCCAGTCCGTCCTCGACGGCCCCTTCCAAACGCACCTCGCGCGTTTGGGCGACGGGCGCGATGGCCGTCATCGCCTCGCTGATCAGGTCGGCGAGGAGGATCGGCTCCGGAGCGATAGTGAGGACGCCGGCCTGGATGCGTGCGAGCTCGAAGAGATCGTCGACCATTCCCGCCATCCGGTCGACCTCCGCACGGATCTGACGGTGGTAGCGCCCCGGCTCCGTGGCCATCCCGTCCTCGAGTGCCTCGACCATGGCACGGATGCCGGCGAGCGGGGTGCGCAGGTCGTGGGAGACCCAGGAGACCAGCTCCCGGCGAGCATCCTCCAGCCGTCGCTCGCGATCAGTCGCTTGGCGCAGCCGCTCACGGGTGCGGTCCAGCTCCTCGGACAGCGACCTCAGCTCGGCGGTGCCGGGCGGGCCACCGCTCTCCGACTCCGCCGTCGTGTCTTCAAACCTGCGTACCTGTACCCGCACCTCCTCGGACCAGCGGGCGATGGCGGCGGCAACGACGAGCGCCGTGGCCACGGCGATGATGGCCGCCACGGAAGTCACTACCGACATGACGAGGAGGTCGTGGGCGGAGATGAACATCAGGCGCGCGACGGCGGTGGCGCCGAGGTAGACCCCCGCCACCGGGATGACGGCCACCAGCGCGAGTTGCCAGCGGATCGAGCGGTGGCGCGCCAGCCGCCCGAGTATCAGACCCGTCGCACCGGTGAGAACAGAGCAGGCGGCGGCCACGGCGACGATGGACAGAGCATCCGCGAACCTCATGCCGCGGCCTCCCACCGGTATCCGATACCCCACACCGTGACCAGTCGGACCGGACGACGTGGATCGGGCTCGACCTTCTCACGCAGACGGCGGACGTGGACGGTGACAGTGGACTGGTCGCCGACCGACCAGCCCCATACCTGCTGGAGCAACTGCTCACGCGAGAAGGCGGTGCCGGCGTGGGAGACGAAGAACCGCAGGAGCTCGAACTCGCGAAGGGTGAGCGAGAGCTCGGTGTCGTCACGACGCACGACGTGCCGTGCGATGTCGACCAACAGGTCGCCGTCACGGATCACCTGCGGCTCCTCTCCGCGCCCGGCGGTACGCCGCAGCAGCGAGTCGACCCGTAGCACCAGCTCCCGAGGGCTGAACGGCTTGCCGAGATAGTCGTCGGCTCCGAGCTCGAGGCCATGGACCCGGTCGGCCTCACGCCCGAGCGCCGTGAGCATGATGATGGGGATGTCGCCGATCGCACGTAGGCGTCGACACACCTCTCGCCCGTCGAGACTGGGAAGCATGACGTCGAGGACGACCGCGTCGATGTCGCCCCCGCGCACCCTGCGAAGAGCGTCCGCTCCGTCCCCGGATTCGACGACGTCGTGCCCCCGCGCACGCAGGTAGGACGTCACCACCTCGCGTACCGGGAGGTGGTCATCCACGACGAGGATCCGCGCCATGGGTGCTCCTTCCTCGCTTCCTCGTGGAGACTAGCCGGAGCGCCGACAGCCCCGTGCTCAAGGCGATGACGACGAGCGCCAGGGCGATCCATCCCCGCCGGTAGTCGCGCCCGAGCAGCGTCGGCATGTCGGGATCTGCGCCGAGGCCCAGGAACACCGGGACCGCGGCGAGCGACACCGGGCCCATCAGGATGAGGACTGCGATCGCCGCCGACCTCGTCCGGTCGCCGACGCCGCATCGTGCGGCCAGCCAACCGAGGGCCAGGACGAGGGGGACCAGGACCAGATCGTGGACCACGATCGCCACCACCGACCAGGCCACGATCGCCCCTGCTTGCGCCAGATCCTGCGTGGATAGCATCAACCAGCCGCCGTACCCGATGACGACGGCCCCGACGACCACCAGGACGCTCCTCATCCGAGCACCTCGATCCGCTCGAGCCACTTGGTCTGGCTCACGCCGGGGCGGTTCGGGGCGATGAGCCGGGCGGGGAAGCCGTGGTCCAGGGAGAGCGGGGCGCCGTTCAGACCGAGTGCCACCAAAGTGAGTCGGTCGGAGGCGAAGGCCGCCGGGAGCACGCTGAACCGGCCGCCGTGTCGACGCTGCAGGGAGTGGAACGCGACCTCGGCGCCGGCGGGGGCGTCGACCAGGTGCAGCAGATCGCGCAGCGGCACACCGCTCCAGGCGCCGGTGGCGCTCCAGCCCTCGACGCAGGCGATGGGCAGCTCGACCGTGTGCTGCGGAAGGGTGAGGAGGTCTCGCCGATCCAAGCGGACGGCACGGTCGCCGTACCGCACCTCGCAGGTCCAGCCGGGATCGCTTGCCGCGGCGACGACGCCCGCGGCGCGGGCGGTCCGGTTGACCGGCACGCCCTCCGGACCGCCAGCGCGACGTGCAGACAGCACTGCCAGGCGGTCGAGCCCGGGCATGGTGCCTCCCGCAGCGGCCACGGCGGAGAGCGCGGAAGCGAGCCAGGTGAGCCGCAACAGTCCTCGCCGGTCTACGGCAGCGGGAGAGCCGTGACCCACCCGCGTTCCCGGGCCGTCGAGGTCCCGACCGAGCGCAGCGCGGATGAGCGGCAGCTTGATCCCGACGTGGACGGCGAGCGCACCGATCGCCACCCAGCCCGCGGCGTAGTGAGCACGGCGGAAGCTGAAGTCCCAGGGATACCACTGGGTGACATTCACCAGCCCGGTGGTGATCTCGAAGAGCGCGGCACCGACGAGCAGCGCGACCGACGCACGCTCCAGACCAGACATGACCAGCGCGCGCAGGCTCGCCGCCGACCGGTGGAACAAACGTGGGTAGACGGTCCAGAGCTTGACCAAGAGCAGCGGGACGGCGGCCGTGCCGGAGAGGACGTGCACGGCCTGGGTGAGTCGATAGCCCCACACGGGCCGGGTGGGCAGCGGGATCGGCTGGTACGTCGCCTGGGCGTAGTGGCTGAGCAGCCCCGTGACGAAGGCCAGCGCGAAACAGAGACCGAGCCAGCGGCCCACCCGAGCAGTGACGGCGATGTCGTGCAGGCGGGAGGTGAAGTCCGCCTCGCGCGGGAAGCGGAGAGTCATCGGTCCACTCCGAGCACGGCGCACCAGCGCTCGTCATACCTGTCGATGGCCCGCAGCACCAGCCCCACTCGGGCCGCGAGCGCCGGCAGGCCGTCCACACCGACGCGGCCCCAGCGGAAGAACGTCGTGACGGCGCATCGACAGGCCAGCTGGACGTCGGCCGAGCCGGTCGGCCTGCCCGGGGGCTCCACCTCCACCACGATCCGACCGCCTGCGCGCAGCAGCGTGCGCAGCCGTGTCAGCAGCGCCGGCGGGTCGCCGCCGATGCCGACGTTCCCGTCGGCCAGGAGCACGGTGTCCCATCGTCCCTCGCCGGGGAGCCGATCGAAGACGTCGCGGTGCAGCGCCGCGCCGCCGCGCCGCCGCGTCTGATCCACGGCCTCGTGGACGATGTCGATCCCCAGGGCGACGTGGCCGGCGACAGCAAGCTCCGCGGTGAGCCGTCCAGGTCCGCACCCGACGTCGATCGTGGCCCCTGCGCAGTGGCGCAGGAAGAGACGGTCGACCGGGCCGGCGCTTCGGGTCCAGTCCTCGATCGGGAGCGGAACCGGGGCGCTGTCGGGGGTGCGGATCGTGCAGGCCTCTCCCTGCAGCGCGTGGGCGAAGACGAGCTCGAAGGCCGCGGATGAGCTCACCGCAGCACCTCAGCCGCCGTCGCGGCGAAATGACCGACGCCGCCTGCAGCGACGGCCCTGAGGTCGGAGAGGTCGTCGACATCGCGCAGCACCGGCGCGGTCGCGACGCTGAGCCCGGCGTCCTCCAGCGCGCGGCGGGTCAGCTCTCCGGTCCGGGGAGTGGACATCGGCACCGCCGCGACGGCGGTCGCGGCCGCCGGGTCGCGCAGGCCGAGGAGCCACCAGCCACCGTCCTCCGCGGGGCCGAGAACGGCGTCGTACCCGTCGAGACGCGCCGCGGCGTCGAGCAGCAGACCGGAGGTGAGCTGGGGAGTGTCCATGCCGATCTGGACGACGGGCCCCGCCAGACCGGCGAACGCCCCGGCGATCCGGTCACCGAGCCCGTCACCGGACTGGCCCACCACCGACCACCCCTCCACCGCGCGGCACAGCCGCAGGCCAGCCACCGCCTCGGCCAGGTCGCCCTCGAGGGCCAGGCGGCACCGCCCCGGCCCGACGGCGCTCGTGCACACGGCGAGCGTGTCGAGCAGCGACGCTGCCGCCACCCGGGCCGCCGCAGCGACGCCGATGTCGGCGGCCAGCCGCGTCTTCACCCGGCCCGCGACGGGAGCCTTCGCCAGCACGAGGACGGTGGTCATCGGGTGGCGCCCCGGGTGGTGGCGAGGACCCGCAGGAAGTCACGGCCGGCGCGAAGCGTGCCGACGACCGAGCCCGAGACCTTCGAGTGGGTGCCGGGCGTGCGGGGGTGGTAGGCGACGTCGCGTTCGACGATCCGCCAACCCGCGCGCGCGGCGCGGTCGAGGAGCTCGACCGGATACCCGAAGCCGCGATCCCTGATCCCCAGGGCGAGCAGGTCGTCACGGCGCGTGACCCGCAGGGGGCCGAGGTCGGCCAGGGCCACGCCGGTGCGCCGACGCAGCGTCACGAGGACCAGCGCGTTGCCCAGCCGCGCCGGCCAGGGCGGTCGGACGCCGCGCCGCCGGCCCATCGCGAGGTCCGCCTCGCCGTCGCGGACCAAGGCGAGCAACCGGAGCACGTCCCCGGGGTCGAAGGAGCCGTCGCCGTCCATGACAGCGACATGGGTCGCGGTCGCCGCCTCCACGCCCGCTTGCACCGCCGCGCCGTACCCGGGCCGGGGTTCGTGGATCACCCGCGCGCCCGCTCCCGCCGCGACTACCGCGGTCGCATCGGTCGACCCGTTGTCGACGACGATCACCTCGAGTCCCGCCGGCACTCGGGGAAGCAGTGATCGCAGCGCGGCCTCCTCGTCGCGGCACGGAAGCACCAGTTGGCAGTCGAGCACCCCTCCAACGTAGGGATCACGAACCGCCGCCGGCGGCTTCAATCCTTACGGTCCCGTGACACCATCCCTGCCCGCACGTACGGGCCGACGACGCGACCTACGGTCGGTGACATGGCGCAGACGGGCACGACCGACGTCCGTCGTGCCGCACTGTGCGGCTCGGCGATCGCCGGGCTCCTCGTGCTGGCGGCCGTCCTCGTGCCCGTCCTCACCGGCTGGGACGTCCGGGAGCGGGCCGACGACATCGCCGGCCTTCCCCCGCTGCACGGGTTCCGCGAAGTCAAGGTGGGGCCTGGGACTCCGCTGGCGGTGCTGGTCGGCCTCGCCGTGGTGCTTCGGGGACACCGGGTCGCCGGGTGGCTCGGCTGGCGCCGGCTGCTTGCGGTGAGCTGGATGGCGTCTTCGGCCTGGCTGCTCGGGCTCGCGCTCGTCGACGGGCCGGCCGGGCTCTCGCGCGTGCTGGGCAACCGGCACGAGTACCTCGGCACCGCCCGCGCAGTCGGCTCGGTGCCCGCGCTGCTGGCGTCCTACATCGACCACATCCCGTACGACTCCCCCGGTCACTGGCCGACCCATGTCGCCGGCCACCCGCCCGGGATGCTCCTGCTCTTCGTCCTGCTCGTCCGGCTCGGGCTCGGCGGCGACCTGATGGCCGGCATCGTGGTGGCATTCCTTGCGGCGTCGCTGCCCGCTGCGGTGCTGGTGACCGTGCGTGCGCTCGGGAATGAGGATCTCGCCCGCCAGGCAGCGCCCTATCTGGTGGTCACCCCCGCCGGGGTCTTCCTCGCCGTGTCCGCAGACGCCGTGATCGCGACGGTGGTCGCATGGGGGCTGGCGGCGCTGGCGCTGGCGTCTCGCACCACTCTCCGCCAGGGGTGGGGGTGGGCGGTGGTGGCGGGAGTCCTGCTCGGGTACGCCGTGCAGATGTCGTACGGGATGCCGCTCGCCGGTCTGCCGGCCCTAGCAGTGCTGGTGGCCGCCCGGCGCTGGTGGCCGCTGCCGGTCGCGGCTGCGGTGGCACTGGGGATGGCGCTCGGGTTCGCGGCCCTCGGCTTCGCATGGTGGGAGGCACTCCCGGTACTGCGGCAGAGGTACTGGGACGGCATCGCGGCGCAGCGTCCGGCGTCGTACTGGCTGTGGGGCAATCTCGCAGCCCTGCTTCTCAGCGGTGGCGTGCTTATCGGCGCCTCCGTCGGCGCCGCTTGGGCGGCGCGCCGCGACGAACGGGTGGCGACGTCGCTGGTGGGCGGGGCGCTGGTGGCGGTGCTCGTCGCCGATGCGACCTTGATGAGCAAGGCCGAGGTGGAGCGGATCTGGCTGCCGTTCGTGCCCTGGCTCACGGTCGGGCTGGCGCTGTTGCCGGCGTCCTGGCGACGCGGCGCGCTCGCTCTGCAGGTGGTCGCCGCACTGGGAGTGCAGCATCTGCTCTACACGACCTGGTGAGGCGATCAACCGCGTAGCGGCGCGGTGGCGAACGCGGGCAGCCCCTGCTCGGGGGAGACCGCAGCGCGAAAGCCCAGCTCCACCGCCGCCCGCGCCGGGGAGGCGACGATGTGGCGGACGTCGCCGAGGCGATGCTCCCCGGTCACCGACGGCGCGAGCGAGGAGTTCTGCGCGAGGAGTATCGCGACCTCCGCGATGGTGATAGGTCGTCCGGACGCGACGTTGAAGGGGCGGAAGGTGCCGGGTTCCGATGCGGCGACCGCCTCCACCGCCAGGACGTTGGCGCGTGCCACGTCGTCGACGTGCACGAAGTCCCGCCGCTGCCTGCCGTCCTCGAAGACCTGCGGTGATTCGCCGCGTTCGAGCGAGGAGCGAAACATCGCCGCGACGCCGGAGTACGGCGTATCTCGGGGCATCCCGGGACCGTAGACGTTGTGGTAGCGCAGCGCCGTGACAGCGACGCCGGCTTGGCGCGCCCAGGCGAGTGCGTAGTGCTCCTGTGCGACCTTGCTGGCGGCGTACGCACTGCGTGGCGCCAGCGGCGCATCCTCCCGGACCTCCAGCGAGGCCAGCAGGCCGTCACAACAAGGACAGCGTGCCTCGAAGTCTCCCGCGGCGAGCGCCTGGGGAGAGCGCGCCGACGGCACGACCGGGCCGTGGGCCACGCACTCGTAGGCGCCCTCGCCGTAGACCACCATCGAGGATGCGAGCACCAGACGGTCGACGCCCGCGGCAGTCGCCGCGGCGAGTACGGCTGCAGTCCCGAGGTCGTTGTGGGCGGCGTAGAGCGGCAGGTCCGCCACCGTCGTACCCGCGCCGACGAGGGCGGCCTGATGGCACAAGACGTCGACGCCCTCCATCAGCCGGCACCACGATCCGGCCTCACGGACGTCGAGCACGTGCGTGCCCGCGTCGGGAACAGGATCCGCATGGGCCGTGGAAAGCATCACGTCGACACGCACCACCTCATGGCCGGCCGCGACGAGCGCGCGGTCGATGGCGCAGCCGATGAATCCGGCCGAGCCGGTGAGCAGGACCCGCACTAGCCCGGCACGTCGTAGGTGAGTGCGAGGTCGTCCGCCCAGGTCGAGCAGGAGCAGCCGGCAGGGTCTCCCAGCGACGAGACGGCCGCCCTGAGCAGCGCGCCGAGCCGGGCGAGGTTCGCCTCGAAGCGTGCGAAGACCTCTACCTGATCGACCCCTTCGCCGGTCTCGACACCGGCGTCCATGTCGGTGACCAGCGCCAGCGCGGCGTAGCACGTGCGCATCTCCCGGGCGAGTACGGCCTCGGGATGACCGGTCATGTTCACCAGCGTGCCACCCGCGGCGGCGTACTGACGTGACTCCGCCCTGGTCGAGAACCGCGGCCCCTCGACGACGACCATCGTGCCGCCGTCGCGCACATCGGGATCGGCCCGGACCAGCGCGCGGCGCACGCGCGGACAGTACGGGTCGGCGAACGGCACGTGGACGGCTCCGGACTCCACATAGGTCTGCACACGATCCTGGGTGCGATCGACGAGCTGGTCGGGGACCACGAGGTCGCCCGGCGCGAGCCCCGGATCCAGGCCACCGACCGCACACGGGGCGAGCACCTGACGGACCCCCAGGGAGCGCAGGGCCCACAGGTTGGCCCGGTAGTTGATCGCGTGCGGAGGGAAGCGGTGCCCCGCGCCGTGCCGCGGGAGGAACGCCACCCGACGACCTCCGATCACCCCCACAGTGATCGGGGCCGAGGGCTCGCCGAAAGGCGTCCACACGTCATGCTCAAGGCCGTCCTCGATGAACGAATAGAAGCCAGTGCCCCCGATCACCGCGATCTCGGCAGCCACCGCCGACCGAGCACCGCCCACCGAACTCGTCACCATAGGCCCCACACTCGCAGCCCTCCACCCCATGGGGACAGCCTCACGAGCATCTGTCACAGATCGGTAAGACACGGCCCATGCCGCGGCTGTTCCCCTATTCTGCGGCCCATGCCCTGGCCCATCCTCGACCGCCCCGACATCGAGGGAGCCGTCGAGCGCGAGCTCACATCCCGGCGCCCGCGTGCGGTCCTGCTCCGAGGACCGTCCGGCATCGGGAAGACCACGGCCGCGCAGCGTGTGGCGGAAAGGGCGACTGCGCGCGATCTGACACCGCTGGCGATCGTGGGACTGACAGAGCTGCGCGAGGCTCCGCTCGCTCCCTTTCTGCCGGTCCTGCCGGCCATCGGGGTCCGCTACCGCGCCCCGACAGGCCTCACCACGCGCGACCTGATCGCCGCCCTCGGGGCCCGCGCCGACAGCCTCCTCCTGCTCGTCGACGACGCCCCGCTCCTGGATGACGCGTCGGCGGCCGTGATCCACCAGCTTGTCCGCGCCTTCGCGGTGCCTACGATCATGACGGCACGCACCGAACACGGCCTGGCCGGTCCGCTGGAACGGCTGGCGGTGGAGGGCGCCCTGCAGCTGCTCGACGTCGCGGGCCTCACCCGCACCCAGACCGACGATCTGCTGCGCCGTCGCTTCGGCACGACGGCGCGACCTGACGACGTCAGCCGGCTGCACCATCAGACAGCCGGAAATCCGCTGCACCTGCGCGAGATCATCGCCCTCGCCGAGCGCCATGGCCTGATACGTCAGGTCGACGCGGGAGTCGAGATCGACCCTGTCGATCTTCCCCGCGGCGTACGCTCCTCCATCACCGACCGGCTGGCCGAACTGGACGGCGACGCCCTTGCCGTGCTGAGGCTCGTCGCGTTCGGCGCCTCCGCGCCACGGTCGGTCCTCCTGCTCCCTCAGGAGGAACGGCTGGTCGGCGAGCTTCTCGACCGCGGGCTAGTGGACCTGCGACCAGGAGACGTCCTGCGGGTCTCCCATCCGTCCGTCGGCGAGGTCGCGACCGACACCCTCGGCACCGCCGAGAGAGAACAGGTGCTGGCGACGGTCGCCGCTCGCCTGGAGTCCAACGGCAACGACGACCTGCGCTTCACCGCTGTCCGGCTGCGCTGCGACACCGAGGCCGGGGCCGGACAGGCCGAGCTGGCGTGGGCAGTCCGCCGGGCGTTCGCGATGGGCGAGCACGCGATCGCCCATGACTTGGCCGAGCGCCTGCATCTGTGCCATCCCGGACGACCGCGCTCGTTCGGTGTCCTCGTCGACCACGCCAGTGCGCTGTCGGCACTCGGTCGGCTCGACGAGGCCGACACCGCGTTCCGTACAGCGAGCGCGACCGCGACAGCCTCGGCCGACCACGCTCTCCTGGTCTCGCGCTGGGGAACGCACCTCGCCTACCGTCGGTTCGACGTGGCGGCCGCGCTCAGCCTCGCCGAGCGCACCGTCTCCGAGCTCACCGACCAGGACCGTCGGCTGCTGGATCCCGAGATCCGGACCTGGCGGATGCTCACGGGCGAGATCGCAGCCGTGCCCACCGGACGACTGGACCAGCAGGCGGCCGACGCGGACCCGGAGGTGACCGTGCGGGGTGCCATCTCCGCAGTCATGCTCGACTCGATGGGTGGCCGGGTCACCGGCGAAGCCGCGCAGGTGCTGACCCGGATCGAGGACGAGCACGGCATCCTCGACCCGTTCGCGGCGGCGATGGTGCACCTCCAGCAGTACTTCCTGCTCCTCTCCTCTGGAGAGGGCGACGCCGCCGCGAGGATCTGCGAGGAGCAACGAGTCGTCTGCACGCCGGACGCGGCCGGCATGTGGTCGCTGACCCTCGGCCTCCACCGGATGTACGGTGGCCGGCTGGTCGAGGCCCGCTCGCTGACCGACCTCGCCGTGGAGCAGCTCCGCTGGCGCGATCCCTTGGGCTTCCTGGGCTTCGCGCTCGCACTCCGGGCGAACGTGGAGGCCCAACACGGCGACGTCACCACGGCCAACGGCCTGCTGGACGATCTCCTGCCTGCCCAGCTGCGGGATCCCAAGACTGCGATGCAGGTCACCGAGGCACACGCCTACCTGACTGCTCGGGGCGGCGACCCGTCCGCAGCCGCGCAGCTGGTCATCGACGCGTGCCGGGGCGCGATCGAGGCCGGGCACGACCTCGTCGCCGCGATCACGCTGGCGGTGTGCCTACGGATCGGTCGGCCCGGCGACGCGGCGCCCCTGCTCCAAGAGATCCTGGACCGCGTCGGTCACGGTCTCGCTCTCTACGTCGCGCTACGTGACGCGGCGGTCGCACTCGTCCGTCGCGAGCCCAAGCAGGTGCGCGACGCAGCCGGCCGACTCGCAGCGGCGGGCATGCAGGCGGCCGCGGTCGACGCTCTCCGGTACGCCGAACGATGGCCCGCCGTCCGTCAGGCGACGGTGGAGCTGCTGGCAGTGCGGGACCAGCGGCGACGGCTGGAACAGAGCAGCGATCCGTCCGGGCGAGACGACGTGCTGACCGGCCGCGAGCGAGAGGTGGTCGAGCTGGTCCGTCAACGCCTGAGCAGCCGCGAGATCGCCGACCGGCTCGTCCTGTCCGTCCGGACGGTCGACAACCACCTCACCAGGATCTACCGGAAGTTGGGGGTATCCGGTCGGAGCGAACTGCGCGCTCTGCTCGACAGCTCCACCGCCTGAGCGCACCTCACCTCGCCGAGTCGCCCACGGTGTAGCCGACGGTCGCCGTCTGCGCCGACGGGTCGGCGTACACCGCCAGCACGACGCTCCAGGTCCGATTGACCAGCTGGGCGCTCAGCACACCCGCGGGCAGCCCTGCTTGTTCCTTGAACCCAGCCTCCACCAACAGGAGAACGGCCGCGTCGAACGCCGCCTGGGCATCGTCGTCGACCTCGACGTTCACGCTCCACCCTCGCGCTTCCCGGTCGTCCACGGCGACACCGCTCAGCACACGGCCGTCCACCAGGGGGATGTCGTCGGGGAAGTCGACGGGCAAGCCGGTCCCCGAGACATAGGAGTTGCCCTCCCCGTCCTCGATCCGGACGCCGTCGGCGTCGATGTCGACCTGGGCGCCCTCGCCGAACTGCTCCTCGACAGCACGCTCGGCCAGCCGCTCGCCGAGATCCTCCGAGCAGCCGGTGAGCAGGGTGGCCCCGAGCAGGGCGGCGATCCCGACAGTGCTCCGCAGCCCGGTCCTCAGCCCGGTCCGCATCAGTGCGCACACTCCTGCTCGCCGTCGGGATAGGCCATCACCAGGCGGTAGTCCTCCGGCAGGCCGAGTCCGCCTGCGGCACTGCGGCTGATCAAGCAGTGCGCCGTGACGTCGGCTTTGCTCCCACTGTCGAAGTGGATGGTCAGGGTGCGGTCGACCACCGAGTAGGACGTCACGTCGGGCAGTGAGATCTCCAGGACCGTGCCGAGGCCCTCGAGCTCGTTCGCGACCCCTGCCTTGTTGGGTGCAGGGTCGCCGGTGCCGATCTCCGAGGACGGCGTGGAGCCGGTTGTCGATGCCGCGGTGTCGGAGCCGGGGTGGGCGTCGCCGCACCCCGACGAGGCAGTCACGGCGAGCAGAACGAGGGCGGATAGGCGCAGCGAGGCGGAGGCGCGCATGCAAGGGAGCACATTCATGCGCCGAGGATCACCGGATTCAGAGATCCATGACGTGAGTAGGTCCTACTCAACCTGTCCGCAGTCGGGGACGGACGAGCCGCCGCCCTCCAAGAATCAGCCCGTGACTCTGCATCCGTACGCCGCCGACGTGGTCGACCTCCTACGCGCCGACCGGTCGGTCGTCCTCACCGGACAGCCGGGATCCGGACGCACCTGGCTGAGCCGGCGAATCGCCGAGGCGCTGCGCGCGGAGGGAAGAGCGGTGGCGGAGGTCGCCGGAACCGATCGGACGGATGTTCCCCTGGTCCCCTTCGCTCCGCTACTCATGGAGGCTGGCGTCTCCGCCGCCGACGACCCCGGGCTGGTTGCGTACATCCGGCTGCCGGCGTACCTCACCGCCGGGCCGACGTCCGTCGTCATCATCGACGACGCCCACCTCCTCGACCCCGGCTCGGCGGTCCTCACGAGTCACCTGGACCGCCTGGCGGTATCGCTGGCTCTGGTCACCGGCGACATCTCCGAACTGCATCCGACCCTCAGGAACCGGATCGATTCAGGACGGTGGGAGGAGAGGCCCATCCCAGCGGCAACACCAGACGAGATCCTGGCCATGGCCGCGACCCATCTGGAGGGCGAGCTCACCGCATCCTCTGGGGCAGCACTGCTGGCGCACGCCGACGGACGCCCCGCGGTAGCTGCGACCCTGATCAGCGCCGGAGTGAAAGCAGCCCGGTCGACGGCGGGCGGCATCGAGATCGCTTGGCGCACCCCGGCACCCGTGGATGTTCTCCGGTGGAGCGTCAGCCCACGCACGTGGTCCGCCGAGGAACGTCGGGCCGCCGAGCTCGTCGCCGTCGCAGGCTCACTGCCATCCGCCTCGGCCACGCAGCTTCCCGGCTTGGATGCTCACCTCACCAACGGTGTTCTCGTCGAGAACGCTGACGAGATCGCGTTCGGCCGAACGCTCGATCGACACGTGACCCTCGGCTCGTTGCCGCACGTGGTCCTACGAGACCGCGCGGCCGCGGCCCGTCGCTTGCTCACGAGCGACGACGACCATCGCTGGACCGCACGGGCCGTCCTCCTGTCCGTCCGCGCCGGTAGCACGGTGCCGACCGACGTACTCCTGGCGACTGCTCAGGATCATCGGCTCACCACCGACGAGCAGGCCGAGGTACTGCGCGCGGCCCCGACCCAGGACCCTCGGGTACGGGTGCTCCTGGCCGCCGCCGCTTCCGCAGCGGGACACGTCGACAAGGCGCAGCACCACCTCTCCGCTGCCCGCGCGGAGTTGCGACAGGGATCGCAAACCCGGGACACGGGCAGGTGGATGCTGCGGATCGGTCAGGAGCTCGGCCTGCTTCATGCCGTCCGGCGAGGCGATGCGCCGCGGGCCGTGGCGGAGGTCCAGACCATTGTCGAGTCGCTCGCCGACGGCGAGGCGAGAGAGCTTCTCACGACCGAGCTGGTGAAGTGGCGACTCATGGCAGGCGAGACGGGTGTGGATGCGCCCCGCACCACCCGAGCCGACGTCGATGCCGGAAGCGTGGTGGGGACCGCGGTGATCGGCGCCATGATCGCCAGTCTCGACGGCAGTCGGAGCGCGGCGCTGGCCGAAGTGGAGAGAGGACTCGCCGCCCTCCCGGACACGGGACTGGCGCCACCGCACGCGGAGAGCCTGCTCGAGCTCTCCCGGTTCCTGGCACTGGTGTTCGACGGCGACCTGGCCGTCGCGACCCGACTGGCGATGCGCCGCAGGGACGCCGCTGCTCACAAGGCCGCACCCGAGCTCGGCATGTGGGAGTACGCCGCCGCCGAGCTCGCCCTCCACTGCGGACGGCTCGACGATGCGGCCGTCCTGGCCCGTCGCGCGGTACGCCATCTCGCGTGGCGTGACTTCACCGGGCTCCGTGCGACCGCCGATGCCCTCCAGACGGCCGTCGCGGCCCGCCTGGGCCGGTCGCTGCCGAGCGAGAGCCTCGACCGGCCCGCGGCGAGCGACGTCAAGGTCGCCCTCCACCTGGCCCGGGCGCGCGCCGACCGGGACCGCGACGTGAGTGTTCTGGTGGACACCGCGCGGCGCGCTCTCTCCGAGATGCACGGCCACCTCGGGGTACTCGCCCTGGACGAGGCCTGGATGTCGACGCGATCGCCTCGGCTCGCCGACGAGTTGCGCAGTCACGCCGGCCGCAGCGGTGTCGCCATCGCGCTGGCAGAGCGGATCGACGCCTACGACGCCGGGTCCGCACAGGCGATGGGCCGCTGCGCAGAGCGTCTGGGCGACATGGGGCTGGTCGGCCGGGCAGCGGACTGCTGGGAGCAGACTGGGCGGATGCACCGGGAGGCGGGCCGCCACGAGTCGGCCGATCGCGCCACCCGCCACGGGATCCTCCTGCGCTCGACCCATGGGCTCGGGGCATGGCCGACTTCCTCGGTCGTACTCAGCTCACGGGAGACGGAGATCGCCCGGCTCGCCGCACAGCGGGTGCGTAGTCGCGAGATCGGCGAGCGTCTCGGGCTGTCGGTGCGCACCGTCGACAACCATCTTGCCCGGGTCTACCGCAAGCTCGGCGTCGGCGGCCGGGACGAGTTGGCCGGCCTGCTCGGCCCCGAGACGAGCGGGGACGAGCAGGCCGGGCGCGCCCTGGCCATCCCTGCTAGCGCACCTTGAACTTCGTGGCGCCGCCGCGGCCGCTGGCGACACCGATCGCGGTGAGCCGCCACGTGCCCTTGGCCGCGCCCCTGAGCTTCAGGTTGGCTTTGATGGCGCCGGCGGCGTTGGCGTTGACGACCTTCGTGACCAGCTTCTTGCCCTTCCCCTTCCTGCCTTTGGCCCTGATGACGACGGCCTCTCCCGGCGCGAAGCCGGAACCGCCCAGCTTGAGCTTCTTGCCCGTGCGTACCTTCTTGGCCGCCACCCTCACCTTGGCCTGGTGGTCGACGAGGCCGCCCTGAGCGTGGGGGTGCCACGTGGCGGGGTTGTTCACGTCCACGCCCCCGACTCCACCGCCCGGCAGTGCGGAGATCGCGAGCGGAGCGGTGGCCGACCGCATGCCGTTGGACACCCGTACCTCGACGGTGCCGCTGAGCCCAGCAGGCACCGTGAAGCCTCCACGAACCGCTCCAGAGTCATCGACCTCCACGGCCCCGGCAGGGACACCGCCCACCGTCACATTCGCCTGGGCACGGGGCATGGTCGGCGCTGCCGCCAGTAGATGCTTGCCGGTGAAGGCGACCGTGTGACCGGGCTGTGCCTGGTAGCGGTCGAGTACCAGGGATGGCGTCGCCGACAGGTCGTAGACGGCCGTGGTCAGGATCGGCTGCGGATTGACGACCTGGTCACACGCGAAGGAGTACTCGATGAACTCGCCTCCTGCGTCCTTTCCGGTGAAGAGCAGGTAGATCTTCTTGGGGCGGTGATCCCAGAGACCGGCAACGGCATAGCTGTCCTCCTGCTCGATCTCCGGGAGAGCCAGTGGGGTGTTCCGGTCCCAGTCGCCGATCCAGTTGTCGCTGTAGAGCTTCAGTGGTCCACTGACGCTGTTCACGAACTCCAAGTGGTAGACCTGCACCCGCAGATCGTCCATGCTCTCCGGCATCGTGCCCGGCGGCAACGGGCCGAGCTCGGCCTCGACCGTGACCTCGTCCCCGACCGGGATCGGGCTCGGGTGGTCGAGCCGCAGCGTGGTGGTCCAGTCCGTCTCGCCACCGATCTGCTGGTTCGTCGTGTAGGGCGACTTGTGGACCTCGCAGTCGGTGAAGTTCACCGTGACGGAGCTCTCGACGCCATGTGCGACGGGTGCCATGACCAAGGAGGTGAGGGGAGGGCAAGGACGAGCGTGACCGCAGCGCCGGCGCGGCACGTGCGACGGGGAGAATGAGCTGACATGTCACGCAGCGTCGCGAGAAGACGGCGTTGCTCACAATGAGTAGGACCTACTCCGGTCCCACGCCTGCCCGAGCGGTCAGCACATGACCTGCACGGTGAAGCCACGAGCGGCTCCTACGCCGTCGTGGTCGCGGGTCACGACCAGTACTGCGTTGGGGTCACCGGAGAACGGCGCAACGGACACCATGCCGATCTGCTCGGGGTTGCCTGCGTTGGCCGCGGTCATGGAGGCGGTTGTCGAGCAGGCGGACACATCACGATCGAACACGAGTCGGAACTGCCAACTGACGCCCTCGGTCGCCACCGAGACCGCGCCGTACCCCCGGGTGATGGCCGGGCCGCTCCAGACGACCGCCCACAGCGGCCGCGCGGAGGACGCGAGTTTGTCGGGAGTCACGGCGCCCGCCGCTAGCTTGCTCGTCTGCACCGCACCGTCGCTGAGCTTGCCGGGCTTGACGGCACCCTTGGCGATCTTGCCGCTCTTGACCGCCTTCTTCGCGATCTTCGGCGACGTCACCGCCCCTTTGGCGAGGTCGGATGCGTGAACGGTCTGCTTCGCGGAGCCCGGTGTCGCGGCAAGCACCACCACGAGCAGGGCGGCAACGGTGCCTGTCACGGCCAGCCGTCGGTGCGGAGAGCGCTGCGTCGTCATGAGTCGTTCCTCTCGATCTCGTCTTCGTTCGTCGGAGGCTCCGACCCTGCCTCGGCGTCCGCGGGGATGGAACCAAGCTGCCTCCCCCGTGGAGGGTCGGGTCACCCCCACTGTCGAGGGGAGGTTCCTCTACCCTGGCAACGCAGACAGCTGGCGTGACCGGACGTCGAACCGCTGCTAGCGTCGATGAGGTGGCGAAGCTCAGCCTCGTGATCGCGGAGGACAACCTCCTCGTGCGCGAGGGGGTGCTCCGACTCGTCGCGGAGATCGACGGTCTGCGGGTCTGCGCGACCTGCAGCGACTACGACGAACTCGTCGCCGCCGTCGACCAGCACGAGCCGGATGTCGTGGTGACCGACATCCGGATGCCACCACACCATCGGGACGAGGGAATCCAGGCCGCGACGCGCTTCCGTACCACGCATCCGGAGCTCGGTGTCCTGGTGCTGTCCCAGTTCCTCGACCCGGCCTACGTGCTGCACCTGTTGGAGGGCGGTAGCCGCGGCCGCGGCTACCTCCTCAAGGACCGGGTCGACGAGATCGACCGACTGGCGCACGCCATCCGCGCGGTCGGGTCCGGAGGGTCGTACGTCGATGACGACGTGGTCGAGGTGTTGGTTCGATCGCGTACCAGGAGCGTCGACTCACCGTTGGAACTGCTCTCGCCCCGCGAGCAGGATGTGCTCGCGGAGATGGCGACCGGATCGACGAACTCGCGTATCGCCGGCGTCCTGGGGGTGTCCGAGCACGCCGTTGAGAAGCACGCCAGCGCGATCTTCGCCAAGCTCGGACTCAACGAGGACGTGGACAGCAACCGGCGTGTCAAGGCCGTACTGATGTTCCTGGCCGGCCGCGACGCCGTGTGGTCGGCGCCCGACTCTGTATGAGGGTGGACGAACCGTGTCGCTGACGCCCCAGGCAGTCCGGATCCGGCGCCTCCTACTGGCCGACATCGCCGTCGCCCTCGCTGCCACTTTGATGATGGCAGCGATCCGGGTCCTGTGGATCGACTCGACGGTGCTGGTGGCACTCACAGCGATGGTCGCACTGTGCGGCGTGACGATGGTCATCGGTCTGGCCCCCCTGCGCCGCGGCGATCTCCAACGGGCTGTGCTGTGGTGGGCAGGCGCCAACTGGGGCATCGCCGTCGTCGCCGCCGCGACCGCTACCTTCTCGTGGCCGCTGATGATGTTGGCCGCACTGCTGCCCGCCGTGCTGGCGACAGGCACCGAGCAGGGACGAAGGCTCGTGGCGTACGTTGCCGTGTCGGTCGTCGTCTGCACCACGGTCGTTCTGGCCGGCGAGCTCCAGGATGTCACCGGCCTCAGCGAAGCCACACCGGCCTGGATCCGCCGTACTCTTCTGGCGCTCTTCACACCGGCGTTGGCTGCGATGGTGGGGCTCGTCGTCCTCCAGAACAGCCTCCGGCTCCAGGCCGCCCTCTCCGGCGCGCTGGACGCGCAGCGCGAGCTGGGCGAACAGGCCGACGAGTTGCGGCGATCGCGCGCCCGGGTGGTAGCGGCCGCGGATCGGGAACGGCGCACAATCGAGCGCGACCTGCACGACGGAGCGCAGCAGCGGCTGATCTCGATCGGGATCGCGCTGTCGGCCGTGCGGTCGCGGTGCCACACAGATCCAGATGCGGCGATGCGCGAACTGGAGGACCTCCGGGACCAGGTCCACATCGCCCACAACGAGGTCCGCGACCTCGCGCAGGGGCTCTACCCGCCGGTTCTCTCCGAGCACGGCCTCGCCGAGGCGCTGCGCTCCGCAGTCGACCGCTACCCACTCCGAATCACCCTCGACCTGAGAGATCCCGGGCGCCATCTCCCCGAGTTGGAGGCAGCTGTCTACTTCTGCTGTCTCGAGGCGCTCCAGAACGCCGCCAAGCACTCGAGCGCCGAGCACGTCCTGGTCTCCCTGGGAGCCGGCGACGGTACGGTGTGGTTCCAGGTTCTGGACGACGGCCAGGGCTTCGTCGCGGACCAGACCTCCGGCACGGGCGGCATGCTCAGCATGCGCGACCGGCTGGGCGCGAGCGGCGGCGGCCTCGACATCTCCTCGGCGCCGGGCCGCGGAACACTGGTCCGAGGTCACGTCCCCGTCGACGTCGGCTGACCTCCGCCTCGGGCCGTACCTGTCTGACGCCGAAGAATCGCCGCAACCTCCATCGCCCGCCGGCTGGCGAAGCTAGGTTGGTGCGCTGAAGGCTCCTCTGGGCCGAATCCGCGAGCTCTCAACTGCTCGACAGGCGACCGAACTGGATGAGAGAGATGCAGGATCTGACCAAGAAGCTCCACGAGAGGATCGACGGTCGCCCCAGGAGGCCGGGAGCGAGGCGTGGCAGAGGCCGAGCCACGGGTACTGCGACAGCTCGCCGACGGACGCCACCCCTTCTCGCCGGGCTTGTGCTCATCCTGTCCGGCTGCGGTGGCGGACAAGCGTCATCCGCCGGCGGGGCCGATCACCCTGTGTCCGAGCCGGTCGCCGAGTCCGACGCGGCCGACTCCTCGGCCCGGACCATCCGGGATTTCGACTTCACTGGTGTCGAGTGGCGGGAGCAGGTGAGCCAGCGGTACCTGACACCCGTCGCGGAACCGACGACGACGAACCCCGTCACCGGCCCGGTGGTCACGGTCGGCAAGGCGGCGTACGTGGATGTGGACGCCGACGGCGACGAGGACGCGCTCGTCCCGCTGGTCGTCCAGGACGACAACAGCCTCTCGACGATCTACTACATCTGGACCTGGGACCCGGCCGCAGTGACAGCAGCGCAGGTCGAGAACCCGATCGCCCGCACCCACCGCTGCGGTCCGTTGGTCGACGAGGTGGTCCCCGCGCCGGACGAGAACGCCTTCCTCATCACGGAGCGCCTGCGTCGGCCTGGATCCGAGGGCGCCTGCGCGGACGAGCCCACGCTGGAAGTCGAGCGGGCTGTCACGCTCTCCGACGGGTGGCCGGTCCTGGCCACGGCACTCGGTGGACACGGAGGCATCTGCCCTCAGCCCCGTGGCCACGACGACACGTGGCCGGTCGAAGGGATCACCCTGCTCGCCGGCCCCCGGCCGAGCATCGGGGCGATCGAGGACGCCCAACTGAGCTGGTTCGCCGAGGCCGATCTCTCCGGCCACCCATGGCTCTACCGCGAGGGTTGGCTCCTCGTGAACTTCGGCCCCTTCGTCGGCAGCGGCCAGGGTTCCCACTTCCAGGACTACGGCGACTACACACCGTGCGCCTGGATCGAGATCGATCCCTCACGGCAGTCCGAGTTCGGCGTGCTGCCACCCGCAGAGGGTGAGTGACCGGTAGCCGAGGAGCCTCGGCTCAGTTTCTCCTCGGTCGCTATTCCACCTTCACGGTGTAGGCGCCCTTGGAACGCCCCACCGAACCGTTTCCCGTGAAGGTCGCAAGCAGTTTCAGCCGCTTGGCGGAGCCGACCTGCGAACTCTTGATCTTGATCTTCTTCTTGTAGACACAGGTCTTCTTGACCTTGGCCTTGGCCTTGGCCACGACTCGATTGCTTCTCTTGACCTTGAGCTTGACGATCCCGTGGCAGCCCTGGGCCTGGGTGACGCCGGCTGGTAGGAGGAGGTGGTCACGGACTTTGATGACGACCCCGGCTCCCTTCTTCTTGGCACTGCCACCGACGACGGGTGGCTGGTCCGAGGGCGGCAGGGCCGACAGCGGGGCCGCAGCGACGTCCGCCGAGATGGGTGAGGACCAGTCGAAATTCCATCCCTCCAACGGCGGGGCACCGGGAGCGGAGTCTCGACTATGGTCGTCGCCGGTCATCGCCGCCACGACGTAGACCCTGATGCTGGCGGGCCGGCCCAGACAAGCCCGAGCAGCCGCCAGCGACAGCACCCGTCTCCCTGCCTGCGCGGCATTGCTCACGCCGGCCGAGCACACCACCGAGCCGCCCTGCCAACTGAACTCGTCGGTGTGGTTGTAGACCGCCGCCCCCGACGGCGATGCATAAAGGTTGAACTCCGGCAGTTGGTCGCCATCGGTGTCGACATAGACCGAGAGATTCGCGGGCAGGACACCGGTGTCGACCAACGTCACCGCCACCGTCAGGCTTTCCGAGCCATGGCTCACCTCGACCTGTGTGATGTCGACAGCGGCGTTGCTGCCCAGCGCCAGGTCACCCACAGGGTCGGAGATACTCAAAGTCGCCGCATCGGCCGGAGACGCGACCACAATGGCGCCCAGCGGCAGGACCACGCCGGTGATCAGCGCCGCGATTCGTCCTCGGTGGCGCCGACTCTCCGTCATCATGCGTCTCATGTCTCCCCGGGTTTACGCCTCGGCCTCGGTTGCCAGATCGTCGATGTGACGCTACCGCTCGCTGCCCTTCGGCACAGGAGAATCAGGAATCGCGCTGCAAGCGAGTTGTCCTCGTCGGACGGATAGCCGGGTGGGGCGGCGCCAGCGCCGCCCCACCCCGCGAGGAACATGCGGTGCTCAGCGGTCCCGGTCGAGCTCTTTCGTGAGCTGCTCGGTGAGCCACTCGCGTTGGTGACGCCGTCGCCGACGTTCCTCGCGCATCAATGCCTTGGCGGTGGCGACGGCCAGGAGAACCATGACGATGCTGAACGGCAGTGCCAGCAGGATCGCCATCGTCTGGAGGGCCCCGAGGGGATTAACACTCGGATCGGTCTCTTGCGCATTCAGCCCGACATACAGCAGGACTGCGGCGATCAGGCCCTCGAGCGCGGCCCAGAGCGCACGACTCCACCGAGGCGGGTTGGGGTCGCCTCCGGACGCGATCATGTCGACGACGAAGGATCCGGAGTCGGAGCTGGTGACGAAGAAGACGACGATCAACGCCAGTGCGATCACGCTCAGGACTGCCGCACCGGGCAGTAGATCCAGCATCTGGAACAGTGCAGTGTTGGTCGACACCCCGGTCTCGGGATCGACGATTGTCTGGTCGCCGAAGAGCTCTTCGTGCAGGGCGGTACCGCCCATCACCGCGAACCAGAGGAAGGTGACCAGCGTCGGGACTAGCAGAACGCCGATCACGAACTCACGAACGGTCCGGCCTCTCGAGATCCGCGCGATGAACACGCCCACGAACGGCGCCCAGCTCATCCACCAACCCCAGTAGAACGTTGTCCAGCCCCCGAGCCAGGCCTTGCCGTCGTCCTGGAAGGGCCGGGCGTTGAAGGAGAGTTGGAAGAAGTTCTCGATGTACGACCCGATCTGGGTGACGAAGTCGCTGAGAATGAACACCGTCGGCCCCAGCACCAAGACCGCTGCCACCAGTCCGACGGCGACGACCATATTGAGGTTGGAGAGCCACTTGATCCCCTTGTCCACGCCGGTGACCACCGAGGTCAGGGCGATCGACGTGATCACGATGACCAACGCGATCAGCAGCCACGTGGTCGGCTCGTCGATGACGTCGAGGTACGCGAGCCCGGCACCGATCTGACTCACGCCGAGCCCGAGCGATGTCGCAACGCCGAAGAGTGTGCCGAGGATGGCGATGACATCGATGACGTCGCCCCAGAAGCCCTTGATGCGCTCCCCCAGCAGCGGTTCGAGAGCCCACCGGAGAGAGATCGGATTCCCCCGTCGATGCACCGAGTAGGCGATGGCGAGGCCGACCACGACGTAGATCGCCCACGCATGCAGGCCCCAATGCAGGAAGGTGGTGTCCATGGCCGAGCGAGCCGCCTGGGATGCCGTGTCCGCTGCCGCACCGGGCGGCGGAGAGCTGTAGTGGTTCAGCGGCTCCGCGACGCCCCAGAACACCAGCCCGATCCCCATCCCGGCCGCGAAGAGCATCGCGAACCATGACCCGAGGCTGAACTCGGGTTCGTCGCCGTCCTTGCCCAGGACGACGTTGCCCATGTGCGAGGCCGCAATCCAGAGCGCGAAGAACACGAAGCCGGAGACGACGGCGATGTACCACCAACCGAGATCTTGAACGACGCCGGTGTTCAGGTCGCCGATGACCTCGCCGACCTTCTTGGGGAACACGGCGGTCATCACGACGAAAAGGACCAGCAGGCCCGCCGCAGGATAGAAGACGCGCGGTGCGGTCACTAGCCGCCGACCACTTGGTGGCATGCGCTCCTCGGGCTCGCGCGTCGAACTGGACGTGAAAGTCGCAGGCATGGTGACTCCTGGGTTGTGGACAGTTCGGCCCAGCACGTTACCCGGCAGGAACTGCGGGCCGTGGGCTGCCCGAGCCGTACCACCTCAGAATGACAAGCCTGGGCAGCCGGGGCACGATGAGACTCATGTTGCTCGATGCGTTGTTCGTGCTGCTCCTCTTCGCCGCGGTCGCTTGGCTCGCCGCGTGTGAGCCCCGCACCCGCCGTCGACCATTCGCCGAGACGTCTCACGCAAGCGCACGCACTCGAAGCGACGACCGCCGGGATCGTCGAGAGTAAACCCCACAGCGACGCCCGAAACCTCGAACTACCTGACACGCGGCGACGGCACTTCTAGGGTGGAATCGTGGCCCAGCACATCACCGAGCTCTCACGTTCCGAAAACTCGACAAGACTGATGACTCGCCTTCTGCGCTCAGGGACCGGCTCGTGCCGCAGGACGGCGATCCGGGCTCTCACCGTGGCAGTCGCCGTCGCGGGGCTGAGCCCGGTAGCGGCCGCTTGGGCGAAGGACCCGGCCGGAACCGTGTCGACGCCGGTCACGACGGCGCACGGCGCAGGGACAACGTCGCTCGGCAGTGGCCCGGTGATCGCGGTGGACCACCGCCAGCGACCGGTCGTCGCCACCACCTCTGGACCCAGGCTCGCGCTGCTCAGGTACACGAAGAAGGGCAGGCTCGACAAGACGTTCTCCGGCGACGGCATCGCGCGGCTGAAGGTGAAGAAGAACCTGGCTGTCTCCGACATCGCCTTCGACTACCGTGGCCGCATCGTCGTGGTGGGCGCCTCGAACGCAAGTAGTGGGGAGCGTGCCCGCCTGATCGTGCTGCGCCTGACGAAGAAGGGGAAGCCGGACAAGGGCTTCGGCCGTCGCGGTGTCGTGACGGTCGACCACGCATCGGGGACGGCGGTCACGATCGAACCGTCGGGCCGCCTGGTCGTGTCGGGCCGGAGCACCATGCCGTCGGCGGCGCTCGTGGCTCGCCTTGACGGAGCTGGGCGCCTGGATCCTGGATTCGGCGACCACGGCGTTGCGCGGCTCTCGGTCTACGGCGCGCAGGAAGGCCCCTACGTCGGGACCGGGGCGGGCGAGACGGTCATCGACGCCGCCGGCAGGGTCGTCGTGGAGCTTCGTGTGTTCCGCGGGATCGGCCAACCGTCCGAGACCGGGGTCGCCAGGTTCACCTCCGGCGGCGCGCTCGACACCTCGTTCGGTGACGTGGGCGGCTACACCTCCGACACCCTCGGTCTCCCGGTCACGGGCGCCCTCAGCCGCGGGCTGGCGGCACGACCGCATGGCGGATACACGGTGTCGGGTGCGACGCACGGTCAGTTCTTCCTTCAGCGCTACGACGCCGATGGGCTCCCCGACGGCGCTCCGTTGCTGACCGACGTGACCTCCGGCTTCCTGGAGGGCGGCGACGCCATGGCGGTCGATGCCGCCGGCAGGGTCGTGAGTGTCGGGCAGAGCTATCCGAGACTCACCGTGTTGCGCTACGCCAGCGAGGACGGTCTGGACGCCGGCTTCGCGAGCAACGGCGTGTACCGCGCCAAGAAGTTGAAGGGCACCCGATCGGCCGGTGCGACCGATGTCGCGATCGACGCGCGCGGCCGCATCTGGGTGGCCGGAGTGGCCACCGCGAAGGGCTCACGCAGCGACCGCGTCGTCATCACGCGTCTGAAACAGAACGGCAGGCCCGACCGCAAATGGCGCACCCGGGGCCGACACTGAGCGAGATCCCGCCGACCGCCTCAGGCCCACGCCCCGGTCATCCGGTGCCGGAGGCGCGCGCATCGTGCCCGGCCGGGGAGGACCGACGGATCTCGGCCACCACGACCGCAAGGTCGTCACGACGACGACCGGTCTTGGCGAGCAGCCTGGTCATGTGCGACTCGACGGTCTTCACCGAGACGACCAGGACTTCGCTGATGTCGCGGTTGCTGCGGCCGTCGGCAGCGAGTACGGCGACCCGCTGCTCGGCCGGGGTGAGGCCGTAGGGGCGTGCCTGGCTCCCCGCGCGTCCCCCGGCGAGGTGCAGCTCGGCCCGTGCCGCCGCGGCCATCCGGTGGTGTCCGGCGGCGAGGGCGGTGGCCAGGGACCGGTGGAGCACCGGCCGGGCGGCGCCGTGGCGACCGGCACGGCGCAGGGTGCGTCCCTGAAGCAGGAGGAGCTCGATACCCAGGGGGAAGGAAGTGCCGGCGGGGTCCGGGGACGGCGGCTCCACGCCTGTCCACGGAGTCGGCCACGACGTGGCGAGGCCTCCCGTGACGGGCCGTGCCAGCGACGTCCACCGGCGGACGACCGGGGCAGCCCTCCGGGTGAGGGCCGGCCCGCCGTCCACGTGGAGCGCGACCAGCGGCCACGGCGCCAGCCAGTCGCCGACGGGATAGGCCACGGCCGCGCGCGCCACGAGCTCGGCTGCCGCAGCGGGGCGACCGAGTGCGTGCTCGGCCCGCGCGCAGCCCAGAAGAAGATCGGCCATTCCCGGCCCGTGCGGCACCGCCGATACGGCGAGCTCCGACCGGGCGGCGGCGAGCGCCTCCTCGAGCTCGGCGTCCGTGCCATCGAGCAGCGCCGCATCGAGCACCGCGGCCGCGGCGACCGGCCGCAGCACGGGCCACACGCGGCCGGCGTCGAGCTCGTCGGCAGCCGTCCGGGCTGCCCCGGCATCGCCACGCCAGCCGGCGATCCGGGCGGCCCAGGTGCGGGCGTTGGCGGCGACATCGTCGATCCGATGCAGCGTAGCGGCGCCGCCGACCGCGGCGAAGACCTCCGCCGCGTCGTCGAGCCGCTCCAACTGGACCAGGGCCACACCGGCGAGGCCGAGCTCGACCAACATCCGTGGATGCTGCTCGAACCGCACTCCACGCAGCCTCTCCACTGCTCCCGTAGCCTCGGCGTCCAGGCCGGCGGTCGCGAAAGTCACGGCAGCGTGGGCGAGAACGGGCAGGGCGTCGACCCGCTCCGACGCCAGCAGACGATCCGCACCACGGAGAACCGAGAGCCGCTCGGGCTCGGCGCCCGGCGCGAGGAAGCTCGCACCGAGGAATGCCCGCAGACCGCGCGCGTGCCGCCCCAGGTCGTCGCAGCCGTCGTCGGCCACAACAAGAGCGCGCGCCTGGGCGCGCGCGAGGTCGAGGTCGCCGGCCAACATGGCGAACTCCACCAGCTCGGAGCGGGTCCGGTCGGCCCAGTCGCGAGCGCCCGACCGCTCCTGGGCGGCGATGATCTCCTCGACCCGGACGAGCGCTGCTGGAGCCGGCTCCAGCTGCAGCGCCGTCCAGGCCTCGATGGTCCCGAGCTCACTACGGGTGTCCGTGTCGTCGGCGCGCTCGGCCCGAGCCCGCTCCACCAGGGTTCGGGCGAGCCGAGCGTCGGCGGTACTCCGCGCGGCGCGCGCTGAGTCGAGGAGGGCCTCGGTCGCCCACCTCTCGCCGAGTGGCCAGGAGCACATCAGGAAGCCCGTGAGCCGGTCGGCGTCGCCGCCGGTGGCGTGAGCGCGCCGGGCGGCGCGCGCGTAGGCGGAGCGGGCCGCTCCCGGTCCCCCGTGCGCGGCGACGAGCTCCTCGAGCAGCGGATGCCGGATCCGTGGCGTCGGACCGCTGCCGAGCAGTCCCGCCGCGGCGATGGCGTCGAGCAGGTCCGCGACGTCGGCCGGGTCCGTGTCGCTGACCGCCGCCACGTCCGCGAGGCTGCCGGTCCCTCCGAGCACGGCCACCGCACGGGCTACCCGGACAGCGTCCTGGCCGAGGCCGGCGAGCTCATGGGCGACGTACGCCGCCAGGTCGGCCTTGCCGTCAGGCACCGTCCCCGAGCCGACGACGGCCTCGACGAGGAGGGGCAGCCCTCCGGTGCGGCGATGGAACTCGGCGACGTCCTCGTCGGACCACGACCGCCCGGGATCCAGCCGACCGAGCATGCGACGCACGCCGGTCGGCGTCAGCGGCGGCACCGTCACGGTCACCGGGCCGACGGGACCGACCGGACCGGCCACACGGACCAGGTCGGCGACACCCGGGTGATGCTCGGCGTTCCACGGCCGCGTGCCGACCGCGAGGACAGGGCGGTCTGCTCCGCGCACGGCGCGACCGAGCACCCGGAGACTGGCGGCGTCCGCCCAGTGAGCGTCGTCCAGCACGACGAGATGAGGGGCCAAGGCGGCTCGGAGAGAAGCACCGGCGTCGGCGAAGCGTCGTTCCACGTCAGGCCCGCACGGTCGGGCGGTCAGGTCCCGGAGCTCGGCAGGCTGCGCGATACCGAGGGTCGCCAGTACGGTGCGCACCGATCCGAGCGGGACCCCCTTATCGGCGTACCTCGCGCAGCATCGGACGGAGGTCGACGGCATCGTCGCCTCGAGGACGGCCGTCTTGCCGGCGCCGGGCTCGCCCACCACCATCAGCAGGCCACGGCCACGGGCCAACCACGCGGCCACCGCTCGTACCTGCTCGGCGCGCTCCTCCACCCGCGACAGCGTAGTGGGCACCGAGGCCGTGTCGGCGCGACGAAGAAAGTCGCGGCGTACGAAGCCGAGAAGGGCCTCGCCCTGCGCCCATTGCTGTGGCATGCTCGACTCCGAGAGCCCCAGGTGACCCGAGACGCCTGGGGCTCTCGCCTATCCAGCTGGCATGGAACAGCGAGGCGGCCCGTCATTTGAGCGCGGCCTAATGTCAGGGTCGCGACCCTGATGACTCCGCGGCAGTCTCGGTGACAGTCTCCAGGCAGCCCTGCCGTCGCGGAGTCGGAGGATCCATGCCTGACGCGCCTGTCCGGACCGGATCGCCGGTCATCCTCGGGATCGTCCTGATCCTGTCACTCGGCCTCCTCGCCGCGCCGCCGGCGAACGCGGAGCCACCGGGGGTCCCCGTGACGCCGGGCGGCACCCTGCTGCGGGCCGCCGGCGATCCCAGCCAGGACCGGCTGGTGTTCCCCGCGCTCCCGGCGGGTGTCACCTACACGGCCGTGGAGGCCGGCGCCGCCCACTCGCTCGCTCTGCGCTCGGACGGAAGGGTGGACACCGCCGGCTACGACTTCTGGGGCCAGCGCGACCTGCCCGCCCCGTTCGGAGACCGCTACACCGCGATCTCGGCCGGCGGCGAGCACACCCTCGCACTGGTGTCGGACGGCTCCGTCGTCGCTGTCGGCCGCAACGTCGAGGGGCAGGCGAGCATCCCCGCTCCGGGCGGCGGGACCGTCTACACCGCCGTGGCCGCGGGCGGCTTCCACTCCCTGGTGCTGCGCTCGGACGGCACCGCCCAGGGCTACGGGCTGAATGCCGACGGGCAGGCCGCGCCGCCCTCACTCGCGCTGATGCCCGGCGTGACCTACACCGCGATCGCCGCGGGCGACCACCACTCTCTCGGGCTGCGCTCCGACGGCGAGATCGTGACGTTCGGCGCGAACGGGAGCGGCCAGCTCGACGTACCGCCCCTGCCGACAGGACTCACCTACCGCGCGATCTCGGCCGGAGACGCATGGTCCCTCGCCCTGCGCTCGGACGGGCGCCTGGTCGCCTGGGGCGCCGACGTCTTCGGCGTCGTGTCCGGCGTCCCCCTTCCTGTGCCGGGGACGCAGTTCACGGCGATCAGCGCGGGCGGGCAGTTCGGGATCGCGCTGCGCAGTGACGGCGTCGTCGTGAGCTGGGGGAAGAACGACATCGGTCAGGGCGCGCTCCCGGCGCTTCCGCCGAACGCTCGGTACGTCGCCATCGGCGCCGGCGGCGCGCACAGCCTGGCCATCGCCCGGGTCGACCCGCCGGTGGCGGTGACCCCGGCGCTCGCGGTCAAGGCGAAGCCGAAGCGCGACCGGGCCGCGCCCTACGTCTACCGGTTCAAGGGACGGGTGACCGGCGCCTTCGCGGCAGGTCCTGGGATCTGCGGCGGGACCGTGGCCCTCACTCTGAAGCAGGGCAAGCGAGTCATCGCGCGGAAGTCGGCCCCCGTTGACGCACAGTGCGGCCTCGCCGCGAAGGTGAGGGTCAAAGGAAAGAGGGTGCACGGTCGAGGACCCGTCGCGGTGAAGGTCAAGGCCGACTACGGCGGCCACACTTCGCCGACCACGATCCTCCGACCAGCGCGCGCCAAGGCCAAGGTCCACGCTGGGTGATCCCTCAGCGCCGAGGACAGAGCCGAGTCGGCTCGGCTCTCACCGGGTGGCAGCCACGACGTGATCCCGAGACCGACCCAGGGTTGGAAGCATAGGCACCGGGCGATACATACGCTATATTTCGTTACGTGCGTAACATAACCCTGAACGTCCTCGCCAGCACCGCCCTGGCACTTGTCCTGACCGCCTGCGGAGATGATGAAGGATCCCCCGACGCGGCTGAGGCGTCTGCTGGCGCCTCACTCGGCGATGCGCAGGTCAAGGCGATCACAGCAGCCGAGATCTGCGACAACCTCACGCCGGACGAGGTGAGTGACGCGATCGGGCTCGAGGCAACGAGCGCACGCGCCGACGACGATGCCACCCCCCAGTGCCTCTACGACCTGACCGGATCGGATGGCGCACTCGTCGGGTTGGTCGTCGCCGGCATGCGACCCGAGTCCGAGGTCGGCGGCAAGACCGGTGACGCTGCCTTCGACTACGTGCTCGACCTCAATCGGAGCTACGCAGGCGAGAGCGGCCTGGAGGAGAGCACGGTGGCCGCAGGGGACCGCGCAACTCACCTCAAGGGCGCCTCCCTCCACTTCGGCCTGGTGGCGACCGGCGGTCATCTGATCACCGTCGCACTCCCGGTCGCCGACGCAGACGATGCGGCCTTCGAAGCCCTGCTCGCGGCTGTGGGCTCAGAACTGGGCTGACTCCGCGTCAACGAAGGACTACGGCACACTGGCAGCGTGGCACGCCCCCGCGATACCCGGATCGACGACCGCGTGGTCGCAGCTTGGCGCGCGCTTGCCGATGAGTTGCCGTACGACGACATCACAATGGAGGCGGTCGCGGAACGCGCCAGGGTCGGCAAACCATCTCTCTACCGCCGCTACCCGAACAAGGCCCGACTCGCCTTCGCTGCCAGCATCCAGCAGTCAGTGCCCGTGACGGCAGTCGACACCGGCTCCTTGCGGAATGACCTTCTGGAGCACGTCGCAGCCCTCGCCCGCTCGCTCGACCTCACCCCTCGATCCGCATGGGCAGACCAGCTCGCCACTGCCATCGCCGACCACGACTTCGCAGGCGTGCTGTCCCGCTTCGACGAACAGCCCTTGCAGACCGTCCTCGGATCGTGGGACCGGGCCCTCGCGCGCGGCGAGGTGAAAGCGACCGTCGACGCACGCACAGCACTCAACGACCTCGCCGGCACCCTGATCTTCCACGTGCTCGTGCGCCACCTGGACGCCGACACGACCTACCGAACGCTGCTCGTGGACCGGTTCCTCCACGGCGTGTGCGCCGAGTGAGACCGTTCCCCGCCGACGGCCTTGCCAGGGGGCGACACCTCCACTAGTTTCGTTACGATCGTTTCATAATGATCGTAAGCCCACGTGCTCCCGAGGAGGAAAGTCGACCGATGAATCGTCTGAAGACCGTGATCGTGGTCTGCGCCGTCGCACTCGGCCTGGTCGCAGGCATCGACTACACCGCAGCCGCAGCCACCGGCAAGAGCATCATCGCCGGCAAGCTCACCAAGACGAAGAAGCAGACCACTCTGGCCTCCCCCAAGGCCAAGTCCGAGACCCTGTTCCTCAAGTCCCGCCCGGGCTTCGCACCACTCAAGGTGAACTCTTCGACCAGGGTGACGAACCTCAACTCCGACCAGGTCGACGGACTGCACGCGACCGATCTGCAGACGACGGCCTACCAGCGGACCAACACCACGGCGAGTAGCTCCGGTGGGGCCAACATGCTCTCCTACACCCTGCCCGCAGCACCCGCCGGCAACTACCTCGTCACCGTCGATGCCAGCCCTACCGCACCACACCCATCGCCGGAGGCGACCACGACTTCGCCTGCGGCTACCACGCAATTGGCAACAGCTCCCCTCAGGTCTGCGTGGCCTCACCACCACCCGGGTGATCGATCCCTCGCTCACGGGACTCACCATGTCCTTCACGCTGCAGGGCGCTCCCGCCGGTTGGCGCGTTCTCTGCCAGTTCACCGATTCCGGAGCCTGGTCCAACACCCCGTCGCGACCCACGGTGATCACTCTCATCCCCTTGGACCGCGTCGTCCGCAACTGACGGGCTGCCTACCTGGGCGCTGCCTCCACGATGGTCAGGATCAGGTCATCGTCGACCGAGAAGCGCCCGGTCACGCTCGGCTCGATGTCCTCTTCTCCCGCACGCTCTGCCGTCTGGACGGTCATCATGTTCACGCCGTTCACTCGCTCCACAGTCACGACCTGCCCGCCGGCGGTGAAGTGCTCGGAGGCGCTTCTGGTGATGACGTGGGTGACCCACTCATAGGTCGAGCTCGTGCCCACGACCGGCCACGAGCAGAGAGTCCTGGAGTCGTCGCCGAGGAGATGGACCACGCCGGGTCGGCGATAGTCCGGGATGGGCGCCTGTCCGCCGGAAGCGCAGCGCTCCATCGTCAGCACCACAGACACCACATGCCCGTCCGTGTGCGTACGCATCGCCACGATCGTCCTTTCGGCAAGCCAACAGAGCCGCCGACCAGACTTCCCGGCACACCGCACCCGAGCCTACCGCACCGTGCGACGCCGCTTGGCCCGGCCAGCGACCAATCGCTCGTCGTCCGGTGCCCCGCCGATGACCTCGGCCAGATCAGACAGAGCTCCTCAACCCCGGGCTCGCAGATGTACTGCTTGAGTTGCATCTAGCGGGACATCTACTGGTGCAATGCGCTCCGACGAGGATCAAGACGTCATCCTCCGCCTCGACCATCGGCTCCTGGGACGAAGAGGTTTCGCAGCTCGTTCAGGGAAGCGACCGCTTCCCGAGAGAAGGGCCCAGGCTGTCACCGGCAGCAAGCTTGGCGACCCGCCCTCGTGGTCGTTCGAACTCGCGGAGGTGGGTGCGCAGGCGGCGGTCGATGTCCGGGGTCGCGGCGGCGAAGTCCTCGTTGCTGGTTCCAGCAGTTCTTGGACTCCGTAAAGGTACGCCTGCGTCGGCCAGGGTCGGGCACCTGATGGGTTCCGCGACGGCGGCGGGTAGCGCCGATGGCTCCCAGGGAGCGCAGGCCCACAGCGGTTGGCCCGGTAGTTGATCGCGTGCGGAGCGAACCGGTGCCCCGCGCCGTGCCGCGAGAGGAACGCCACCCGACGACCTCCGATCACCCCCCACGGTGATCGGGGCCGAGGGCTGGCCGAAAGGCGTCCACACGTCATGCTCAAGGCCGTCCTCGATGAACGAGTAGAAGCCAGTGCCCCCGATCACCTCGATCTCGGCAGCCACCGCCGACCCAGCATCGCACGAGATCATCGCCCTCGGCCGACACCGGCCCCACGCCTAACCCCGTCGCAGCACCACCTTGAACGTGTCCTGGCTCGTGTTCCCGGCTTGGTCCACCGCGGTGATGCTGAGTACGAGCTTGATCTTGCCGCGCTTGCTGCCGAGCACCCGTCGCACCAGCTTCTTGGTCTTGGACCCCTTGAACTTGAGCGCAAGCGGCTGGCTTCGGCCCGCGGCCAAGGTCGTCGCGGTCTCCTTCAACGTCAGCTTGACGTTCTTTTTCGTGCCCGGCGGACCCTTCTTGATCCTCGCCTTGCCCTTCAGGCCCGCTGTCACCGTGCAGATCTCATCGCACGAGGCGTTGATCACGACACGCTTCTTGTTCGTCTGCTTCTTGGCCCCGTCGACCCTCAGCCGGGGAGCGGTGTGGTCTCCGTCCCCGGGGTTACCCGGCCCTCCCGGGCCCGCGGGGTTGCTCGGTGCGAAGGAGGACAGGTAGACCTGATCGCCGCTGTTCGCGATCCACGCCGCGAAGGCATGACCGTCGGCGGCTGCCACGACCATCGGTGAGGCGACGATCCCCTGATCGGTCGAGAGCACCACCGGCGTGGTCCAGACCCCGGCGGCACCGGGTGAGCGCTCGGCGGCGACCACCTGCTGATTGACGCCGTCGGTTCTCTCATAGACGAGGTAGCCGTTGCCGGCAGCATCGAGGTCGAAGCTGAAGTCGCCCTGGTAGGTCTCTCCGCTGCTGATCACCTCGACGGGGCCCCAGGTGGTCTGGCCGGCGGGGCGGAACCGGGCCAGCATCGAGTCGGTGCCCGTGGTGTCGTGCCAGACCACAACCGCGTTGCCGGCGGCGTCGGTGCGCACCCGCGGCCATACGCCGTCCTCGGAGCCGTCGGGATCATCGAGCCGGACCTCCTGACTGCTCAGGTCCGTGCTGCCGCTCAGCGCGCGCCCCTTGGAGATGTCGAGGGCGTAGACCCCACCGCCGGTGTGATGGTGGTAGGTCATCAGCACGTCGCCATTGGGGAGCCGGTCGTTACTCGGCAAGATGCCGTTGAGCTGCCCACCACAGGTGTAGCGGATCGGTCCTCCCCCGCTGCCGGTGCCGTCGTTCTCCATCACCATGGCGTGGATGTAGTAGCAGGGGCCCAACTCGAAGCCGTTCGATCCCAGAAACACCGAGCCATCCGCGGCGACCGACACCTCAGTGTTTCGGGGCTCACGCGGGTTGGCGTGCAGATCGGCGCCCGCGCTCCACGTGTTCGCCGCTGGATCCACCAGGACCCGGCCCTCGATCGCCTCGGCCAAGGTGCTGTAGCTGGGCGGCGTGTAATAGTCGCGCTCGAAGAGGAGCATCCCCGTGCCCTGCTCGTTGACCGCCACAATCGGGTCCTGAGCGGACGGCGGGGCGGACGGGCTGGTGTGACCGTCACCCTCGAACTCGGCAGGCGACGAGAACGCGCTCGCGGAACCGGCCTTGCTGGCGGCGTACACCGTCTCGTCGCTGGTGTTGGACTCCCAGGCGAGGACACCGACCGAGTTCCCACCGATGGCGACGTCGGGGTCGTCGTAGTCACCGGCGAAGATCTGCGGAGCGCCGGGCGAGCTTCCGGCCGTCTTGATCACGGCGACGATGTCGTCTTCGGCGTCGACAACCCAGGCGGCGGTGAAGTCGCCGAGGGCGTTGGCATCGATCTCGAGGCCACGGGCACCGCCCGTCGCGGGAGTGGAGAGCTCTACGGGCGCCGACCAATCGCCCGAGGAGGAGACGAACGCGAACTCCGCTGCACCCCGCGGTGGATCTCCGGCACTCACAGACAGGGCGGCTGTGGTGGCGAGTGCCAGCGCCATGCCTCCGCTGGCCGGCCTCGGAGCAACGAATCTCATCAGTGTGGACCTCTCCGGTCCTGCGATGCCCGCACCGGGCCCGCGCAGAACCACTTCGACAGTGTTTCTGGCCGCGTTCCCAGCCCGGGCCCGCCGCGGCGAAATGTGGGGCATGACAGTACGGCCCATCCCTAACGCCTCGCTAACACGCACCGGCAACGACTCTCTCACCAGCACCGACCGCGACGTCTTGGTCGCCTGTGCCCGGTCCCCAGCCCTACCGGTGGCGGTAGACGTCGGGCACGCCGTCCTGGTCGTCGTCGCGCTCCTCCAGCTCGTGGACGCGGCGGTACACGCGGTTGCGGAGCCGGAGCACGGCGGCCGCGAGAACGACCGCGGTCAGGGAGCCCAGGAGGACGCCGACCTTCACGTGCTCGTCGCGCTCGCTGCCTTGGCCGAACGCCAGCTCACCGATGAGGAGGGACACGGTGAACCCGATGCCGGCGAGGAGTGACACGCCGATCACGTCGGTCCAGGCCAGGTCGTCGTCGAGTTCTGCGTGGGTGAACCGCGCCAGGAGGAAGGTCGAGCAGGCGATTCCCACGGTCTTGCCGACGACGAGGCCGGTGACGATGCCCAGGGCCACAGGGTCGCGCAGCGACTCCAGGAGCCCGCTCAGCCCGCCGACGGTCACACCGGCGGCGAGGAAGGCGAAGATCGGGACCGCGAAGCCTGCCGACAGCGGCCTGACGATGTGCTCCAGGTGCTCGGCGAGCCCCGGGCCGTCGTTCCCGTCGCGCCGCAGCACGGGCACCGTGAAGCCCAGCAGGACCCCGGCGACGGTGGCGTGCACGCCCGACTCGTGCATCAGCACCCACGCCACCACGGCGAGCGGGATCAAGAGCCACGGGGAGCGGATCCGGCGCTGGACCAGGACGGCGAAGGCCGCGACGGGGAGGATGGCGAGCAGCAGGTACGCCGGCCGGAGCTGGTCGGTGTAGAAGAGGGCGATCACCGTGATCGCGAGGAGGTCGTCGACGACGGCGAGGGTGAGCAGGAAGGTGCGCAGACCGGAGGGCAGGTGGGTGCTGATGACGGCCAGGATGGCGACCGCGAACGCGATGTCGGTGGCGGTGGGGATCGCCCACCCGCGCAGATCGCCGTTGGGCCCAAGGTTCCACAGCACGAAGATGAGCGCGGGCGCCGCCATGCCTCCTACTGCGGCCACGATGGGCAGTGCGGCTCGCCGGGGGTCGCGCAGGTCACCAGCCACGAACTCGCGCTTGAGCTCCAGACCGACCACGAAGAAGAAGATCGCGAGCAGGCCATCGGCGGCCCAGGTGCCGAGGGTGAGGTCGAGATGGAGGGAGGATGGACCGACAACGGTGTCGCGCAGGCGCTCGTAGGCGCCCGCCCAGGGCGTGTTCGCCCAGGTGATGGCCACGACGGCGCCGATGATCAGCAGGATCCCGCCGGTGGTCTCCGCGCGGAGCACGTCCGCTATCCGCGATGCCTCCGGCCACGAGCCTCGGGAGAACAGACGATTCTGGCGGTCCTGCGGCATGGTCATGGCACTCCTGGGGTCGACTCGACGAGAGCCGACCAGACTTCCCGGCACACCCAGACCGTCAGGCTATCGCGACCTCCCTGCCGCCACGCGGCAGGGAGGAGGGCTCGATCCGTCAGCGCGACGGCGGCCTGCTCGGTCGCTGTCCGGGGTCGTCGCGCCGCAACCGGAGGCGGACGTCGTCCGAGCGCCGACGCGCCTTGCGATCCAGGATCGCCGAGGGACTCAGGAAGCCACTCATCCATCCGGCGCAGGCACCGATGAGGGGTTCGACACGTCTTGGCAGCACCCTGAGCTCCGATCGTCGGTGATCCTCGAACCGAACGCCGACCAGACTTCCCGGCACACCACTGTCAGCATATCCGTGAGGTGATGGCCGGCCCGGACGCACACGGCCCACGAGGGCGGACCGGCGCAGGGCGAGACCGCCGGAGCGTCGGTTCGGCGGTCGCCGGCTCATCTCCTACTCTTGGGCGAGTGTGGCGGCGTCGAGGAGCGGGGGGACCGCGGGCCACCGAGCAGGCGCGCTACCGCGCGTTGCGGCCCGCTCGTACCATCTTCGTCGCCTTCGCCGGTTCCGCGACGCTCGGCACGGCCCTGTTGATGCTGCCCGTCTCCCACACCGGCGCCACCGAGGCGGCCTCGTTCATGGAGGCGCTGTTCACCGCGACGTCGGCCCTGTGCGTCACCGGGCTGGTGACCGTCGACACCCCCCAGCACTGGACGGGCTTCGGTCAGGCCGTGATCCTCGGTCTGATCCAGATCGGCGGGTTCGGCGTGATGACGTTCGCCTCGGTCGTGGGCCTCGCGGTCGTACGTCGGCTGTCCTTCCGGTCCCGGCTGAGCGCGGCCGCCGAGACCAAGAGTCTCGGCCTCGACGACGTCCGTTCGCTGGTCGTCGGCGTCGTACGCATATCGCTCACGGTCGAGGCGGTCGTCGCCGTGATCCTGACCGCGCAGTTCTGGCTACGGTACGACGAGTCGTTCGGCCGCGCCCTGTGGCTGGGGGTCTTCCATGCGGTCTCGGCGTTCAACAACGCCGGCTTCGCGCTGTTCAGTGACAGCATGATCGGCTACGCGACGGACCCCTTGATCTGCCTGCCGCTGTGCGCGGCCATCATCCTCGGCGGCCTCGGCTTCCCGGTCATCATGCAGCTGCGGCGACACCTCCGCCGGACGCGGCTGTGGACGATGAACACCCGACTCGTGGTGGCGGGCACGGTGGCCCTGCTCGCCGGCGGCACGGTCTTCATCACCGCCCTGGAGTGGGGGAACCCCTCCACGCTGGGTGGAATGGCGCCGCACGACAAGCTCTTGGTCGGCTTCTTCCACTCCGTTCAGACCCGGACAGCGGGGTTCAACAGCGTCGACATCTCCGGGATGGACTCGGCCACGTGGCTGGGCATGGACATCCTGATGTTCATCGGCGGCGGCCCCGCGGGAACCGCCGGCGGCATCAAGATCACCACCTTCGCGGTCCTCCTGTTCATCATCGTGACCGAGATCCGCGGCGAGGGCGCGGTCAACGTCTTCGGCAAGCGGTTATGGAAGATCGTCCACTCGGCCTGCTCGGGCTTCATGTTCTTCAGCCGGTCACGGATGACCTCGGCAGCGAACTCAGGTACGGCGATGCTCCGGATCGAGGCGTCGGTCTTCGGGTGTGGCTGGCGATAGGTGCCCCTGCCCTTGCGGTAGACCACGGTCCCTCGTACATGGGCCGCCATCCCGCGCGGGCGGTCTTCGATGTCGATCGGGCGCAGGGCAAGGATCTCGCCGGGGCGGACTCCGGTGCCGAGCAGGACCTCGAGCGCGTCACGGACCTGACCGTCGGGCTTCGGGCCGGGGGTGCCCGGCGCCATCCGCCACGTCCCGGCCGCATGCCTGATCGCGGCCACCTGATCCAGGGTGAGTGCCTGGGGTGAGCCCTTGGGCTTCTTGAGCGGCGACGTGCCCTCGACCGGGTTGCGGGTCATGGCGTCGTGGCGCATGGCGAACCCGAACAGCTGGTTGAGCAGCGTCCGGGAGTGCTTCGCGCGGGAGTAGGACACCGCGTACTCGGCCTTCAAGAACACCTCGCACCGGCCAGTGGTGATCTCGCCGATGGTGTAGTTCTCGAAGAACGGCCGGATGTGAACGCGCAGATCGTCGCTGTAGTTGTCCTTCGTCCCGTCCGAGATGTCGCGCCCCTCGAGCTCAGCCAGCCACAGCTCAGCCAGATCCGGGAACGGGCTGGCCACGCTCAACACAGCGCCGCTGCCGTAGCCGGTACGACGCTTCAGACGCTCCTGGAGCTCATTGCGAGCAGCACTGTCCGACGCGCTGGTGGCCTTGACCTCACGCAGCTGGCCATCGAGGTCACGCACCCGCGTGCGCGCCCGGTAGTGGCGCCGGGCAACCCGCCTGACCTGGATGACGCCGTGCGCCCCGATCGGGGTCCGGGGACGCCCGCTCATCGTCCCGGCCCCGCGTGACGTTCGGCGTCCTCCTCCTCGAGCCGGGCCAGCCAGGCCTCGATCTCTGAACGCCGGAACCGCAACTGCCGCCCAACCCGGAACCCGGTCGGGCCCCGGCCCTGGCTGCGCAGGTCGTACAACGCCTGCACCTTCACCCCGAGCTGGGCAGCCAACTCCTGCAGCGAGAGCGCTGGCTCGATGGCCTCAGCGCCGGCCTTGCCGACGAGGGACGTGCCCTGAACCGTGCCGATGCCAGGGGCGATGACGGCGTCGATGGACGTGTCGGTCGTGGTGCCGCTGGAACGCATACCCGGAAGGTGTGCGAAGACCACCGAGGCCCACCGAGCGGACCCCAGCCCGGACGATGCCGTATCGACATCCGAGAGGATTGTGGTGCTTTTCTGGTGCCAGACCATCGTCTGAACCCTTCGATTGGGTTCGGACCATCGCCCTGACCTGCGGTTTCGGTGGAGCTGAGGGGACTCGAACCCCTGACCCTCTGCATGCCATGCAGATGCGCTACCAGCTGCGCCACAGCCCCGAACTCGCTGCTCCACCCGGGGGCGAGGCAACGACGGGAATACTAGCCAAAGCATCCCAGCGAGGTGAAATCGGGGTGCGTCACAGGTTGTAGGCGGCCAGCGCCCACTCGCCGGTCGATCGCTCCTCGAGCAGGGCCCGGCCGCAGTTGTCGAGTCCACGGAGGTCGCGGGCGACGGCCGGCGGCCAGCCGAGGAAGCGGGTCAGGCCGGTCCTGGTGGCGGCGCCGTGGGAGACCGCGACGGCCGTCTCCCCCGGAGCGAGTACGGCGACCAGGTCGGTCAGCGCGGCGGCGTACCGTTCGGCGACCTGGTGGGCGGTCTCGGCGCCGGGGACGCCGTCCCAGTCGCCGCGGCGGAACCGGGCGAGGGCGTCGGGGTCGCGGGCGCCGATCTCGGCGTGGGTGAGGCCCTGGTAGGTGCCGAGGTGGAACTCGCGCAGCCGCTCGTCGTACGTCGGGACCAGGCCGGCCTCCTTGGCGACCTCGTCGGCGGTGTGGCGTGCGCGGGCGAGGTCGCTGGACCAGACCTGGGCGGGGTGGAGCGCGGCGATCAGGGGGCGACGGCGCGGGCCTGGGCGAGGCCGGTGTCGTCGAGCTGGACGTCGGTCTGGCCCTGCACGCGCTGCTCGGCGTTCCAGGCGGTGCGGCCGTGGCGCAGCAGCACCAGCCGGCGGGGGGCGCTCATGCCGTGGGGCCGTGGACCTCGGCGGGCAGCTCGATGGCCGGGCAGTCGCGCCAGAGCCGCTCGAGGGCGTAGAACTCGCGCTCCTCGGCGTGCTGGACGTGGATCACGACGTCGCCGTAGTCGAGCAGCACCCAGCGGCCGTCGCGGTGGCCCTCGCGGCGGATCGGCTTGGCGTCGAGCTCGCGGAGCTTGTCCTCGATCTCCTCGACGATGGCGCGGACCTGGCGGTCGTTCGCGCCGGTGGCGAGCAGGAAGGCGTCGGTGATGGCGAGCTGCTCGCTGACGTCGAAGGCGAGCTGGTCGGTCGCGAGCTTGTCCGCGGCGGCGAGGGCGGCGGCGTGGACGAGCCGGACGGCGTGGTCGGTGGCGGTCATGGGGTCTCCGTTCCGGAGGCGGCCGGGTAGAGGCCGTGCTTGGTGATGTACTGGACGACGCCGTCGGGGACGAGGTACCAGACCGGCTGGCCGGCACGCTGTCTCTCGCGGCAGTCGGTGGACGAGATCGCCAGCGCCGGGATCTCGACCATGGTGACCCGGTCGTGCGGGATCCGGGCGAGGGTGGCCGGGTCCATCTCCGACCCGGGCCGGGTGCAGCCGACGAAGTGCGCCAGCTCGAAGAGCTCGTCGACGTCGCGCCAGCTGAAGATGTCGGTCAGCGCGTCGGCGCCGGTGATGAAGTACAGGTCGGCGTCGGGACGCTGGGCGTGCAGGTCCCGCAGCGTGTCGGTCGTGTACGTCGGCCCGTCGCGGTCGATGTCGACCCGGCTGACCGTGAACCGCGGGTTGGCGGCGGTGGCGATCACCGTCATCAGGTAGCGGTGCTCGGCGGGCGAGACCTGCCGGTCGGCCTTCTGCCACGGCTGCCCGGTGGGCACGAAGACGACCTCGTCGAGGTCGAACCAGCCCTGGACCTCCGACGCGGCGACGAGGTGGCCGTGGTGGATGGGGTCGAAGGTTCCGCCCATCACCCCGAGCCGGGTCCGGCGGGGCGCGTCCGTCACCGGCTCACCAACGTTCGAACTCAGCTGTGGTCGCGGCCGCCGCCGAACCACACCAGGCCGAGCAGCAGCAGGAGGAGGAAGGCCAGCACGATGCCGCCGATGAACCACGGGCTCACGGCGGCCTCGCCACCCTCCTCCGCGGCGCGGACGACGGCGAGGGCGGGCTGGCTGATCTGGCTGAGCATGGCGGCATCGTATCCAACCGACGGCCCGATCCCCGCCCCGGCGTCAGTGCACGGCGAAGTCCACTCCGAGGAAGAGCAGCGTGAACCGGACCGAGCGGCCGAGGAAGACCGTCGGGATGAACACCCACAGCGGCATCTTGAGCAGGCCGCCGACCGCGGCCATCGCGAGGAGGGGCGGGATGCCGGCCGAGGCGGCGACGAACATGATGCCGGCGGCGTACCAGGGACGGCCGTGCATCCGCGCCACCCACTTCTCGTACGACGCCCGCACCTTCGGCTTCGAGAGCTTCTTCTGGGCCCACGCCGACTCGGCTCCGCGGCGGGCGGCCTCGTACCAGATGATCTTGCCGATGGTGGCGCCCGCGCCGGCGGCGACGCCGAGGGAGATCGCGGCCGCCGCGCCGGGCTCGGCGGTGCCGGCGCCGAGGATGTAGACCTCGATGGGCAGGAAGGGGATCAGGGCGGACGCGATGCTGAAGGCGAACGTCGTCAGCCACAGGATCATGCCGCGGCGGCCTCACGCGGGGGCACCGGCACGCCCAGCTGGAGCAGCCAGCGCAGCGACACGCACTTGAGGACCAGCAGCCCGACCGCGATCAGGGTCCCGAGCCACACCCAGCCGCTGACGAGCAGGATCACGGCGAAGGCCCCGGAGTTGGCGGCCTTGCCGATGCGCGACCAGTTCCACAGGTAGATCCGGCGGTCGATGACGTGGAAGTAGTTGGGGCTGCGGATCGGCCAGGCGAGGAAGGCGAGCGAGAGATACAGGTCGATGACCATGAACTCGAAGAGGTAGATCGCGATCGGGATCCCGATCCACCTCATCGGCTCGTCGCTGATCCAGCCGCCGGGCTGCAGCCAGATCAGGCCGACGTACAGGACCCCGCAGCTGAGCCGGTCGCACATCATGTCGACGACCGCGCCCATCCGGGTCTCGCAGTCGCGCCAGCGCGCCCACTCGCCGTCGATGCTGTCGCCGACCCAGTAGCTGATCAGGCCGATGACGATCCAGGTCAGGCTCTCGTCGTACGCCGCCCACACCGCGATCGCGATCGTGATGACCGTGCGGACGAACGTGATGATGGTCGCCCCGGTGAAGAGCCGTTCGACCGAGGGATCGGCGTAGATCCGGTCCGGGGAGCCTGCCATGTCGCGAAACCTACCGCGCCTCGGGAACTGTCCGGACGCCAGACCCCTGAGAGGCGTGGCCAGAGGATGGCGCCTGCTGCGCGCCACGATGCACGCGCGCTGGCGGCGTTGGCGACGTCGCCATCCCCTGGCCACGCCTCTGCGTACCGGGGATTCACCGGCCGTCCACCTCCCCCACCTAGTGTCGCCACCGTGCTCCTCCTCGCCGTGGCGTTCGCGCTCGCGAGCGCCGCGACGTCCGCGGTGTCGACCTCGACCCAGCACCTCGCCGCCCGCCGCGCCCCTGCCGTCGCCTGGCTGCTCGCGGCGACGCTCGGCCCGATCGGGTTCGCCTTCCACGTGCTCGCGCTCGACCACGGTCCGATCGGGCTCGTGCAGCCGATCGCGATCCTGGGCATCGTGCTCGCGGTCCCTCTCCGGGCGGCGCTGGCCCGGAGCCGCCCGACCCGGGCCGAGCTGGTCGCCGTGGCGGTCACCGCGCTCGCGATCGCCGCGCTGCTGCTGGCGACCGGCGCCCGCGAGGGCCCGCGCTCCCCCGCCCGGGCGCGCTGCTCGGGCCCGTGGGCGCCGGCGCGCTGGCGGCGGTCGTGCTGCTGGCGGTCGCGGGCGGCGTACCGAGCCCGGTCCGGCGGGCTTCCTGCTGGGCTGCTCCTCCGGCGTCCTGTTCGGCCTGATGTCGGTGCTCATCGAGGCCGGCCAGCTCCGCTGGGCGCTCGTCGCCTGCGGCGTCGGCGGGGTGGCGGTCAACCAGCTGGCCTACCGCGCGGCGCGCCTGTCCGCGTCGATGCCGGCGCTCAACGTGGTCAACTGCCTGCTCACGCTCGGCTTCGCGTACCTCGTCCTCGGCGAGGTGCCCCATCCCAGCATCGGCTCCGTGACCGTGTCGCTCGTCGCCGTCGTCGCGATGGCGTGGGGCCTGTGGCGGCTGGCGCGCCTCGGCCCGGAGCCGTCAGCGGACGTGGCCGTCGCCGATGACGACGTACTTGGTGGACGTCATCTCGGGCAGCCCCATCGGGCCGCGGGCGTGCAGCTTCTGGGTGCTGATGCCGATCTCGGCACCGAAGCCGAACTCGCCCCCGTCGGTGAACCGCGTGGAGGCGTTGACCAGCACCGCGGCTGAGTCGACCTCCGCCACGAATCGGCGCGCGGCGCCCTGGTCCTCGGTGACGATCGCGTCGGTGTGCCCGCTGGACCAGGTGCGGATGTGCTCCAGCGCCGCGTCGAGATCGGGTACGACGCGGGCGGCGATGTCGAGGGAGAGGTACTCCTGGGCCCAGTCCTCGTCGGTGGCCGCCAGCACGCCGTCGTACCCGGCGAAGGCGTCGTCGCCGTGGATGGTCACGCCGGCCTCCTGCAGCGCGGCGACGACCCGCGGCAGGAGCTCCTCCGCGACGTCGGCGTGCACGAGCAGCGACTCCGCGGCGTTGCACACGCTGCTGCGGTGGGTCTTGGCGTTGAGGACGATCGCGACCGCCTTGTCGAGGTCGGCGGCCCGGTCGACGTACACGTGGCAGTTGCCGACGCCGGTCTCGATCACGGGGACGGTCGAGTCGTTGACGACCGACTGGATCAGGCCGGCACCGCCGCGCGGGATCAGCACGTCGACCAGGCCCCGGGCGCGCATCAGCGCCTTGACGCTGTCGTGCGAGTCGCCGGGGACGAGCTGCACCACGTCGGGGTCGAGGCCGGACGCCGCGACGGCGTCGCGCAGCACGGCGACGATGGCGGCGTTGCTCGAGCGCGCGGAGGAGCTGCCGCGCAGGAGGACGGCGTTGCCGGATTTCAGGCAGATGCCGGCGGCGTCGGCGGTCACATTGGGCCGGGCCTCGTAGATCATCCCGACGACGCCGAACGGGACCCGCACCTGGCGCAGCTCCAGGCCGTTGGCGAGGATGCTGCCGCGCACCACCTCGCCGACCGGATCGGCCAGCCCGGCGACGTCGCGCAGTCCCTGGGCCATGCCCTCGAGCCGGTCGGCGGTGAGCCGGAGCCGATCGATGATGTTGGGCGGGGTGCCGTCGGCCTCGGCGCGGGCGACGTCCTCGGCGTTGCCGGCGAGGATCTCGTCGGCGCGCGCCAGCAGGGCGTCGGCCATGGCGTGCAGGGTGGCGTCCTTCTCGGCGCGCGTCGCCAGCGCCAGCGAGCGGCTGGCGACCCGGGCGCGCTGGGCGACCTCGCGGACCTCGACCTCGGCAGTCATGGGTCAAGGATAGGAGCGTGCCGCCCGGTCACGCACAGGGGCGGCTCCTCGGCTGCGGACCCGGCTTGTGGGTGATCCGCTTGCTGCCGTACATCCGCTGCCACTGCGCGTCGTACGCCGCGACCGCGACGGGATCGCGGATCTCGAAGGTCACCTCGTCGCTGCTGAGGCCGGGCGGCGACCAGTTCTCCGAGCCGGTCCACACGACCTGGCCGGGGATGCCGCGGAAGGTGCCGTTGACGGTGACGTACTTCAGGTGGGAGTAGCAGCGCGACCCGTGGACCATCTCCTTCCCGCTCGTCGACAGCTTCTGCCCCCAGTCCCAGTCGGCGATCCGGATCGGGATGCCCGCCTTCTGCAGGATGCGTACGACGGGGCCGCTGACGACCGAGCCCACCACGGCGATGTCGCAACCCTCCCGGCGCATCGACGCCAGCTCGCGGGCGAGCGCCTCGCCGCGACCCGCGTACCAGGCGTACATGTTGACCCGCACCACCGTGTGCCCCTTGCCGTCGCCGGTGCCGGCGGGAGCCACGCAGTCGACCTTCCGCAGCCGCTTGAGCTGCGGGTCGTTGGTGTCCTTGCCCGCCTTGCCCGCCCTGTGGAGCAGCACCTGGCTGCGGCCCTGGCCGAAGAGCCGCTGGAAGTCGATGCCGACGACATCGCTGCGGTACTCCAGGTGCCGCGGCTTGACCGCCTTGTCGCGCTTGAGCTGGTTGAAGACCGTCGACCAGGCGTCGTAGAGCGCGTCGTCGTCGTACACCGTGAAGGAGTCGTTCCACTGGCCGGCGGCGGCGCCGTACCCGATATTGCTGGAGCTGCTGATGACGACCGATCGGGCCGCGCCGGCCTGGCTGAAGGAGTGGACCTTCATGTGCAGGTTGCCGACCCGCGAGCCGTTGCGGCAGGCGGCCTTGCAGATGACCAGGAAGCTGCCGGCCTTGCGGTTCCGGCCGAGCTTGGCCTGCAGCCCGCGGATCACCTTGCCGACCAGGTTGTCGTTGACGACGATCTGCACGTTGACCCCGCGCTTGTGCGCCTTGACCAGCAGCCGGGCGGTGTCGCGGCGGTCGATGTTGTACGTCGCGATCCGGATCGTGGCGCCCGGCGGGGTGTGCTTGATCGCCTTGTTGACCTGCCGGATCACCTTGGTCCGCTTCTTCACCCCGCCCATCGGGTTGTTGAAGACCGGTCCCGCCCTCGGCAGCCAGGGGTCCTCGGGGATGCGGGCGGGTGCCGGTGCCAGCGCCGGGGTGTCGGCCGGGGTGTCGGCCGGGCCGGTCGGGGCGGCGGGGGTGGCCGGGGCCGCGGGGACCGGTCCGCCGACGAGGGCGGCCAGCAGGAGGACGACGATGGCGACGGTCTTCACTCGAAGAACACTAAACCAATGGACTTAGAGGTTCCGCCAGTAGGTGGCGTCGTCGCGAGCGTCGCGAGGCGCGTGCGATGGCAAAGGCCACTTCGTTCAGACCTGGACGCGAAGGCAGGCTGGATCGCCTTCCGAGCGGCCGCAACGCCGCCAGCGTGCGTGCATCGCGGCGCGCAGCAGGCGTCACCTACGGGCGGAACCTCTCAGTGTCTCCGATTCGGCGGGTGTCCGCCCCGGTCATTCCTCGTCGAGCTCGCGCAGCGCCTGCGCGGCAAGCGTGTCCCCGCCGGCGGCGGCGAGGCGGAAGTGCTCGACGGCGGCGTCGGTGTCCCCCGCTCGTCGAGCAGCACGGCCAGGTTGTGGTGGGCGTGGGCGTCGCCCAGCTCGGCGCCTGCGCGGTAGGCGGCCTCGGCGGCGGCCTCGTCGCCGAGGACGTCGGCGTACAGGTTCCCGAGCGGGAGCATGCTCTCGACCTCACCCAGCAGCATGCCCCGCTCCAGCACCGCGCGCCCCTCGTCGACCCGATCGGTCCGGATCAGCAGCTCGGCGAGGTCCCCGCGGGCCGAGGGGAAGTGCTCGGCACCGGCGCGGAGGTCGGGCTCGAGCGCCGGGTCCCACGACGTGCACCAGCGCCAGCAGGCGACGACCGCGGCCGCGGTCCGGTCGCCGGTGGCCGCGGACCGCTCGGCGGCGGCGAGCGCCGCGTCGCGGTCGCCCAGCTCCCGGAGGGCGAAGGCGAGCGCGAGCGGGTCCTCGAGGTCGAACGCCCCAGCCGCGGCGCCGAGCTCGTCCGCATCGTCGCCGGCGTCGGCCGCGCGGGGCGGTCGCTCCTCCTCACTCATCCGCAGATGATCTCGCAGTGGGCGCCTCGCGGCGACCCCGCACGCGGCGCGAGAACGTGTTGCAATTGGGCAGAGACTGCACGTCTCGGGCCGGAATTGTTGCGGTTTGGGACCAAACCGCAGTGTTTTCGGCCGACCGGGCGTCGCGAAAAAAGGCTGCGGGACGCCGCACCGGAGTACGACGTCCCGCAGGCGGGTGAGCAGACGGACTCAGCCCTTGCGCTTCTCGATCTCGGCGGTCACGGCCGGGAGGACGCTGTGGAGGTCGCCCACGACGCCGAAGTCGACGAGCTCGAAGATCGGGGCCTCCTCGTCCTTGTTGACGGCCACGATGGTCTTCGAGGTCTGCATGCCGGCGCGGTGCTGGATGGCGCCGGAGATGCCGTTGGCGACGTACAGCTGCGGGGAGACGACCTTGCCGGTCTGGCCGACCTGGAAGGTGTGCGGCTTCCAGCCGGAGTCGACGGCGGCACGCGAGGCGCCGACGGCGGCACCGAGCGCGTCGGCGAGGCCCTCGACCGCGGTGAAGTCGCCGCCGGTGCCACGGCCGCCGGAGACCACGATCGCGGCCTCGGTCAGCTCGGGGCGCCCGGTGGCCTGGCGCGGCTGCGCGGCGACGATCTGGGCGGTCTTGGCGGCGTCGGAGATGGTCGCGGCGAACTGCTCGACGGCGCCGGCCCCGGCGCCCTCCTCCGGCGCGGCGGCGTTGGGCTTGACCGCGATGATCGGCGTGCCCTGGGTGACCTTGGCGTCGACGGTGAAGTTGCCGGCGAAGACCGACTGGGTGGTGACGATGTCGCTGCCGCTCACCTGGACGTCGACGGCGTCGGTGATCAGGCCCGAGGAGAGCTTGATCGCGAGGCGGCCGGCGATCTCCTTGCCCTCGGCGGAGGCGGGGATCAGGATCGCGGCGGGCGAGGCCTGCTCGGCGATCTGCTGCAGCACCTCGGCCTTGGGGGCCACGAGGTAGCCCTTGATCTCGGCGTCGTCGACGACGTACACCTTGTCGGCGCCGTAGCCCTTGACGGCCTCGGCCACGGCGTCGGCCTTGTCGGCGCCGCCGATGAAGACGGCCGACGGGGAGCCGATGCGCTTGGCGATCGCGAGCAGCTCGTAGGTGGGCTTGCGGACCGCGCCGTCGACGTGGTCGACCAGAACGAGAACTTCAGACATGGATCAGGCTCCTCAGATGAACTTCTTCGACGCGAGGAACTCGACCAGCGCAGTGGCGCCCGAGCCGTCCTCGTCCTTGACGATCTCGCCGGCGGTCCGCGGCGGCCGGGCGGTCACGCTCTCGACCGTGGTCCACGCGGCGTCGAGGCCGACCTCGGAGGCGTCCACGCCGATGTCGGCGAGGGTCAGCGCCTCGAGCGGCTTCTTCTTCGCGGCCATGATGCCCTTGAACGACGGGTAGCGCGCCTCGCCCGACTGGTCGGTGACCGACAGCACCAGCGGCAGGGTGCCGCCGATGACCTCGGTGGCGGTGTCGCCGTCCCGCTTGATCCGGACCTGGTCGCCCTGCGTCTCGACCACGGACGCCAGGGTGACCTGGGGCAGGCCGAGGCGCTCGGCCAGCATCGCCGGTACGACGCTCAGGCCGCCGTCGGTCGACGCGAGGCCGCCGACGATCAGCTCCGGGACGCCGATCTTCTCGATCGCCTTGGCGAGCACCAGCGACGTCGCCACGGCGTCCGAGCCGGCGATCGCGTCGTCCTGCACGTGGACGGCCTTGTCGGCACCCATCTGCAGCGCCTTGCGGACGGCGGCCTCGGCCTCGGCCGGGCCCACGGTCAGCGCGGTGACGGTGATCTCCTCGTCCGCGCGCTTCTCCTTGATCTGCAGGGCCTGCTCGACGGCGTACTCGTCGAGCTCCGAGAGGAGCCCGTCGACGCCGACGCGGTCGACGGTGTTGTCCGCCTCGAACTTCCGGTCACCCGTGGCATCGGGGACGTACTTCACAAGGACGACGATATTGGAGAGAGTCATGGTTGTGGCCGGACCGGCCCCTTCCTGTGCAACGTGAGCCCTGCCGCGTCTCGGGCAGGGAGCAACTCTGGTCCACTGAGGACAGCGTCTCGCAGGCTACCGCCCGGTCACGAACGGCGGCACCCTGGTCCACGTGGCGTCGGTCACGGGCGGATGATCCGCTCCAGCACTCGACCGACCACGAGGTAGACCACCGAGGCGAGACCGTAGTTGAACAGCGCGGTCTTCACCACGGCGTTCTTGCCCTCGAACGCCTTGACCGGGTTGTCGAGGTCGAAGAAGCCGAGGTCGAAGACGTCGGCGAGGTCGCGCGCCAGCTTGACCAGGCCGTTGTCCGGGTTGGCCTCGAGCGCGTAGGTGAACGCCGCGACGGCGAGGATCAGCGCGAAGGCCATGCACAGGATCCACACGACGCGGGCGATGTTGTCGCGCACCCGCGCGGTGACCAGCGCCCGGCTCGGCCGGGCCGGCGCGTCCGCCGCCGGGTCCGCGCCCTTCTCGGCCCTCTTGTCGTCGCTCACCGCTACCGCCCCTCGAAGGTGGCCTTGCCCGGCCCGTTCTCGATGAAGGACTGCATGCCGGTGCGGCTGTCCTCGGTGGCGAAGATCGCGGTGAAGCTGTGCCGCTCGATCTGCAGGCCGGTCTCGAGGTCGACCTCGAGACCGCGGTCCACGGACTCCTTGATCGCCCGCAGGGCGTACGGCGCGGCGGTGGCGAACGTCGACGCCCACGCCACCGCCTCGGCGTACACGTCGGCGGCCGGGACCACCCGGTCGACGAGGCCGATCGCGAGCGCCTCGTCGGCCTTCACGAAGCGACCGGTGTAGAGGAGGTCCTTGGCCTTGCTGGGCCCGACCAGGCGGGGCAGCCGCTGGGTGCCGCCGGCTCCCGGGATGATGCCGAGGAGGATCTCCGGCTGGCCGAGCACGGCGCTGTCGGCGGCGAAGCGCACGTCGGCGGCGAGGGTGAGCTCGCAGCCGCCGCCGAGGGCGTAGCCGTTGATGGCGGCGACGACCGGCTTGGGGATCCGGGCGATCGCGTTCACGGCGTGCTGCAGCTTCTCGACCCGGTCGACCATGTCGGTGTAGGACATGGACGCCATCTCCTTGACGTCGTTGCCGGCGGCGAACACCTTCTCGCCGCCCCAGAGGACGACGGCGCGGATGTCGCCGCGGTCCGTGGCCTCGGCCGCGGCGAGCGCCAGCTCGTCCTGGACCTGGATGCTGATCGCGTTCATCGCCTTGGGTCGGTCGAGCCGGATGGTCCCGACCCCGTCGGCTACCTCCAGGCGCACGAACTCCGCGGTCATCTGCTCCCTCTCGTCTCGGCTCCGGCCCCATGGCCCTGGACCCCCGTCCCGCATTCTGCCGCGCCCGCACCCGTGCGGTCACCTGAACCCGCCCATTGGGCACAATGGGGCGGGTGACCCCCGGCCTCTGGCGCACCCTCGGCGAGCGCGCACCCGTGTGGCCGGGACGCAACTGGCCGCTCGGGGCGACGTGGTCCCCCGAGTCGACGAACTTCGCGGTGTACGCGCCCGCTGCCACCGGCGTCTGGCTGTGCCTGTACGACGACGAGGCGGGCGAGCGGCGGCTGCCGCTGACCGAGCAGTCCCTCGGCATCTGGCACGGCGCCGTCCCCGACGTCTCCCCCGGCACCCGCTACGGCTTCCGGGTCGACGGACCGTGGGAGCCCGAGGACGGGCTGCGGTTCGACCCCGACACCCTGCTGCTCGACCCGTACGGCCTCGCCGTCGCCGGCACGGCCGGGGCCGCGCAGAGCGTGGTCGTCGACCCGGCGTTCGACTGGGGCGACGACGCGCCGATGCGGCGGCGCTGGCGCGACACGGTGATCTACGAGCTGCACGTCAAGGGGTTCACGAAGCTGCACGACCGGATCCCCGAGGAGCTCCGGGGCACGTACGCCGGGCTGGGGCACCCGGTCGTGACGGAGTACCTCCAGGACCTCGGCGTCACCGCCGTCGAGCTGCTGCCCGTCCAGCAGTTCTTCTCCGAGCCCGCGCTGGTGGAGCGCGGGACCGTGAACTACTGGGGCTACAACCCGATCAGCTACTTCGCCCCCGACGCGTCGTACTCCTCCTCGGGCGACCGGGGCGGCCAGGTCGCGGAGTTCAAGCAGCTGGTGCGCTCGCTGCACGCCGCCGGGCTCGAGGTGATCCTCGACGTCGTCTACAACCACACGGCCGAGGCGGGGCCCGAGGGCCCGACGTACTCCTTCCGGGGGCTGGACGACCGCGGGTTCTACCGCCGGGTCCCGTCGGAGGAGGGGTACGACGACGCGTACTGGGACGTCACCGGCTGCGGCAACACGGTGAACTCCGAGGACCCGCTGGCGCTGCGGCTGATCCTGGACTCGCTGCGGTACTGGGTGACCGAGATGCACGTCGACGGGTTCCGGTTCGACCTGATGTCGGCGCTGACCCGGACCGCGGGCGACGACGGCATCCCGGTCGACATGGCCTGCAGGCTGCTCATCGCGATCGGGCAGGACCCCGTGCTGCGGCACGTGAAGCTGATCGCCGAGCCGTGGGACACCTCGATGGACGGCTATCTCGTCGGCAAGATGCCGCCGCCGTGGGTGGAGTGGAACGACCAGTACCGCGACACGATCCGCGACTTCTGGCGCGGCCACTCCGACGGCACCCACGCCGTCGCCACCCGGCTCGCCGGGTCCTCGGACCTGTACGCCGACGACGGCCGCTCGGCGTACAACTCGGTCAACTTCGTCACCGCCCACGACGGCTTCACCGTCCGCGACCTGGTGTCGTACGACCACAAGCACAACGAGGACAACGGCGAGGACAACCGCGACGGCACCGACAACAACCGTTCGTGGAACCACGGCGTGGAGGGCGAGGCCTCCGACGCGTCGATCGTGGCGCTGCGCCGGCGGCAGGCGGCGAACCTGATGGCCACCCTGTGCCTCTCCAACGGCGTGCCCATGCTCACCGCCGGCGACGAGCGCGGGCGGACCCAGCGCGGCAACAACAACGCCTACTGCCAGGACAACGAGATCTCCTGGGTCGACTGGCGCGCCGACGGCGAGCCTGGGGCCTGGTTGGACGTCTACGAGGTGACCCGCGCGGCGCTCCGGCTCCGGCGCGAGCACCACGCGCTGCGCCAGCGGCACTGGTTCGAGGGCCGGCCCGCCATCGTCGGCGGCCCCAAGGACCTCGCCTGGCTGCACCCCTCCGGCCGCGAGATGACCGACGACGACTGGTACGACCCCGCGCTGCGGACGATCGGGATGTTCGTCTCCGGCAAGCCCCTGCGCGAGCCGGGTCCGCGCGGGGAGCAGCAGATCGACGCGTCCTTCCTGATCTGGTTCCACGCCGGCGCCGACCCGATCGACGTACACCTGCCCGACAACGACTGGGTCCGCTCCGGCACGGTCGTGCTGTCCACGGACCCCGGGCTGCCCGACGGCACCCGGGTCGAGGTCGGCGGGGTCGTGGCGATCGGCGCCCGCAGCGTGGTGGTCATGCAGGAGGCCCCCGTCTGACGCCGACCCGGCTCATCCTTACCTCAGAGTTGCGCCGACCCGGCGCGTCCTTACCTGCCTACAGGTAAGGACGCGCCGGGTCGGCGTCATTCGCGGGTAAGGATGAGCCGGGTCGGGCTAGGCCAGGGCGACCACGCCGAGCTCGGCGGGAGCGACGAGCAGCGGGTTGGCGGGGAGGACCCGGACGGTGTAGCCGAAGGGGCCGGAGCGGCCGAGGGCGACCTCGCCGTCGAAGCGGTGGCGGCCGCCGTCGTACGACTCGACCAGCGACAGCGGTACGACGGACGCGGCGACGATCTCGTCCTCGGCGTCGACCCGGCCGTGGACGAGCTGGACCTCGACGTCGTGCGGGGACAGCTCGCCGAGGGCGACATAGGAGCGGACGCGGAGGACGGCACCGACCTCGGCGACGTCGCCGATGCCCTCGGCCTCGACGTGCTCGACCCGGACGCCCTCCCAGGCGGAGCGGACGCGGGCCTTCCAGGAGGCGAGATCGCGGGCGCCGTTCTCGACGGCGGCCAGCGCCCGGGCGTTGCGGGCGGCGGGGGCGTAGAGCTGCTCGACGTAGTCGCGGACCATCCGGGTGGCGAGCACCTTGGGCCCGAGGTTCGCCCAGGTGGCGCGAAGCATCTCGACCCAGCCGGCGGGGACGCCCTCGTGGTCGTGGTCGTAGAACCGCGGCGCGACCTCGTTCTCGATCAGGTCGTAGAGGGCGGCGGCCTCGAGGTCGTCGCGCTTGTCGGAGTAGTCCTCCAGACCGTCGGCGGACGGGATCGGCCAGCCGAACTCCGGCTCGTACCACTCGTCCCACCAGCCGTCGAGGATGGACAGGTTGAGGCCGCCGTTGAGCGCGGCCTTCATGCCCGACGTACCGCAGGCCTCGTAGGGCCGCAGCGGGTTGTTGAGCCACACGTCGCAGCCGGGGTACAGCGGCTGCGCGAGCGCGATGTCGTAGTTGGGCAGGAACACGATCCGGTGCCGCACGTCCTCGGCGTCGGCGAAGCGGACCAGCTCCTGGATCAGCCGCTTGCCGCCGTCGTCGGCCGGGTGCGCCTTGCCGGCGACGACGAGCTGCACCGGGCGCTCGGGGTGCAGCAGCAGCGCCTTGAGCCGCTCCGGATCGCGCAGCATCAGCGTGAGTCGCTTGTACGACGGCACCCGGCGCGCGAAGCCGATCGTCAGCACGTCGGGGTCGAGGGCGTCGTCGATCCAGCCGAGCTCGGCGGGCGAGGCGCCGCGCTTCTCCCAGGACTTGCGCAGCCGGCGGCGGGCGTCGTCGACCAGCCGCTCGCGCAGCAGCCGCTTGGTGCGCCACACGTCGGAACCGGGCACCTTGTCGAAGGCGGCCCAGAACGCGGCGGCGTCGTCGCCGTCGTAGTCCGCGCCCTGTGCCTGCGCGAGGGCGGCGACCTCGGGCGCGACCCACGTGGGCGCGTGCACGCCGTTGGTGATCGAGGTGATCGGCACCTCCGCCTCGTCGAAGGCCGGCCACAGCCCGTTGAACATGCCGCGGCTGACGTGGCCGTGGAGCTGGGACACGCCGTTGGCGCGCTGGGCCAGGCGGAAGCCCATGACCGCCATGTTGAAGACGCCCGGGTCGCCGCCGTCGTAGTCCTCGGCGCCGAGCGCGAGCACCTGGTCGACGGGTACGCCGGGCGTGGCGCCGTGCTCGCCGAGGTACTGCTCGACCAGCGTCCGCGGGAACCGGTCGATACCCGCCGGCACCGGCGTGTGGGTGGTGAAGACGGTCGACGCGCGACCGGCCTCCAGGGCGGTGGCGAAGTCCACGTCGCCGTCGGCGGTGAGCTCGCGGATCCGCTCCACGCCGAGGAAGCCGGCGTGGCCCTCGTTGGTGTGGAAGACCTCGGGTGCGGGCGCGCCGGCGATCCGGGAGTACGCGCGCAGGGCCCGCACGCCGCCGACGCCGAGGAGCAGCTCCTGGCGCAGCCGGTGCTCGGTGTTGCCGCCGTAGAGCCGGTCGGTGATCAGCCGGTAGGCCTCGGGGTTCTCCTCGAGGTCGGTGTCGAGCAGCAGCAGCGGCACCCGGCCGACGCCGGCCACGAAGACCCGGGCCAGCAGGTCCGGGCCGTCGGGCATCCGGATCGCGATCGTCGTACGGCTGCCGTCGGGCTCGTGGAGCAGCGACAGCGGCAGCCCGTCGGGGTCGAGGACCGGGTAGCTCTCCTGCTGCCAGCCGTCGCGCGAGAGCGCCTGCTTGAAGTAGCCGTGCCGGTAGAGCAGCCCCACGCCCACGATCGGCACGCCCAGGTCGCTGGCGGCCTTGAGGTGGTCGCCGGCGAGGATGCCGAGGCCGCCGGAATACTGCGGCAGCACGGCGGTGATGCCGTACTCCGGAGAGAAGTACGCGATCGACGCCGGCCAGATGCGGTCCGGCTCGGCGGCCTGGGCGCGCTGGTACCACCGGTCCTCGGCGAGGTACGACGCCAGGTCGGCGCGCACGTCCGCGACGCGTCGTACGTAGTCCTCGTCGGCGACCAGCTCGGCCCAGCGCTCGGCGCTCACCTCGCCGAGCAGGCGCACCGGGTCGTGGCCGACCTCCCGCCACCGGGCGGGGTCGACCGCCTCGAAGAGCGCCTGGGTCGGCGGGTGCCACGACCAGCGCAGGTTGGCGGCGAGCTCACCCAGCGAGGCGAGCGCGTCGGGCAGGACGGGGCGGACCGTGAACCTCCGGATCGCACGCATGGACCGACGGTAGCCAATCGGACTTGAACGATCCAATAGCGGGTCCGTCCGACCTCGCGGGAGGCGGGGTAGATGTGACGCAAGGTTCCGCGTAACGCGACCGTGCTCCGCTCCGTTGTCCCGGTACAGACGGGCGGGGTGGAGTCATGGGGGCCGCCTCGCCCGTCGTCTGTCTGGGCCGAGCGTGTCGCTCGTCCCTCGCTCCCTGCGCCTCCTCGCCCGGCGTTCCCGCCGCAGCCTCAGCGGGGGGCGTAGTCGAACATCTGATCGCCCTCCGAGCCGTGGATGCTCGCGTTGAACGACAGGATCACCCGCTCGCGGGCGCCGCCGTAGGCCATCGCCTGGTGCATCAGCCAGGACGGGAAGACCAGCAGCTGGCCGGCGACCTGGTCGACGTCGAGGTGGGACTGCTGCAGGTAGGCGTTCCCGACGTCGACGAAGGCGCCGCCCATGGTGGTGAAGTGCGGGCCGTACAGGCGGGTGACGCCGTTCGCGGCGCCGTACACGGGGTGGTCGGTGCGCTCGGAGGGCGGGTCGATCTGGACGATGTAGACGCCGGACCACGAGCAGTTCCCGTGGGTGTGGACGTCGTGGGCGGCGCCGTCGCGGGCGGCCTGGAACCACAGGCCCTCGAGGCTGACGGTCAGCTCGCGGACCCGCCCGGCCCAGTGGTCGAGGTTGACCTGCTCGACGGTCTGGGCGATGCCGTTGACGACGAACTGGACCAGCCGGCTCCAGCCGTCGAGCTTCACCCGCTGGAGGAGGTCGTCGTCGCTGGCGAAGAACGGCCCGCCGGGCTCGACGCCGCGCTGGCGCTCCTGGTCCTCGCGGATCGAGGACAGCTCCTCGACGAGCAGTGGGTTGAAGGCGGCGGCGGCGTCGTACCGATGGATCCCGATCGGCGTGGGCCAGAGCAGGTGCAGGCCGGTGGACAGCCCGGGCAGTTCGGTCATGAGCAAGACGTTAAGACGCCCTCCCCCACCGTCAAGTGCTGCCTTAGGTTCGGCTTGTGTACGAGATCTCCGTGAGTGTGGACGCCTGCGTACGCGCGGGCACGCGAGCCGACGTGCTGTGGGTCGTCAGCGGCGCCGAGGAGGTGGGTGGCGACCCCAACGGCGCGCTCGTCCTGACCGCGGGCGGCGGCCGGATGGGCAGCCTGCTGTCCGGCGCGCTCGACGACCAGGCGGCAGGGCTGACGGCGGGCGGCGTCAGCAGCCGCCTGGTCGAGCTCGAGGTGGACACGCTCGGCGCACTGGTGTCCGGCGTGCCCGAGGGCGCTCGGGTCCGCGCGCTGCTCGCCCCGGCGGCCGACTTCCCCGCAGGCTTCTGGGGGAGGCTGTGGGCAGGAGCGCCGCTGTGCCTGGTCACCCACCTCGACGGCGACCGGATCACCGGCATCGAGTTCCACGAGGAGGCGGAGGTCGCCGACCTCGGGAGGACGTCGCCCGGTTCTTCTCCCGGGGTACGACGGGCTCGCGGGTCGAGGCCGACCGGGTCGTGACCGCGCTGTGGCCGGTGCCCCGACTGGCCCTGGTCGGTGGCGGGCCGATCCTCGAGGCCGTGGAGCAGTCTGCGGGCCTGCTGGGCTGGCAGGTGCTCCGCTTCGGCAGTCCGGGCGAGGCCGCGCCCCTGTTGCTCGGTCTCGGCGCCCTCGATGCCGTCCTGGTGGCCAGCCACGACCTCACCGCGGCCGGGAACGCACTCAGCGCCGCGCTCTCCGGCAGCGCGGGATATGTCGGTGCGCTGGGAACCCCAGCCATGAACCGGGCCCGGCTGGAGTGGCTCTCCTCGCGCGGCGTCGAGGGCCTCGACCGGATCCACGGTCCTGCCGGCCTGGACCTCGGCGCCCGCAAGCCGGCCGAGGTGGCGCTGGCGGTGCTCGCCGAGGCGCTCGCCGTACGGTCCGGGCACACCGGGCGCTCTCTCCGCGACCTGGCGGAGGCCGACTCAGGCCTTCCTTAACTGCCCATGGAGCCCCGGTCCCGGGCGACCTAGTCTGGAGGGACCGACCGAGAGGAGCTGTGATGACCGGCGAGACGAGTCGCGAGGAGAGCGCCGCAAGCGTGCTCCGCTCCATCTGGCAGGTCGACGAGTCCGCCGCCACCGACGTGGACGAGCTGTGCGGCAACTCCGGGATCTGTCGCAACATGAAGGACGTGAGCTTCGAGGACATGGTCGGGCAGGGCACCGACCTGCGTACGGCGTGGCGTGAGCAGCTCGCCCGCGACGGCAAGCTGGACACCTCGGCCGGCACCATCGGCGATCTGGTCGCGGGCCGGCGGTGAGCGGGCCGGTCGCCGAGCTCACCGACAGGCTGCAGGGGGTCGGCTATCTCGCCGACCGCGGACTCGCGACCGCCGCGCATGTGGCGTTGAGCCTGGGCCGTCCGCTGCTCCTCGAGGGCGAGGTCGGGGTCGGGAAGACCGAGATCGCCAAGGCGCTGGCGACGGTGCTGGACCGTCGGCTGATCCGGCTGCAGTGCTACGAGGGGATCGACGTCCACCAGGCGCTCTACGACTGGGACTACGCCCGGCAGCTGCTGCAGATCAGGGCGCTGGGCGCCGACGAGCTGCGCGGCGAGGAGACGGTCGCCTCGCTGTACTCCACCGACTTCCTCCTCGAGCGCCCGCTGCTCTCCGCGGTCCGCGCGGGTGACGCCGCCGTCCTGCTGATCGACGAGATCGACCGCGCCGACGACGAGTTCGAGGCCTTCCTGCTGGAGCTGCTCTCCGACCTGCAGGTGACCATTCCCGAGATCGGGACGGTGCGGGCCCCCTCGCCGCCGCTGGTGGTGCTGACGTCGAACCGCACCCGCGAGCTCCACGACGCGCTGAAGCGGCGCTGTCTCTATCACTGGGTCGGCTACCCGGACGCCGCCCGCGAGCTGGAGATCGTGCTGACCCGGGCTCCCGAGGTCGCCGAGGCGCTCGCGGCCAAGGTGGTCGCCGCGGTCGGCCGGCTGCGCGGGCTCGACCTCGCCAAGCCGCCGGGCGTCGCCGAGACCATCGACTGGGCACGCACGGTCGATGTCGTCGGCGGCACCGACCTCGACGTCGAGATCGCCGGCGACACCCTGGGCGCCGTCGTGAAGGACCGCGACGACCTCGACCTGGTCCAGCCCCAGCTCGCCCGGATCGTCGGTGGCTGAGCCGGACCCGGAGGTCCTCGGCCGGGACTTCGTGCAGGTACTCGTCGGCTTCGGACGGGCGCTGCGCGACGCCGGCCTGACCCTCGGCAGCGGCGACCTGCTGACCTACGGCTCGGCCTGCGCGCTGCTCGATCCCGCCGACCTCGTCGACGTCTACTGGTCGGGCCGCACCACGCTGGTGACGCGGCGCGACCAGCTGCCGGCGTACGACGCGGTGTTCCGCCGCTACTTCCTCGACGAGCCCGACGACGACGGCGAGGACCCGGCCTACTCCGTCCAGCAGCGGGCCGAGGCCAGCGCCACCCTCCAGCTCCCGGACCCCGAGGCCACCGAGTCGAGCGAGCCCGGCGACGAGCGCGAGGCCCGGATGGGACTGATGGCCTCGGACGCCGCGACGGTGCGGCACCGCTCCTTCTCCGAGTGCACGCCCGAGGAGCTGCTCGCCCTGCGCCGGCTGATGCGCCGGATCCGCCTGGTCCCGCCGCGGCGCCGGTCCCGACGTACCCGGCCCGCGGGCTCCGGTCCCCGCCCGGACCTGCGCCGGGTCGTGCGCACGGCGGTACGACACCACGGTGAGCTCGACGAGCTCGCCTGGCGGCGCCGCCGGCTGCGCAACCGGCCGCTCGTGCTGGTCCTCGACGTCTCCGGCTCGATGGCCGACTACTCCCGCGCCCTGCTGCAGTTCGCCCACGGCACCAGCCACGCCTCCCGCAAGGTCGAGGTGTTCTGCTTCGGCACCCGGCTCACCCGGATCACCCGCCAGCTGGAGCACCGACGCCCGGACGACGCGCTGCGCGCTGCCGCCGCACAGGTGGTCGACTGGGAGGGCGGGACCCGGATCGGCGACTCCCTGGCCGCCTTCGTCCGCGACTACGGCCGCCGCGGGATGAGCCGCGGCGCGGTCGTCGTGATCTGCTCCGACGGCCTCGACCGCGGCGACCCGGCCGTCCTGGACGGTGCGCTGCAGCGGCTGTCGCGACTGTGCCACCGGATCGTCTGGCTCAACCCCCACAAGGGCGACCAACGGGACTTCGTGCCGAGCACGCTGGGCATGATGGTCGCGGCGCCGTACGTCGACGAACTGCTGTCCGGGCACGACCTGGCCAGCCTGGAGGAGCTCGCCGCGGTGCTGCCGCGGCTGCGGTGAGCACGGAACGAGAGGATGACCATGACCGAGGTGAGCTGGAGCGTCGCGATCGAGGCGACGGGCGACCGCGCGCTGAGCCGTGAGGAGATCGTCGAGCTCGCCGATGCCGTCGCCCGGTACGACGGCGTCGCCTCGGGCATCGGGAGCACGACGTACGGCGTGCAGATCGTCGTCCAGGCCGCCACCCGCGACGACGCGGCCGAGCGGGCGCGGGAGGTGTTCGCGGAGGCGGTCGGCCGGTCCGGGCTGCCGCCGTGGCCGATCTCGCGGATCGCGACGCCGCTGAGCGAGGCCGACGAGCTCGAGGAGCTGGTCCAGGTCGACGAGCAGCCAGGACGGGCCTGAGGCATGATCCGGCTGGGCTCGCTCGCGGGCTACTCCTTCGAGGGGCCTCGGGTGCTCGCGGGCTGGACGCCGCCGGCCGTGCCCGCGGTCTACGCGGTGTTCTACCCCACCGATCCCGGAACCGAGCGACTCGCCGTCTGCTACGTCGGGCACAGCGCCGACCTGAGCACCGAGGGGTTCCCGTTCCGGCACCCTGCCGCCGCCTGCTGGATCTCCCGCACCAGCAGCAGGTTCGACCTGCGGATCGCGACCTTCGAGGTCCCGGGCGGCACGGCGGCGCACCGCGAGCAGATCGTGCAGGAGCTGGTCGCGGTCTACCACCCGAGCTGCAACGAGCAGCAGTACGACCAGGCGTGGGAGCCCCACTGGATCGGCGAGTATCAAGCCCCGAACACGACCGGGCCGCTCACCACGGGTCTCACGCCGGGACAGGGTCGGCGTGAGACCGGTGACGGCAGCTCCGGGACGGGAGGCTCAGGCGCCTGAGCGGTGCGCTCCGTGGCTGGCCCCGACGGGCACGCCCGCGGGCCGGTACCCGACGCCGTCGTGCAGCCGCGAGCGGCGGGTGCCCGACGCCGGCCGGGCGGGCAGACGGTCGTCCGGGTCCGGGTCCCGACGCGGCGAGACCCCGGTCACGATGCCCTCGGCGAAGCCGTAGAGCAGCGGCAGTGCGCCGGCGACGACGCCGCCGGTGCGGTTGATGTGCTCGAGGCCGGGGCGGATCGGCTCGGCGTTGGCCTTGATCCGGCGGACCAGCTCGGCGCACTCCTCCAGCAGGTCCGCGATGCGGGTCAGCTGGCTGCCGACGACGAAGAGGTAGCCCGCCAGCACAGCGATCAGGGCGACGATGACGATGACGCTCCACAGGACCATGGCTCAGGCCCTCACCTTCTCGTAGACGCGGCCGAGGAACAGGTGGTGCTTGAGTCCCTCGCCGAGGACGGCCTCGACGCCGTCGGCGGTCTCGGCGATCAGCGCGGTGTCCTCGGTGTTCTCGGCGGCGGCGCGCAGCTTGTCGCGCACCGTCGTGACCCGTTGCTCGATGGTGCGGACCAGCAGCACCAGGATCGTGAGCAGGGCGGCGACGGCCAGCACGACCACGAACCCGCCCACGATGGCGCCGGTCCACAGGTTCCTCTCGGTGTCGGTCAGCAGCACGCTGACCTCGGGTACGGCCATGTCAGCCTCCCAGCCTCTCTCGTCCGCGGCGCAGCCCGGCGACGATGACGCCGGCGTGCTCGATGGTGACCCGCAGGCCCGCCAGCCCTGCGGTGTTGGTGACGGACTCGGCCAGCGAGTCGTCGATGTCGCCCGCCTGTGTCCCGATCCGCCGCGCGAGCAGCAGGATCGGCACGACCAGCGCGACGACGACGAGCACGACGACGATCGCGATGACGTAGCCGAGCGTCCAGCCTGCGGTGGAGCTCATCGGTCGGTCCTCCTCGACATCAGATGGCCTCGGTGAAGTCGCGGACCGGCTTGAGGCTGGCGTTGACCGACGGGACGACGGTCGGGACGGTCCGGGTGCGCTCGGCGATCACGCGGACGCCGCCGATGACGCCGTCGAGAGTGGCCGCGGTGGCGCGCAGGTGGAAGATCACCCGGATCAGGCCGAGGGCGGCGGCCGCGATGATCAGGGTGGCGAGGATCAGGGTGACCCAGGCGACGAGTGGCATGTCCGGTCCCTCCTCAGCCCAGCAGCTTCGCGACGGACGAGCCGTAGCGGGCAGCGCCCACCGCGACCTCGTGCACCGTGCGGTCGGTCGTGGCGAGCTGCTCGGGTACGCCGTCGAGCTCGCCGGCCAGTGCTCCCCCGCCCGCGAGGATGTCGTCGGAGGCGCCACGGATCCGCTCGAGGGCGGCGAGCACCCGGTTGAGCAGGGCCACCAGGATGGGCACCACGGCCACCAGCAGCAGGATGTTGCCGATCCACCACAGCATCAGGATCTCCTTCGGTCGGGCATGCTGATCACTCCTCGTCAGCGCGGCTGGGGCTGGTAGGGCAGGAAGAAGCGCCGGAACACACGCATCAACGCGAGCTTGGCGGCGGCCACGCCGATGGCGAGGCCGCTCGCCGGCCTGGCCGTCATGTTCGACACGTCCTCGCCGCGGTCGATGGCCTCGATGCGCCGCTGGGCGTTGTCCGCGAACTGGCCGATCAACACCGAGGTCACGTCGGCGACCATGCCGCGGCCGTACTGGGCCGCGGCGCCGGAGAGAGTCAGGTCCATGGCCATGCTCACCTTGGTGCCCTTGGGCGCGGCCGCGAGCCTGGCCGTCAGGTCCATCGACGCGTTGCCCCGGCCCTTCTCGTCGGCGCCGGCGCCGTGGATGACCAGCCGCTTGGCGGCGTCGTCGCGCTCGGTCACCTGAGCGTCGCCGTTGAAGGCCAGCTTGACCGGCCCCATGCTGATGGCGACCCTGCCCTTGTACTCGTCGTTGCCGAGATCGTCGGTCAGCTCCGTGCCGGGCAGGCTCGCCGCGACCTGGGGGATGTCGTTGAAGAACGACCACACCCTGTCGAGCTGCTGCGGGACGACGAACTCGTTCTCGATCAGCATCGCTGCACCCTCCTCGGTCCGCCCATCTCAATCCGTCCGTACCGGCGGCGCGCCGGAGACGTCGTGCCCGGTCGTGAGCGCCTCGTAGACCCGGTCCGGCAGCATCGGCATGTCGACGTTGCGGACGCCGAGGTGGGACAGCGCGTTGACGACCGCGTTGACGAAGGCCGCCGGCCCGCCCACGGTGGCGCACTCCCCGACGCCCTTGGCGCCGATCGGGTGGTGCGGGCACGGAGTCACCACCTCGTGCAGCTCCCAGCCGGGGTCTCCCAGGCGGTCGGCAGCAGGTAGTCCATGAAGTTGGAGCCGACGCAGTTGCCGTCGGCGTCGAAGGTGATGAACTGCATGCTCGCCATGGCGTAGGCCTCGGTGAGGCCGCCCTGGATCTGGCCCTCGACGATCAGCGGATTGATCCGGACCCCGCAGTCGTCGACGGCGACGAAGCGGAGCACGTCCCAGACGCCGGTCTCCGGATCGATCTCGACCGTGCAGACGTACGCCGCGAACGGCCAGGTCAGGTTCGGCGGGTCGTAGTAGGCGTTGGCCTCGAGACCGGGCTCCAGGCCGTCCGGCATGTTGGAGTACGCCGCGAGGGCGGTCTCCTGGATGGTGACGCCGCGCGCGGGCTGGCTGCGGACGTAGAACCGCCCGAGCTCCCACTCGACGTCCTCCTCGGACACCTCCAGCAGGTGGGCGGCGATCTTGCGGGCCTTGGCCTTGACCTTGCGGGCGGCCATCGCGACCGCGGCACCGGCCACCGGCGTGCTGCGCGAGGCGTAGGTGCCCATGCCGAAGGGCGCGGTGTCGGTGTCCCCCTCCTCGACCACGATGTCGTCGGCGGGCAGCCCCAGCTCGTGCGCGACGATCTGCGCCCAGGTGGTCTCGTGCCCCTGCCCCTGGGTCTTGGCACCCGTGCGCAGGATCGCCTTGCCGGTCATGTGCACCCGCAGCTCGGCGGAGTCGAACATCTTGATGCCGAGGATGTCGTACTCCCGGCTGTTGCCCGCGCCCAGCGGCTCGGTCATCGTCGAGATGCCGATGCCGAGCAGCCGGCCCTGCTTGCGGGCCTCGGCCTGCTCCTCGAGGAAGCCCTCGTAGTCGATCTCCTTCAGCGCCAGGTCGAGGCACTTGGTGTACTGACCGGAGTCGGTGAGGAAGCCGTACGGCGTCCGGTGCGGGAAGTCGTCGTCGCGGACGAAGTTGAGCTTGCGGAACTGTGCCTGGTCGATGCCGACGTCGTCGGCCGCCGCCTGCATCATCCGCTCCTGGAAGAACATCGCCTCGGTGACCCGGAAGGAGCATCGGTAGGCGACACCGCCGGGGCCTTGGTGGTGTAGACGCCGCGTGCGGCCAGGTGGGCGTACGGGATGTCGTAGGCGGCGAACGCCGAGTGCATCAGACCGATCTTGAACTTGCTGGGCTGGGCGTCCCCGAAGAAGGCGCCGTGGTCGGACAGCGTGTTCATCTTGACCGCCAGGATCCTGCCGTCCTTGCGCATCGCCACCTGGCCGTCGAGGTAGACGTCGCGGCCGAAGCCTGTCGAGATCAGGTTGCCGGTGCGGTCCTCCACCCACTTGACGGGGCGCTCGGTCAGGATCGAGGCGACGATCGCCACGACGTACGACGGGTAGACCGGGACCTTGTTGCCGAAGCCGCCGCCGAGGTCGGGGGAGATGATCCGGATCTGGTGCTCGGGCAGCTCCGCGATCAGGGCGACCGCGGCCCGGACGATGTGGGGCGCCTGGGTGGTGAGGTAGACGGTGAGCTTGCCGGTGGCCCGGTCGTAGTCGGCGATCGCGCCGCACGCCTCCAGCGGCGAGGGATGCGAGCGCGGGTAGTGCAGCTTGACCCGGGAGACCACGTCGGCCTCGGAGAAGGCCTCCTCGGTGCCGGTCTTGTCGCCGACCTCCCAGTCGAAGACCACGTTGTCGCTCTGGCCCAGCTTGTCGTCGCGGATGATCGGCGCGTCCGGTGCCATCGCCTGCTCGGGGTTGACGATCGGCGGCAGCGGCTCGTATTCGACCTGGATGGCGGTGACCGCGTCCTTGGCGATATAGGGGTCGTCGGCGATGACCGCGGCGACCTCCTGGCCCTGGAACCGGACCTTGTCGGTGGCGAGCACCGCCTGGGTGTCGTAGCTCAGGGTCGGCATCCAGCCCAGGTTGCGGGTGGCCAGCGCCTCCCCGGTCAGCACCAGCCGCACGCCCGGGATCTCCCACGCCTTGGAGGCGTCGATGGACTTGATCCGGGCATGGGCCATCGGACTGCGCAGCACCTCCATGTGCAGCATCCCCGGCAGTACGACGTCGTCGAAGTAGTTGCCCTTGCCCCGGATGAAACGGTTGTCCTCGACCCGGCGCCGGCTGGCGCCCATGCCGCCGATCTTGATCTCGTCGAGCGGCGCCGGTACCCGCGGCTGGGGATCTGCGGTCTGGGTCACTGGTGTGCTCCGTTCTGCTGGGCCCGGCCCTGCTGGGCCGCCTCGTAGCGGGCCACCGCCTGGCGCGGGTCCTGCCCGTTCTCCTTCGCGGCCGCCCAGAGGACGGCCTTGACGATGTTCTGGTAGCCGGTGCAGCGGCACAGATTGCCGGAGAGGGCGAACCGGATCTCGTCCTCGGTCGGCTCGGGGTTCTCGTTGAGGAGGGCTCGCGCGGACAGCATCATCCCGGGCGTGCAGAACCCGCACTGGAGGGCGTGCTCGTCCTTGAAGCCCTCCTGGACGGGGTCGAGCTCGCTCCCGGTGGCCATGCCCTCGACGGTCGTCACATCCCGGCCGTCGGCCTGGACCGCGAGGACGGTGCAGCTCTTGACGGCCTTGCCGTCGAGCAGCACCGTGCAGGCGCCGCAGTTGGTGGTGTCGCAGCCGGTGTGGGTGCCGGTGAGCTTGAGTCCCTGGCGCAGGAAGTGGGCCAGCAGGAGCCGGGGCTCGATGTCGGCGGTACGACGCTTTCCGTTCACCGTCACGCTGACCCGGTTGACCGGGACGTCGTCGGGCGCCGGCTCGGCGATCTCCTCGAACAGGCTGGTCATCAGGCGGCCCTCTCGGTCTGCTCGGTGAGGCCGGCGAGGATCCGCCGGACGAAGGTGTGGACGACATGGCGCTTGTAGTCGGCGCTGCCTCGATGGTCGGACTTGGGGTTGGCGATCTCGGCCGCCAGGGTCGCGGCCCGGTCGATGGTCTCGGCGCCGAGCGGACGGTTGAGCAGCGCGTTGGCGGCGTCCTCGGCATCGATGGTCGCGGCGCCGACGCCGGTGAGCGCGATGCCCGCACGGCTGACCTTCCCGCCGCTGAGCTCGAGCGTGACCGCGGCGCCCGCGGTGGCGAAGTCCCCGACCCGCCGCTCGAGCTTGAGGAAGCCTCCGACGACGGTGCCCTTCGGCGCCGGGATGACCGCCTCGACCGCGACCTCGTCGTAGGCGAGGACGTTCTGGAAGGGTCCGGTCACGAAGTCCCTCACGGGGATCGTGCGTCGTCCCTCCGGGCCCTGGGCGACCACCGAGCCGCCGGCCGCGATCATCACCGCCGCCCAGTCGCCCTGCGGGTCAGCGTGGCAGACCGAGCCCACGAGGGTGCCCCGGTTGCGCACGATCGGGTCCGCGACGAGCGGCGCCGCCGCGGCGGCGGTCGGCTGGTGCCGGGCGATCGAGGCCGAGCGCTCCATCGTCGCGTGCCGGGTGAGGGCGCCGATCCGGAACGAGCCGTCGTCCTCGCGCCGGATGTAGTCCAGGTCGGGCAGATTGTTGATGTCGACGAGGACGCCGGGGCTCGCGAAGCGCAGCTTGAGCAGCGGGATCAGGCTCTGGCCGCCGGCCAGCACCTTGCCCTCGCCCTCGGCCTCGGTCAGCACCGCGATGGCCTCGTCGATGCTCCGGGGGGAGACGTAGCGGAAGCGTCCGGGATACATGCGTTCTCCTACTGGGAGCCGTCGGGCTCGTCGATGGACAGGCGCTTGCGGGGAGGTACTCCGTCTGGGGGTCCGGTACCGCGATCGGGCCCGCCTCCACCTCGGTCGGATCGGGCCGCGGCTGCTGGTGCGGGGGCCACGGTCCCTGGACCGGCTGGCCGGCGATCTTGAGGAAGTCGACGAACTGGGAGAACGCCCAGATCGTCGGCGAGACGCCGGTGCCCTCACGCGGCGTGTTCTCGATCAGCTCGTAGATGCGCGGGTTGTCCCGGCTGTGTCCGTCGGACTCGATTGCGGGCATGACCTCAACGTCGCAGTGACGCGGGTCACCCGTCCATCGCGGCTAAGCGAACACTGATCGTGCCGCGGTCACGACCAGAGCGTGACGTGCACTGCAGGGCGGAACCGGCCGACGCCCGCACCACGGCGGCGGAGCATCGCCTGGGTCGCGCGGGGCGTCACCACGAACCTCCGCAGCTCGTCGGCGGCGGTCGAGGCCCGCTCGCCGCCCAGGGTCGCCAGGCTCCACTCCCCGCGGCCGCGCAGCAGCGGGCCGGGGACGACGACGAGCGAGTCGTCGGCGTCGGCGGACACCGCGAAGTCGACGGTCAGGGCGATCCCGCGACCACGCTTGGCCTCCTCCAGGGCGGCGGCGTGACTCTGGAAGATCCGCTGCCGCTGCTCAGGCACGGCGAGCCGCGCCAGCATCTCGGTGACGATCCCGCCGCGCTCACTGGCGGACGGGCCGAGCAGCCAGCTCTGCTCGCGCAGCATCGCGAGCGCCGGCTGCCCGGAGGCGGCGGGGTGGCCGGGCGCGGCCACGGCGACCACCTCGTAGTTGAGGAAGTGGCTGGTGGACAGCTCGGGCGCGGCGAGCTGGACCCGCGGCCCGACGGCGGCGTCGATGGTCCGGGTCACCAGCAGCGAGCCGAACCGGCTGGCGCGGTCGGTCCGGAGCTCGACCTCGAGGTCGTCGGCGCGCTGGGTGAACGCCTCGATCAGCCCCGGCGCGGCGTACTCCGCGAAGAGCCCCGACACCCCGACCCGCAGCAGGCGCCGCGCTCCCCCGGCCTGCTGGACCTCCTGCACGGTCCGGTCCTGCAGGCCCAGCAGCTGGACAGCGCGGCTGGCCAGCCGCAGTCCGCCCGGGGTGAACGCGATGCCCGAGCCGGTGCGCACGAACAGCTGGTCCCCGAGCTCCTTGCGCAGCTGGCCGACGTGGAGGGAGACCGCCGCCTCGGAGACGCCGAGCTCCGCGGCCGCCGCCTTCACCGAGCCGAGCCGGGCAACCGCCGCATAGGCCCGTAGCCGTGTCGGAGTCACGGGTTCATCCTCCTGTCGACAGGGAGACCACTAGTGTTCGCAAGGTGACGATCGCACAGTTGCGCGCCTTCGCGGCGGTGGTCCGTCACGGCTCCGTGCGAGCCGCGGCCGCCGCGCTCGGGCTGACCGAGTCCGCGGTGTCGATGCACGTCGCACAGCTGCGCAAGGAGCTCGGCAACGACCTGTTCGTGCGCACCGGGTCCGGCCTGGCGTTCACGCCGGGCGGCCTGCGGCTGGCCAGCCGGGCGGTGGAGCTGCTCGGCCTGCAGGACCGCACGGTGCAGGAGGTGAGCCGGGCGTCGCAGGGCATGCGGCTGCTGCGGGTGGGCTCGACCAGTCTGTTCGCGGAGTACGCCGCGCCGGGGCTGATCGAGGCGTTCACCCAGCGCGCCGACGACCTCGAGGTCGAGCTCAGCGTGCACCGCGCCGACGAGTTCGAGGGGCTGCTGCGCTCGCGGGCGATCGACATCGCGATCGGCCCGCCGTGGCCGACCGCGGTGCCCGGCGTGGTCCACCGTGCGTTCCTGGCCTACGACGTCGAGGTGGTCGCCGCCCCGTCCCACCCGCTCGCCGCGAAGCCGGTCACCGCCCAGGCCCTCGCCGGCGCCACCTGGCTGCTGGGGCCCTCGGCGATCGGCGGCGGCGGGCCCATCCCGGCGCTGCTGCGCCGGCTCCGGGTGCCGGAGGAGAACCAGCGCATCTTCCAGAGCGAGGCGGCCGCGCTCGAGGAGCTGACCCACACCGAGGCAGTCGCGCCCGCCGTGGTGTTCGCGGCCGCCGGCGACGTCGCCGAGGGACGGCTGGTGCGGCTGAGCGGGCAGGGCACCAAGGAGCGCGGCATCTGGGTGGCCGCGGCGCTGGAGGACGATCACGGCTCGACCACCGCCGAGCTGATGCGCTTCCTGCACACGCCGCGGGCGACCCAGGCCATGCTGCGCGGGGCGGGTGTGCCCATCAAGAGGTTCCGTCCCGCCGTCTACGTGACCCTGTGGAACTGAGCCCGCTCCTCCCCACCAGCCGGACGGCGTCCCGCAGCTCCTCGACCGTGCCGGCCGGCAGCAGCAGGTCGCAGAACGGCAGCGCGGCCGCCATCCCGCCCGCGAGCGGGGCGAACCCCGGCTCGCCGGCGCGCGGGTTGAGCCAGACCAGGCGGTGAGTCCGGCGGGCCAGTCGCGCCACCTGACGGCCGGTCTCCTCGGGCGGGTCGGCGTCCCAGCCGTCGGAGGCGACCACGCAGACGGCGCCGCGCAGCAGCTCGCCCTGATGAGAGCCCAGCAGCTCGCGGACGCTCCCGGCGATCCGGGTGCCGCCGTTGCGGTCGGTGACCGAGGCGCTCACGGCCGCCACCGCCTCGTCGGGGTCCCGGTGCGCGAGCAGGGGGGTCAGCCGGGTCACCCGGGTGCCGAACACGAACGTCTCGCCGCCGCCGTCGACCGCCGCCGCGCGGAGCAGGTGCAGCAGGCAGGTGACGTGTGGCCGCATCGACTCGCTCACGTCGCAGAGCACGACCAGGCGCCGGCGCCGGCGCCGCGGCCGCTCGCGCACCAGCTGCACCGGCTCGCCGCCCGTCCGGCCCCAGGCGCCGGCGCTGCGCCGGGGCGACACCCGGCCGCGGCGCCCCGCGACCCGGCGACGGGTACGCCGCCGTGGCCAGTCACCCAGCGCGGCACGCAGCTCGTGGCCGATCCGCTCCGCCTCGGCGGGGTCCAGCGGGCCGAGCCGCTCGTCGGCGGCGCCCACCCGGGCGCTGGCCACGGTCAACGGGACCTGGCGGGAGTCGGGGGCCGCCGGTGTCGCGGCGGCCTGCATCTCGGGCCGGCGCAGCGTCGCCCACGGCAGCTCCTCGTCGGAGACGGCCACCGGCCGCTCGCCGTACGGGCGGCGTCGCGGGGTGCCGTTGGGGACGACCCTGGGGAGCTCGTGCGGCGCGCCGGCGGCCCGCCCGGCGGCCAGGTCGGCGAGCACCCGGTCGATGACGGCGAGGTCCTCGCGGCGGTGGGCGAGCGTCGTGCGCACGATCAGGTCGAGGTGGCGGCGGCCGGGCGGCGTGCCTCCCGCGGTCGCACGGACCAGCGCCGCGGTCAGCCGCTGGACGGAGCGCAGGTCGACGGGCACCCCCTCCTCCCGGAGCCGCGCGGCGACGGCGACGGCGAGCGCGGCGAGATCGGGACCGCCGGCGGGCGCCGTCATCCGAGCCGTCCGTCGAGCACGACCCGGCGCAGCGTGTCCCGGTCGTCGACGGTCTTGGCGACCGCGCCGAGCGTCGACTCCAGCCGTGCAGGCTCGACGGTGGCGTCGACGAGGCTGTCGGTCAGGCCCAGCGAGACCAGCACCCGGGTCCAGTCGATGGCCTCGGCCAATCCGGGCTGCTTGTCGAGGTCCAGGCCACGGAACCCGGCCACGTTCGCAGCGACCAGGTCGGCGAGGGCGGTGCTGGCGCCGGGCACCTTGCGGCGCACGATCCGGGCGACCTGCTCGGGGTCCGGATAGTCGATCCAGTGGTAGAGGCAGCGCCGGCGGAGCGCGTCGTGCAGGTCCCGGCTCCGGTTGGAGGTGAGGACGACGACGAACGGCCCGGCCGCGCGGACCGTCCCCAGCTCCGGGATGGAGATCGAGCGCTCGCCGAGGAACTCCAGCAGCAGCGCCTCGAACTCGTCGTCGGCCCGGTCGACCTCGTCGATGAGGAGCACCGGCGGCGGGTCGCCGCTGCTCCGCATCGCCGCGAGCAGCGGCCGCTCCTCCAAGTACTCCTCGGTGAACAGCCCGGCGTCGGTGAGACGCTCCCCGCGCGACTCCGCCAGCCGGATCGCGAGCAGCTGGCGCTGGTAGTTCCACTCGTACAGCGCCTGCTCGGGCCCCA